>JADYXS010000490.1 GCA_021772155.1 Candidatus Obscuribacter sp.
CCGTTGCCAAAGTTCTCGAAAGAACCATGTTTGGTTTGTTTGCCTACTCAAAAGTTTTGACAGGCGCCGTTCATGGCTATTCAGTTATCAGGGTTCAAAAATTGCGCTGCGTTTGAAGCAGCAACGTAGGAAATGATAGCAACGGGATTTGATGGTGTCAAACTTCCGGAGTATCTCGTAATGCGCTTCGTAACAGCATTCACTGCATATCAAACGCAATTATTCCTTAATGGTTCAATAAGCTACTAAAGGACATATCTTCAGGAGAAACAAGCTACGGCGCCAATCTTGCACGTGTCTTTTTCTTCGTGAATTTGCTCTTGTGATCGCTCACACAAGAAAATTATGCCACGACTCATTGGTATTGGGCCCTCAGCAGCGCAAAATATTCCGGCTAAGTAATGCTTAAGATCGGCTCAGTATGCCAGCTGTCGAGCAAGTACTAAAGGCGACAATTTGCGGTGTGCACCGGCAATTACACATACTCGGGTGCGTGAAACCATACACAAAATATATGTTGCTCCAGCCTTACTTAGCTGGCTTGTAGTGCTGAGCGGGCGAGATTTGTGAATAGACGCCACTTCCCCTGCGTATTCGTTATATATAGTGGATGCAATTCGCGGATCGCCATATTCGACGACCATCAGCTTCAATCGATCCGGCTCTGGATGCGGGAATTGGTAGTCTGCATAAGCTGCGCCTTTCGATTCTTGAATCTGCAGAGTTTGCATAAAAGGAATAGCCATGTATTTGCGCGCCGCCACCGGTCCCATGAAAATCCGTTCAGTACCAGCCATTTTGTCAAGTACTGGAAGGGCTCTGAGAAGTTTGAGCGGAGCTCCAGCTTCCGGCATGCGCGAACTCAGCTGATCAGCGATATAAGTTGAGAAGCGCTTACTGACTTCATCCTCTTCTGCGGTCGTAGTAATAGTAACGAAGCGATTTGCCTTCCAGAAACAAATTCCGGCATCATCTTCTGACGAGCCATTTCCTCGAACCACCACATTGGACGAGCCTAGGCGCATTGTCGAGTAAGCGCCAAAAGCCCCCTCGACATCTGGGAAGGTATATATAAAGACGTTTACGGCGCGTTGAGTCCGGCTGAATCTTTTATATGTAATGGAACGGCAGCCATATTCGCGAAGCAGCTGAGGCGATTGCTGGTAGGGAAAAGGTAACGCCGCTGAAGACGAAACAATAGTTGATGGCTCCGACTTCCATTCGGAATTTCCAAGAGAATCCAGAAGCGTTCGCACCGGATCTTCAACTTGCGCAGCTGATGCGTCCGACAAAACAGCAGGACCCGGCACAGTAGACACGGTTGGAGCCACTGTCAGGCTCGGTCCACCCGGTACCATATGTGGTGCCGCTACCGGCACGCCTTCCTGGGCGCACGCAATAGCCGCCGAAGACGCCACGGACAAGAGAATTAGTGAAAGTTTTTGCAGACGCACAGACAACACCAAAGGTGAACACATTGTACTACGCCTCTTTACTAGGGGGCAGCCTAATGTCCTACTTCAGCAGAACCCGCTTCGTCGCCGACAATCATTTGGGCACGATTGGGAAGGGCCTGTCCCCTCTCAATCGTTTCGGCACCACACCGGAAGGAACAACCCCTCCCTAAGAGTTACTTCTCTTTAAAATCGACGTTCAGTTTCTTAGCGGCCGCATCTTTCGTTGCCTGCAGAACGATGTCGGCAAGGTTGTTGTCCGTCCGACTAATGGATCCACTTCCAGCGCCGGTGGCATACGAAGCCCTGGCGTGGCGAGTGCGACCATCGGCCTTAGCTCCAGGAGCTCCAGCCATGAAGTCTTCATCTGCTGAAGCGAAGCGGCCGACTGAGGGAGCGGCAGACGGCATGCGTTCTGCTTCTCCCCGAGCACTGAGAGTGGCGGCACCGGCCTTCCACGCATCAGCAGACTTGCCTCGGACGCGATACATACTGCCACCTGATGAAATGACAGTTTCTCTCTTTCCATCGGCAGTCACGACTTCCTGGCGATACGCAAGGGACTCATAGCGACCATCAGCCAATTTAGCGATTTGCTGGAATATGGTTACACCGGTTCCACTCTCGATGCCCTGGCAGCCAAGCGTGTTGATTTGAACACCATGAGAAATCGCTGATTTCGCTTCCGTTTGCCAACTTAGCTTCGACTTGTTCGGCTCAGCATCACCAATGAGGAATAGCAGTTTGAGCGTCTTTTTGTCGTCCGACCATTTCAAATCATTCAACGAAGCATGCAGACCTTCTGCTACCGCTTCCGGTGTATCACCGCCACCGTCAGCCTTCAATGATGAAATGTCTTTGACGACCTTGTCTATGTCTTCACTGAATGGAAATACCTTAGTAACGTATTCGTCGCCACGGTCTCGAAATGCCACCATGCCTACGCGAATAACAGGTGAAGGCTTGCCCCCTGCGAGCTTGGCTACGAGTTCTTTTGTTTTTGCTTTCACATTCTCAATTTCGCCGCTCATCGAACCCGTTGTATCAATGCAAAAAGCCAAATCAATGTGAGGCTTGGCCGTCGACTTATTGTCCTCGGCGAAAACAGGTACGGTGGCAACAGTTGTTGCTAGCTGTCCCATCAGTGCGGCCCCGACCAAGATTTTCGTTAAATTGCTAGGCATTTCTTCGCTCCTTGCGCCAATGACCACAGCATAGATTGCCGAGCAGGGCTTTTCGTCGTTAAGACGCCGGTACTCGACCTAGGGGAATTACTGAAGATGAATTTGCCGCTGCCAACCGACTGGTACTAATGGCATCAGGGAATGAAGTCTGGGTCAGAATATCTTCAGTCTTCCGCCCTTGCGGGGATTATGAGGTCAGTCTTAATGGCATCTCCTGGTGTCACGCCAAACCTGTCGGGCTCATACGAAATCATCTCATTGCTGGGAACTGGCGGCATGGGCTCCGTTTTCAAAGCAAGGCAGCTAAGCACCGGCCGCATCGTTGCACTCAAGACTCTACAGGACTCGGGTTCTCCCAATGCTGTCAGGCGTTTTCAGCGGGAAGCCAAAATGCTTGCCACTCTAAAGCATCCCAACATAGTCGAGGCCTGGACGTTCGGCTTAACCGAAGACAGACAAGCCTACCTGACCATGGAGTACCTTGAAGGCGTTAGCCTCGCCGAGGTACTGAAGCGCGATGGTCCACTGCCTTTAGAGCGGTTCCTGAAACTTTTCTCCCAGGTAATCTCCGGATTGAAGCACGCGCATCAGCACGGCGTCATTCACCGCGATCTAAAACCAGACAACATCATGCTTATCACCACACCAGATGGTGGTGAATCCGTCAAACTTGTCGACTTCGGCATTGCTCGCTTAGAAAAGCTTTCCTCCACCCCGAACAAACTCACCAAAAATGGCGCCCTTATCGGCACTCTAAATTACATGAGCCCTGAGCAATTCAAAGGAGGCGCCCTCGATGCTCGCTCAGACATTTATTCGCTCGGTTGCGTGATGCATGAGGCACTCATTGGTACGCCGCCATATCAAATAAGCGCCCCAGTCGAGGCGATGGTGCACAGTGCCGACACCGCAGAATTCGTGCCGAACCTTGTCCCACACGGCGTGCCTGCGTGGCTGAATCGCATGATAGAAATTTGTTTGTCCCGAGAACCAAAGTTTCGCTATCAGACGACTGCCTTATTGGAAGCGGATTTCACAGCAAAACTGCTCTCGCCCACTAGCGAGAAGAACGCGCGAACAAAAGACTTGTCACGGGCAAAACCCGGCAGTGTAGTGCCGCTAGCTGTGTTCGTTTTATTGGCGGCGATTGTCGCTGCGGCATTTGCCTTCCCCATGGTCAAGCTGACGCGGTCCAGCGCGCCAATCGAGCAAGTGATCCCATCGGAATTGCCTTGGCATATTCGAAAAGCATTTCGACAAGGGAACGCGGATCTCAACAGCAAGAAGCCACGCGATGCGATGACGCATTTCGACGCCGCGGAACTATTGATCGCCCATTCGAAGAACGCTCCAATAGAAATTCTGGAAATTATAGCAACCGAAGAGAAGAAGGCAGCAAGGCACTGCGTAAAACTCCATCGCTACGGCATCGCGTTCGAGCTTTACAAGCGGTCCCACGCGCAGTTCATGAAATGCTCCAGGCTCAATCATGCAGCACAAATGGCGGCCGAGGCATCGGTACTAATCCTCGATTGGGTGAAAACACCCACTGACCAGATGTACCAAAGCGCTTTAGAAATGTGCCAATCGATGGAAGGCGAGCGATTTTCGCCCGACACTGCGACGCTATTGCGTGTCAACCGAAATCGACTTCTCGCCAAACTGGGGCTCAAACACTCGCAGTCAAGCTTGGCAGACGAAAAGGAGACTGCAGTCAGGGTATTGACCAAAATTGAAGCCGCGCAGCCAGAAAAAGTGGAAGCGCGTGCATTATTGAACTCCATTCGAGGCACCGTAGTTAAACCGGAATAGGCGGAAAAGCAGACCGGGGCATCGAATAACATAACTGCAGATGAATTCGCCACTGTCATTCGACTGATACAGTCAGTATCTGGGAATGAAGCCTGAGTTGAGTAAATGTTCTATTCCGCCCATGCGGAGCTTATGAGGTCCAACTTCATGGTATCTCCTGGTGTCATGCCAAGCCTGCCCGGCTCATACGAAATTATGTCGTTGCTGGGAACTGGTGGCATGGGCTCCGTCTTCAAAGCCAGGCAGCTAAGCACTGGCCGCATCGTTGCACTCAAGACTCTACAGGACTCAGATTCCCCCAATGCTGTCAGGCGTTTTCAGCGCGAAGCGAAAATGCTTGCCACTCTTAAGCATCCCAACATAGTGGAGGCATGGACGTTCGGCTTAACCGAAGATAGGCAGGCCTATCTGACCATGGAGTACCTTGAAGGCGTCAGCCTCGCCGAGGTACTGAAGCGCGATGGTCCACTGCCTCTGGAACGTTTCCTGAATGTCTTTTTGCAGGTAATTTCAGGATTGAAGCATGCGCATCAGCACGGCGTCATTCACCGCGATCTAAAACCGGAAAATATCATGCTGATCACTGCAGCAAATGGTGCTGAATCCGTCAAACTGGTCGACTTCGGTATTGCACGCTCAGAAAAGCTTACCTCCTCCCCGAACAAACTCACTCAAAATGGCGCCATTCTAGGCACTCTCAATTACATGAGCCCTGAGCAATTCAAAGGGGGTGCCCTCGATGCATGTTCAGACATTTATTCGCTCGGTTGCGTGATGCATGAAGCGCTCATTGGCACGCCGCCCTATCAAATAAGCACTCCGGCCGAGGCAATGGTGCACAGTGCCGACACCGCAGACTTCGTGCCCAACCTTGTCGCACGCGGCGTGCCTGCATGGCTAGATCGCATGATAGAAATCTGCTTGTCCCGCGAGCCACAGTTTCGCTATCAAACTACAGCTTTACTGGAAGCGGATTTCGCAGCAAAACAGATCTTAGACAACAACAACAACAACAACAACGCAAAGAGCGCGCTAGCAAAAGACTCATCACGCACAAAGCGCGGCATAAAACTACTCATCCCAGCGCTGATTGTCTTCGCGCTCCTTGCATCGGCAGGACTCGGTCTAAGTTTGAAGTTGAACCTGGTGGCACCTATCACTCCACTTGTAAAAGCATCACCGACGGACCTGATTAGAAATTTCGAAGCCGAGTTCACGGACGGGACAAGCGCTCTTGACGCACATGACCTGGCCAGCGCCGCGAAGCATTTTCGCGCCGCCAAATTAATCGAGGCACAGTTAGATCCGACAGGACACGTTTTGGAGAGGGTGGCATCACGCGAGACGACCGCGGGTAGAATGGCTTTAAAGCGCGATTACTACGATTTGGCGTTCGAAATGTTCAAGAAAGCGCACCCTCATTATCTCAAATGCGAAAAGTTCGATCTAGCAAGCGGGACGGCCATCAATGCATCGGAAGCAGTCCGAAAATTGGGACCGAAAGCCACCCCCGCCGCATTCCAAGCAGCACTGCTGATGTGCAACGCGGTGGAAAGCAAACAACCAACAACAAGGCGGGCGATAGAACTAAGTGTCGCTCAAGGTCGACTGCTAGCGCAGTTGGGGAAACAGCAAGATGCCAGAGCAAAACTAGAACAAGCATTGTCTCAGGTAAAATTGGTAGAGAAGGACGATCCCGACTTGGATCTTTTAAAGGCGCCAACAGCCGAGGCTGAGGACGACCTAGCCATACTATTATCTGCAACCAATCCGGCGCTGGCGGCGAGACATTTCGATAAAGCCACTGAGCTTTACGTATCCTTGGCAAAGCAGAACATCAGAGGATCCGCTGGATACGAAAACGCAATTCGCGCTCAGATTGGCAAATCACTCTTGAAAGGACAAAATGCGGCGGACACACTCAAGACAAAACAATTCTTAGTTGAACTTAGCGAAAAGGCCGCTCACCAGCGACTTCCATCCTTTCAATATTCGCTAGCCTCGTCCTATCTTGAGCGTGGCAATGCCGACGCTGCCATACCATTAGCTCGTCAGATTGTCACCAAGAGCAAGTCATACTTATATCAGCGGGGTGAAATTTCTCAATATCTCCTGTTCCGCACTTGGCTTTTATTGTCAAATGCATACATCATCCAGCGGGACAAAGACAAAGCGGCCGACGCAGTTCACTGGGCGTTCTATGAACTTGGCCGCTGTCGCGAAGCAGATGTCCGAGATTCCATCTTGGTATCAAGTACTTCTTCAGCCGTTAACTATTTATGTGGCCGTTGGAAGCAAAGCGCCGTCAACGCGCAACGAGCAATCGAAGAAACGAAAACGACTGATTGGAACGCGCCACTTGCACACCCAAACATCTACGGAAATATAGAACCACAGGCGCTGAACCTCCGGCTTAACTTGCAACTGGGCAGAGCAGAGTTCAAAGCTGGAAATTATTCAGCTGCAGTAGCGGCGTTGACTAAAGTCGAAAACCTGCCCGGTGGCGAGCTTTCAGAAAAACTGAAGGCGCGTAGTCTCATGAAGGTTATTCGACGCATTGCGACTAAAAACGGGAAAAAACTCGTGGGGACATCAAAAAGCCACCCTTCATTCAACTAAATTTTGCATAGAGATTGAAAACAATGCCACAGCAAAAGAAGCTATCCAGCTTGTTCAGACTTTGCCTTTTCACCTTCTGTCTGTTATGGCTGCAGCACACGGCTGCGCTCGGCGCTGATACCAAGCAGAATGGAAGCACAAGCCATACAGAAGACTCACTTGCTCTTTATGAAGATTGGGTCGATGCAAGCCGCAGCCGCCACATACCCGTCCGGCTCTACCTGCCGCCTGATAGTCTCGCCCATCCCGTCGTTATCTTTTCACACGGCTTGGGCGGCACAAGAGATGCCTCCAAATTCCTAGGCAAGTACTGGAGTGAACACGGTTATGTTTGCATATTCGTTCAGCACGCCGGCAGCGACAGCAGCATCTGGCGGAAGGCTTTAGCAGGCGGACGCAGCTCGTTCATGACTAATATGAAAGCAGCTGCTAATGGTCAGAACTACATGCTGCGCGGGCAGGACATTCAATTCGTACTTGACCAGTTACCCAATCGGAACAAAGTCGCGGGTCCTCTCAAAGCGCGAATGGACCTGACGAAAATAGCCATGTCAGGACATTCCTTCGGAGCTTCAACAACACTTGCAATGACTGGTGAAAGCTTTCCGCGGGCAGTGCCACCAATTAGCTTTGCCGATCCAAGGATCAAGGCCGCGGTGTACCTGAGCGCTCCGGGCGAGTTGCGTGGACGCAATGCGCATGAAGCATACGGCAACATTACAGTTCCCGGAATGTTTATGACCGGGACTTTGGATGACAGCCCAATTGGCTTAACCAGCAAAGATAACCGGCGCGTCCCGTTTGATTCAATTGCAGGAGCCAATCAGTATCTAATCACTTTTGTCGGTGGCGATCACATGATCTTTTCTGGCGAGCGTTTTAGAGGCAAAGATCGAGCCACAGACAAAGCCTTTCACGAGAAAATAGAAAAAATGAGTACCGCATTTCTGGATGCTTATTTGAAATCCGATCCATCGCAGAGCAAATGGCTAAAACAAGAAGCACCAGCGTATCTCGGCACTGCAGCAAAAATGGAAATCAAATAACAGAAGCTTTTATCCGGAGGTCGTCGGACGTATATGTCTGATTAGACCCGAAGACCTCAATTGCCCATGGCTCTGTTGAATGATTCCAGAGTGTCGGCCAGTGATTTCATAGTTTGGCTGAAATCATTCAGGCCTTCTGTCACTCCCTTGACCGTGATTGCAGGCGCAGCCTCCCGAGCCTGTTGGACGTCTTTCTTAATCATCTTCCACAATTCAGGTATTTCCGGTGGCGGAGAGGAGGGCTGTTCGGTTGGCAACGGGGCAGCGGCCTTTTCCTTGGACTCACGCTCCTTTTTTTCCTTGGAGTGCGCGATAGCTATTTTCATCATTTCTTGATTGGAAACTACTTCGTTCACAACGGGTTTAACGACCAACTGCTTCAGGGGAGTCATTTCCAGATATGTCTCCGTACGAGATGTCTCCGAATCCACTTTGCCTTTCAAAACGGAATGTTTCCAAACCGCCGCTGCACCGTCCCGAGTTCCGGCGGTCTGCCGATTTATGTCGATCACTTCATTCTGCAACGCATCACGCGTATCTTTGTCCTTATAGTTCTGGAAGTCGATCACGCGACGATCAAGAATATGCGCGTGAGCTTTCGCATCAAAATTTTCTGCCATTGCCTGACCCCTCATATTAATCTACAGCCAATGAAACGGGTGCACTGTAATGCGATCATTCTGGCAAACAGTTGTAAGAAATTTATGAGGGATGCAAGCAACCCAAGCGTCGCAGGCAAACTGAACTCAGATAATTAGAGAATTCAATGAATTGCCTCGGCTTGCGCCTGAAATTGCTTCGATTTTTCGCGGTCACCGGTCTCGCCATAGACTTGACTAAGATGAAAGAGCAAGCACTTATTTCGCCTAAATTTACTTCCCACGGCCTTTGCTCGCCTTTCCACAAACCAGGTGCAGAGAGCATCGGCGACGTCTTGTCGTTTTAGAATTAAGTACCTTGCTTCTTCGTCGACGATCAAACGGTTTACTGATGTGTTTCTTTTCGATCGCCGATTTCGCATCGAGAAGACCTTCTCAAACAGCGGATAGGCATCAGTCGGCCGACCGGCCATAATCAGCGCCTCCGCCAAAGTTTCGTAGCTTCTCTCGACGTTGGAGCTAGACTCTCCAAATAATGCTGGTGCTGCCTGGGCAGCTTTATTCAATAGCTGTAGAGCTTCCTTGTGGTGCCCCATCCGGGACTGACATTGCCCGACAAGGATGCTGTAATACCAGTTGCGTTTTGGGTTTGCCAGGAAATTCGGCATCTTCGCCAGACGCTCACACAATGCTGCCCCACGCCGACCATCAGAAGTGTCCGCATAAACCTGGACCTTGTTGAGCAAGAGAAACATTTCTGCGCTGTTTAACTTCGTTTGGCTCCCAGTCTTAGCCAAGGCACGATCTAGATATTGCAAAGCAATCTCATAGTGTTGTTGGGCAAATGCAACACGGGCGAACCGCTCGAGCAATTTAACTTCAATACTCTGACTGCCAGTCTCTTGATTCACCGTTCCTGCTAACTCATACAATTGCTTAGCAAGCCCCAAGTTAGTCATCTCAACTTGCGAATCAGCCAATCTAACGAGGTTTTCAGGACTGCTTTTTGCCGACATGATTTCACGCTCAAAAAGAGGCTTCAATGCCACACTCCATCGCCGTTGCGAGCGGTTCCGTTTGATCATGGTTTGATATTCTAAGGCACTTTTCCAGATCCATGCCCCGTCTTGGTAATTGCCATTGCCAGATGACGAGCTTACACCGGGAGCGTTGCGGATATTTTCGAGCCTTGCAAGCTCTCTGGAGGTGGTGGCTGTCCTTTGCTTGTCGCCCACTTTTTGCGCCTCAGCAAGCGCAGCTCGGTAGAACTTTTCACCGTCTTCTAGCCCACCATTCATGCGCGCAAGGTCGCCTGAAATCTCGTAACTTTGCCAGCTCCGGAGGTGATACTCGTGAAGCCAGGAAACCAGCGACCATCCGACCATGACCGCTGTGAGTAGGGCGAACCCCATTATCGCGACGAAAAACGGTGAAACTTCGTCCCTTCGGATATCTTCGTTGTTTGCCTTCAGTATCTTCACCCGGCGGCAACCTGGTCTGAACTTCCTACTTTATCCCCTGCGCCAGGAGTATATAATCTCATTCAGCCAACTCTGGGGGTCCATTAGGTGAAGGTACTGGTTGCAGAAGACAATCTAGACTTCCTCAATCGAATCATAACGTGGTTGAAGTCCGAAGGTTATACCGTTGAAAGTGTTACTAACGGCAATGACGCACTGGAGCGACTGCAATTTTATCAGTACGATGTTGTTGTGCTCGACTGGGACATGCCGGGGATGACCGGCCTGGGTGTCTGCACTGAATACAGAGCATCGGGTGCCACCACTCCCATTTTGATGCTTACAGGCAAGGATGCTATCCAGGATAAGACTCAAGGACTTGATGCCGGTGCCGATGATTATCTGACCAAGCCGTTCAATCTTTTAGAGCTGTCAGCGAGACTGCGAGCGCTGCAACGACGACCGAAACTCGTGCAAGACAACGTCTTGCGCTTGGGAACTTTGGAAGTAAATACGGTGTCTCGGCAACTGGTAGTTGGTGGCAAAGTCGTTTCGCTCTTTCCGCTTGAGTTTGCATTACTGGAATATCTGATGCGGCATCCCAACCAGGTCTTCAGCCACACTGATTTGATTGATCGCGTTTGGAAATCCGAATCGAACTCAACAGCAGAAGCGGTTCGCACTTGTATTATGTCGCTGCGCAAAAAAATCGCCATCACTGGCAAGCCCTCTATCATAAGAACTATTCATGGACTGGGCTATAAGCTTGAGGATCCGATCGCTAATAAGCAAACGGAATAGATCTCTCAATATATTAGAGCGCAGATTTAGCTCTCCAATTTGCACCAAAAACTCCTTACGAAGCCTTATGAGAGCGAACTAGCATGAGGCTGCATCTATCATGGCTGACAGTTACCTTACACCTGGCGAACGGGCCGTCCATTAAAGGTGTTGCCCCGGCCCAGGTGCACAGCAGCATGCGATGGATTGCTCAATACGTTGTCCACAGGACCACTGAAGCGATTGTCGATGAACAATGCCTGAGCCGGTTTCCGCACACCCGAGTAGATCTTCACAGACTCTGAAAATACAACAAATGAGCCATCCGCTGCAGTTGGCCTGTGAATACTGTTATTCTTGAAGACTACGTTTTTTGCGTTTTGATTGAGCTGAACCCATCCTTCGATATGGCTGTTGCTCACAGACAGGCTGCTGACTTCATCGTAAATAGTTTGAGCCTTAGCAAATTGCTGCGGCGTTAGATGCTCCCTAATTTGGAGAGTCTTGGGATTGATGTATTCCGCACCATGGACCATCTTGTTCAGCGGGCCGATTCGCATGCCACCGACGATGGTGCTGTTTTCTACGGTTCCACTGCCTTGGCAGAAAGTCAGTGCTCCTTTTTTGACCACCCCATTGCTAACGTTAGTGATGCTGCAATTCTCAACTTCCAGGCCACCATAAGATCTTACGGTCCATTCCAGAACACTGTCGTCGCAGCGTGAGTTGCTCAATGTGGCGTTTTTGCTTGTTTTTTCATTCCAGAGGAAATAGCTGTTCACAACAGGCGCAAAGCAGTGATCGATTGTCACGTTGTCAGCGCCGTTCAGCATAACGAAGCTATCAATCTTGCCTGCATTACAATTGCGTACAGTTAGATTGTCGGCACCTTCGTTAGCAAAAATTCCCCGTGCGCCGCCAAATTTTCCCATGGTCATACCTGAACATTCGACCTTGACTCCATCTACAAGGGCGTTGGCGCCATTTACGGTGATGCATGTCGGCCACGTATTTTTGCCATTCTTCCCAACAGTTGAGCCGACATAATCAATACTTGGAGGGTTATTCTTATCTCCGATGATCGCGGCGCCTTCCGGCAATTGCAGTCCCTTATGGATTTTGTAGTGCACGCCAGGCTTTAGCTGCACCGTCATCCCTTTCTCTATTTTCAGATGTTCGAGTTGCCAGCTGTTCTCCACCCGGACTACACGTCCATCGTGTTTGAAAGCGGCATTGTCACTTACCTGCGTACGGTCCTGGTTATAGCCGAGGATTTTAGCTTGAGGTTCCTGTGTTTTTTCTGTTTGCGATACTCTGCCATCGGTAACCGGACGCTGCTGGTTTGCCTTACCTTTGCCATATCCATTGCCTTCGTATGCGCCCGAATCATAGAGTTCGACGGCCCAATTGAATTGGTGAGGCACAGCCGTATGCTCTGTTTGAGCAAGACGACTATCGACAGAGCTTCTCATGTCCACGTGGTATGAACAATCGGAGCCAAAACGGCTAGCGCTGTCCTTCTTCGCGTCGGCTATTCCATCCTTGCAACTGTCATCAATCCCCATGCTGTTCACCCTTGCCACTTTGTAAAACTATTCCGCCCAACAGAAGGATAGATTTCAGTTATAAGAACCGTGTAAAAATCCATCTAGGACGGTCCTAACCGGCTACCACGTCCAACCTAGCCGTCTGAATGTGTCATCCATTCGCTCTCCGGGTACATAAATTCTTGGATGCGCTCCGGTGACTACTTGGACCTTCAGAACGGCACTGTTATCGATGAGCGCTTCGAAATCGTGTCGCTGCTCGGACACGGCGGTATTGCTGTTGTTTATAAAGCGCACCAGAAGAGTCTAAATCGCTTCGTGGCGATCAAACTATTGCGACTAGAGGTGCAGGCTGATCCGCCCATGCAAGAGCGACTCAGACGAGAGTCGCTTTCATTAAGTCGTCTCCGACACGCCGGTATCGTTTCATTTTATGAGTTTGGCATTTGGAACAATCAGCCGTATGCGGTCCTGGAGCTTCTCGAAGGACAGCCACTCGATGAATTCATAAATGCAACAGGGGCATTAGATTTTGAGACCTGTTTGAAAATCGGCAAGCAAATTTGTGTGGCGCTTACTTGCGCTCACAATCAGGGAGTGGTGCACCGCGATCTCAAGCCTGGCAATATTGTTCTACCAACACAAGATCTGAGCACTGGGATTAAGGTAATCGACTTTGGTCTGGCCAAGTTGTTGCCAGAGTTCGATCAGTCACTACAGAAGCTGACGCAAGAAGGAACCACTGTTGGCAGTGTGCAGTATATGAGTCCAGAGCAATGCATAGGAGCTGCTGTGGACGAGCGAGCGGATATTTATGGTCTCGGAGCGACGCTTTATCATTGCGTATCCGGTCACGCACCTTTCGAGGCCGACAACGCCATGATCATGATGATGGCGCATGTCAACGAGCAATTGCGCCCGCTGGACCGTGTCCACCCCTCTGTGGAGTCGCGCAAGGGCGAGTGGCAGAGAATTTTGTTCAAAGCAATGTCCAAAAACGTTTCCGACAGATACGACACCGCTCAAAGCATGCTTGCTGATTTGCAAGCACTAGAATTAGTTAGCCCATCTGACCTTTCCATAGTGGGGCACTCCACTGCCCCACCTGTCAGCCGGTTTCACCGCACAACACCTCATCGCTGGCCGCTCTTGGCGCTCGTACCGTTGCTAATTTTTTCGGCTGCCGTTGCATACACTTATCTCAAACCTTCTTGTGGTGACGTGGCGGGAAAAGTATCGCCGGAAGTTTTATTACAGAGTCTGAGCCTTACAGACACAAATGAGCAGAGAATAGCGGTGCTTTCAGTTGTTCTCGAGCAGGCCAAAACAGATCGTCGGATTTCACCTTCGCAATTGATAGGTGCTCACAGGAAGCTTTGCGATGTGTATTTCAAATCAGGCCGGCTGGCCGAAGGTTGGGCGGTGTACAACAGCTCTGTATTGCGGGAGTACAGGGCCCGAGAAGGTCTTCATTGGCATGCAATGCTAGCCATGGCCGTCGATTTGGCCAGCCATGATTACCTTGCCAATATAGCTCTGGCTGAGTCCGTTAGAGCTGGTGCGGTGACCGATATTGCTTCGGAAGCTTCTTCCCCGACGAAAGGAGGCTGTAGTCCAGAGCTGTTCAAGGCTCTTGCGAGCATGGAAGTGAAGCATCCGAGCAAGCAGCCTTCAGCTCACCTCTATATGGAATGGTTCGAGAAGCTGTTGCCTTTCTACGCCAAAGAGGACCTTAGTATTGCCGGGCATACTGTCCCGGATCTCGTGCTCATCGCAACGCACCACGCTGATCCTCAGAGTACCGAATCTTTCCTAATCAGGATAGCGGCAATATGTAGGAATCCCGACAGCGATGGCTGGCGACATGGCTTAAGTTCCGGCTATACGGTGTTGTCTGAGCAGGCCGTTGAACCGTCCCAGCGCAGTATTCATGATCGCTTGCTAGCCACCGCCAAGAGGCTGGTTTCAGGAAGTGCTGCACCAGCTTCTGCTCGCTAAAATTGGTTTCTGGCATTGGTCTATCCAGCTAACAGGTAATCGGGGAGCCGTACTACAGACGGGAGACATTCGGATCTGCATCGACTGTTAACTGCCTGGCAGGAAGCTCCTTTCGCTTAGGCAAAAGAACCCAAAACTCGCTGCCACCACCATCGGCATCATCGACGCCTATCTGTCCTTCGTGCTCTTCAACAATTGCTTTGCAGATCGCTAAACCGAGCCCCCGTCCGCCTTTTTGCTTTTCATCGGAGGCCTGCACCTGTTGAAACCGATCAAAAATGCGGTCCTTGAATTCTGCTGGCACGCCTGGGCCTTGATCACGGATAACGATCTTGATCCAATCGGGAGTTACATCGATAGCTGTTTCTATGTGACCACCGGACGGAGAAAACTTCAGCGCATTAGACAGAAGATTGATGAACACCTGTCTTAGCCTGTCTGCGTCGCAAACCACGGTAACTGGATTGTCTGGCACGCTAATGGAAATGTCGGCTAGCTGCGCCGATGCCATAACAGTCTCAATTGCTTCTTCTAATATCTCAGCAGCGCCGGTTTCGACAAAACTAAGCTTCAGCTTACCGGATTCCATCCGGTGAATATCGAGCAGCTCATTGAGCAAAGTTATGACCTGGGTGAGGTTTCTTTTGGCCACAGATAAATCGGACGACATTGTCTGTGGACTTACGCCGAATTCAATAATTTCCAGTACAGCCATGACTGACGCCAACGGTGTGCGCACGTCGTGACTGACCATTTCCAAAAATTCACGCTTCAGTCGATTGGACTCCTCCAGCGCGCCTGCCATATCCCTGAATGTGGTGTCCAAATCGGATATTTCGTCAGCCCCTCCAACTGGCGGACTCAACGCCTCAGCACGAGCCAGCCTGCGAGTATTTTCCATCAACAAACTCAATCTTTGAGACGTGCTGCGATTAAAAAATACAGTCAGCCCAATAGCGATGGCCAGATTGAGCAGCACTCCTGCCACCAGAGCCATCTCGAGCATGCCGCGTACGCGCGCCTGGGATTCGGGGCTCGATCGTTCCAAGTGTTTCTGACGAGCGACAAGCTCATCTACGGCCGACAAAAGATCGCTTAGTGTCTTTTGCACGTCGCCGGCTAATCCGACGCCGGAAAGCAAATCCAGTGCTACGCCCGCCTCCTGCTCATCCTGTTTCGCCTTAGTCTCCTTGAGCAATTGCATACCGTGGTTGGCAAAACCTTGAATGCGCTCTATATCACGAGAATCATTCTGATCATTGCCTGCTAATCGTTTGAGAAACTCCAATTCCTGAGGAATCTGCTCGATGCTTCTTTCATAGCTTTGGGCAAAAACTGGGCTCTTGCTCAAATTGTAAGCAACCAAGCTCGTGGAAGCATCAAAAGCCAGTTTGGTGAGAGTGGAGGCACCACCGATAATTGCGCGAGAACGCTCGAGCCTTCCGGCATCGACTTCCAACTGCCTAAGAAGAATGCCCAAGGTAGCTATGACCACCAGCTCAGCACTTAGTGGGATTACGACCAAAAGAAGTGCTTTCTGAGATAGTGATAGCTTCAGTTGCATTGATATTGCCAATTTAGCCCAGTAGCAAGTTACAGAACTCGCCGCGAACTTTGCTAACGCTGCGCAACAGATGACTTCGCGGGAATGCCCAGAAATTCGCGATACCAATCGATAGTCTTGAGTAGACCATCATTGAGATCGGCCTTGGGACTCCAGCCAAGCAGCGTGCGCGCCTTGGTAATATCAGGCAGCCGTCTTTGCGGATCATCAACCGGCAATGGCTTGTAGACAATCTCGCTCGATGAGCCGGTCAATTCTTTGATCAACGCTGCCAACTGCAGAACTGTTTTTTCTTCAGGATTACCGATGTTCACAGGTTCGTGGTGTTCAACGCCCATCAAAAGCAGAATACCGTCTACGAGATCGGAAACGTATTGGAATGATCTGGTTTGCTGACCTTCACCATATATCGTGAGAGGCTCGTTCAACAAAGCTTGCTTTATGAAGTTTGATACCACGCGGCCATCATCGGGACGCAAGCGTGGACCGTAGCAATTAAAGATGCGCACGATGCGGCTATCAAGTCCATGTTGATGGTGATATGCCCCGGTCAAAGCTTCCGCAAAGCGCTTCGATTCGTCATAAACTCCGCGCGGGCCTATTGGGTTCACATTTCCCCAGTAAGTTTCCGGTTGCGGGTGGACAATCGGATCACCATAAACTTCCGAAGTGCTGGCAAGGAAGAACTTCGCCTTCTTGGCCATCGCCACTCCCAAAGTGTGGTGCGTCCCGAGCGAATTCACTTTCATGGTTTCGATCGGCAGGTTCAAATAGTCGATAGGACTCGCCGGGCTGGCAAAGTGAATTACCCAATCCAAATCACCAATTACGTGAATGAAATTCGAAACGTTATGGTGAATAAATTCAAATTGCGGATTTGAGCGATGGCGCGCGATGTTGTTGTAGTTGCCTGTGATCAGGTTGTCCATCACGATCACGTAGTGCCCGTCTGCGATCAGACGATCGGTCAAATGGGATCCGATGAACCCAGCGCCACCAGTAACAAGAATTCTCAATGACCTATTCCTCGGTAAACGAATCCAGCATCAATCAAATCTTTTTCTATCAAAAAGTTTCTGCCATCAATCATCAGACGCTTGCGCATCGTCGGGCCCACAACTTGCCAGTCAGTGGTGCGAAACTCTTGCCATTCTGTCACGAGCACCAGTGCATCAGCTCCATCAGCCAGTTCATCTACATTGTCGCAGTAGACAATGTTCAAATCCGGACGAGTGCTGGCGCAAATGCTGTTAGAGACCGGATCATAAGCTCGCACTTGCGCTCCCATCTTCTCCAACAATGCAGCAATAGTCAGACTCGGCGCATCGCGTAAATCGTCGGTATCAGGCTTAAAGGAAAGCCCCATAAGCCCAATGGTTCGACCTTTGATAATCTTCAATTCTTCCTGCAATTTGGTGATTGCTTGAGCACGCTGTTGCTTATTTACACTGAGCGTCGCTTCCAGTAAAGCCGTTGAGCTGTGGTATTCGCGAGCCACATCAATCAAAGCATGCACATCCTTGCCGAAACAACTTCCGCCCCAACCAACGCCGGCGTTCAGAAACGAGCGACCAATACGTTTGTCCAGCCCGATTCCTTGTGTGACTTGACGCACATCGGCACCAACCTTCTCGCACAAATTGGCGATTTCATTGGCAAAACTGATTTTCATAGCAAGGAATGCATTGGCAGAATATTTGATCATCTCAGCGGAGGCCAGATCCGTCACCAGGAACGGAACAGATTCCAATCCAGCCGGGCGCGGAGTACCTTGTGGCGGTTCGAATGTTTGATTGATGATTGGCTTATAGAGCGTGCGCATCAATTGCGCCGCCAGATCATCGGTGGTACCAACTACGATGCGATCCGGGTAGAAGGTGTCGAAGATCGCTGTGCCTTCTCTAAGGAATTCCGGATTGCTCGCAACCGAAAACACCGGCGCATCGGCACGGGAGGATCGCGCGGCAACAGCCTGCAATGCTTGAATGCCCTGTTTCACAAGCATTTCCACCCAGTTGCCTGAACCTACAGGCACAGTAGACTTATTGACAATCAGCCGTGGCCTGGAAGTGTCAAGTGCTCCGCCAATAGCCTTGGCAACGGTGACCACCTGTGAAAGATCCGGTTCTCCACCAGGCATGGACGGTGTTCCCACAGCAACAAAAATGACATCTGATTTCTTGACACCTGCTTCGATGCTCGATGTAAATTCAATAAGCCCTGAACTTGTGAGTTGTTGCAACATCTCGGAGAGGCCCGGCTCAAAGAACGGGACACGCCCTTCCTTCAAGTGATTCAGCCGGTCCGCATTTGATTCGACTACAGTTATATGGTTGCCGAGATACGCCAAGCAACAGCTTGTGACCAGACCAACATATCCTGCTCCGATAACACAAACGTCCACGATTTTGCCAACCTCATAAGTGTGCCGGGAACAAGCACAGTCTATACATTTAACCACCTGTGTACTGCAAATGTCGACTAAGACGGCTGAATCGGCTGATTGTAAACAGCAGGACGGCATGTTAGCCTCTTGCAAATGACCACTCCGATAGACCAATTCGTTGCCACCATAGCCCGCCTGCGCGCGCCGGACGGATGTCCTTGGGACAGGGAGCAAGATCATCGGAGCCTTGCACGTTATCTTCTGGAAGAGACCTACGAAGTCTTGGAAGCCGTTCACGCTGAAGACCCACAGAAGCTGAAAGAAGAGCTAGGTGATTTGCTGTTGCAGATTGTTTTAAATGCTCAAGTGGCGCAAGACAACGGGCATTTCACGTTTCAAGACGTGGCCGAAAGCATCAATCAGAAGATGATCCATCGCCATCCGCATGTCTTTGGCAACGGCGACGCGAAGACTTCAAACGAAGTCTTGCAAAAATGGGAAGAAATCAAAGAGCAAGAATCGCAGCAAAAGGGCGAGAAAGAAAAGTCTATCGTAGACAAGGTGCCGAACACTTTGCCGGCATTATTGAAGGCCCTGAAAGTTTCCGAGAAGGCTGTGACCGTCGGGTTTGAGTGGGATAACCCGGAGCACGTTTGGGAAAAACTACTAAGCGAAGTCGAAGAGCTGCACGTTGAACTCTCGCGCCCTGAACCGGAAGTGCGCCGCAAAGACATAGAGCTGGAGCTGGGCGATGTGCTTTTCACGCTCGTGAATATTGCCCGCTGGCAAAAGATGAATCCAGAGGAGTCGCTACTACTTGCCATCGATAAATTCCGAATGCGGTTCCGCGAAATGGAGCGAATCACCGAACGCCCGTTGAAAGACTTATCGAAGAAGGAATTGAATGACCTTTGGGAAGAAGCAAAACGCCAACTAAAGGCTGCTCCCCCCTAGCGTCGATGGCCATGCGCCTGATCCTGGCCTAGAATCCAACTTCTGCGCGCTATCGGTTTAGTTCGTTGGATGAATGAAGCTAAGCCAATCGGAGATAGGGCGAACAAACTCTCCATGGCTTCGTGAATCAGTTCTGCGTACCGTGAGGAACGCTAAGCTTAGCTCAAGAATTCGCAGCATCGTTTCTGCGACGGTAGCGGCTGAGGCAGCAGAAGCGGCGTCACTTCGCGTGGCGATATGCTCTAATACGATTGATGGCGTAAAAAACAATCGAAGTATCGCCGGCGGAAGAAGCATCATGGTCCAAAGCAATTACAACCCATCAATTCTCATTGTCGAAGACGACGGCACTCAGCAGATGGTCATGCGAATTCTTTGCGAGAAGTTTGGATTTAAGGTGTTTATAGTCTCATCCGGAGAACAAGCTGTAAGCGCAGCAACGTCTTGCGCCAGTTATTATGACGCTATTCTGATGGATTGGAGAATGCCGGATATGGATGGCTGTGACACCACCCGCGCTATCAGAGAAATTGAAGCCAACAACGGCCGGCGCACACCAATCATTGCCGTGACTGCAAATGCGATGGTTGGAGATCGTGAGCAATGCATCACCGCAGGCACCGATGATTATTTGAGCAAACCATTCACGCCTGAAGAATTCAGGGAAATTATTTTGAGATGGACCGTCAATACAGATCTGACTGACTTCGAGCGACTGCCCTTTTGACAAATCGAACCAGGAGGCACAATGACTGAAGAACCTCAAGTTGAGCCAGCAACACCAAAGGCCAAGCTGTCCGCCAAAGATACTTTCCGCATTTTGATAATGGATACCCTGGAACATACAGACCAGTTAAAAGCCTCCTGCAAGGATGCAGGGCACTCGGTTGTAGCCGCTCACTCGATACAGGAATCGTTCGCTTTTCTAGACGGCAAGGACCATGCCGACGTAGTCATATGCGCTGCATACCTGGAGGACGAATCGATGTTTGAATTCCTGGAGCGGCTGAGAATGGACCCAATTCATAAAGATACGATGTTTATGATTTTGGCTCTAGCGCCGGGTCCTGTAGGAGTCAAGCTGAACTACTCAGTTGAAGTTGCCGGGCGACAGCTGGGAGCGGATGCGTTTGTAAGTATGCCTGTCTTCAACGCGGAGCAATTGATTGAAGAAATTAAACAATTGTTGCCACTGATTCCAGCGCTGGAGAAAGAAAGGCTAGAAAATGAGGACGACTCCGATAATCAGCGCGCCACTCGAACGACAGACTATCGTCTCCACGCTTGAGCTGTCCGCTACAAAGGCGACAAGAAGAGGATAAACAAAGACCTGCGAGAATCGACTGTAATTTACCGCACTAAATTTCTAGGCTTCAAACTACTTTTAACGGCCGTTTTAACATACCAATACCACTCGATTCGATGCCCGGTGAAGCACTCGCCGAAACTGACTACATGGGCATCGGAGTGCCGGTATCGGCTGTCTCGGCAGGCGGTTGCGTAAGATCGTGATCGGCGTGTCGAGCTGACGACGCCGATGACTTATCTACCTTTAGCGGTATGTTCGAATCCAAAGAAAGATCGATAAATTTCAAATCTTCCCGCAAGTTCGCAACTACGGGCATCACGGAAGAAAGTCTTCCCAACCGGCGATTCAGCGTGGAATCGAGAGAGCCAAGATGCAACTCATAACCACCGGAAAAAGCTTGCACAGCACTCATAACACGCAGGTCTACCAGCATCACCGGTTGGCCGGTCTGTGCTTCAATCAAACGCGCCCAGCTGTCCCATTCCCAAATCTCACTGGCAGCAAGCTTAAGGGCCTTATCTCCGCAGACGCGGAATGGCGGTTGCACAACTGATGGAAATCGGTCCAGTGGAATAAATCGACCAGTCTCCGCAATAACGCCTTCCGGAGCGGCTTCTGGGCTTGAGCTATACGTCGCCCATGGGAATTCCTCAAGTACTTCGACACGAATGTGCGGTCTGGGCAAAATGTAGCGCCGCACAAATGCGTGACGAACCGCTGGAAGCTTGCACACATCGGCACTCAACTTAGCCGGATCAAGCCGGTACACAGCTCGATGCAAGGTGCCTTTCAGCGCGTCGCGCACCTGCTCGTCAGAGACAACCTTGTTGCCTTGAATCCAAACGTCATTTTCCAAATTGTTGATAGACCAACGAAGCTGGCTGAATCCGCAAATGCCGAGCGCCACCATAACAAGCAGCAATGTATAGCGCAAAATTTGTCTACGCGTGCGCGCCATCCTAGCGAGCTTGCGCTTTTCACGCCGTCCTCGGATCCAGTCTTGACGCTTCTCTTCTGGTTGGTCGTTCATTGATTGCCGCCCTCTCCCATGTAGAGCGCCACATCAAAATATCCTTCGTAAGAAATACGCGCTGGTCCGGTGATCAAAACGCGGTCGCTGAACTGATCCCAGGTGACGGTCAGAAGTCCGCCAGGCAAGCGAATCTTGGCGGTTCGTTCAAGACGCCCCTCAAGTACACCGGCAACAAGTACCGCTGCCGCGCCGCTAGCACAGGCGAGGGTCGGCCCGCATCCGCGCTCCCAAACAAAAACGTCGGCGTGGGTCTTGTCCGCCACTTCCACAAACTCGAGATTTACACCTTCCGGAAAGAAAGGATCCGCTTGAATGAGTGGCGCACGGCGAGCAGCTTCCTCACGAGTTAAACCGCTGTCGAAAAGTATGCAGTGAGGATTGCCAACACTTACACATGTAATGTCGTACTTGTGACCGGCCAGCTCAACACGCTCTTTAAGGACTCGGTCGCGGGGCGGTCCCCCAACGGGAATACCTGCGCTGCTGAGAACAGGCTTGCCGATAAGCGTTGTGATGTGGTCTTCGTCTGTAACGGTCACAGGAACCGAACCCACCCGTGTATCAACTCGGAACTCGCGCTGCGATACATATTGATAGTGAACCGCCCAGTAGCCGAGGCATCGCAGGCCGTTGCCGCACATTGCTGAGCTTGAGCCATCTGCGTTGAAATAGAGCCAACCCAATTGGCAATCCGTCCGTTCCGGCGCGCCAACTACAATCAATCCATCGGCGCCAATACCAAATTGTCGGTCGCAAACCCGCTTGGCAAGTTGCGCGTACACAGGAGTGCCTAAGGCGGATCCGGTACTGACAACTGCCGATTGTAGGTCGCGCTCATCCACGAATACAAAATCGTTCCCCAGCCCCTGCATCTTCGTAAAGGGGACCGCGGTTGCTTTTCCGGATATTCGCGCATTAAGGGAAGCTTGTGTCTTGCTCATCTGAATACAGTAAAGG
>JADYXS010000491.1 GCA_021772155.1 Candidatus Obscuribacter sp.
ACTCGAATTCGTACCTTCGTAAGTTCGCATTCTGAGCCAATTGAGGGCTGTTTTCTATTGCTACAACTGAGTTTTTGCGTTAAACCTGATCCATCTCTCTCTTTCTGTCAACGCTGCTGGGCTGCCCGTTTCGACAGACTCAAGGGATGGTTTAACTCCTTCCGTGACTAATTCAGGTTCCGTTGATATACTACGGGTAATAGTAAATAGTTCAACTCGTAGGGTGGGCTCAGGAAAGGCAGGCCAACCACAATGAAACCCGGATGCTTGCGGGCGCGCACATGTTCGATTGTAGCGGCGCAGTTCTCTGCGATGAAGTAAAGAATCGCTAGCTGTGAGATGTGTAGTCGGATAGCTGTGCAATTGTCGGTGCCGATGTCAATTGCTTCGTCGATGTGAAGTGCCTTGCTGCAAAGCGTCTAGCTTATTCCTCCGTGGCGATGGCAGCGGGCGTGTAGTAACGGATTGGTTGACAAGCCCACTGGTTGTGCGATTTGAACGTTGGCGGCGCCATTTGCTAGTCTACAAATACTTTTGGACTCTCTTTTCCGCGCGGGAATTTCTAACAACAACAACCCAGTTTGCACAACGCGCTCATTCATGATTTCTGCACTGAAAATGTTGGTGTCGGGTTGGGCAATTGTCTTGGTTTGATTCTTGTTGTGTGTTGAATGAACTGTCTTGGTTAGCTGCGTCGCTGGGTTCACCGATAGGGTTCTTGGTGCGGGTCTACAAAGTATAAAAATAGTCCGCCGCGAAAGCGGACAAGAAAGGTTTGTCGCACAATCTGTGCGAACAGGCGTCAGTCGCACGCCTTCAGAAAGCGATTCGTAGCTGCAATTCGAAGCAGCATTCTTAGAGTTCACATATGAAAATAAATTGGGTCTTCAGCATTGTTGTTCTGGCAATGGCGTTCTGCGCATTTAGCGCTGAGGTTTTTGCAGACGGCTCAGTAGAGAAGGCGGCGCCGCAAGCGACGCCTAACAGCGCGGCACCGGCCGCCGGCAACGGGTGGAAACAGGCTCGCGATGATTTTGACAAGGCTGCAAAAGCCGCCGGATTGGATATGGTGCGGATGAAAAAGTACTGTGATGAGCTGGATGCGCACAAATCCAGATATTCGTTGAAAGATGACCAGATTCGGGACACCTACAAGGCGCTGCAGGGGCTGCTGGAAAACAAAAACGCCAAGGCATTTTGCGACAAGTCCGAGCGCAATAAGCTGGTTGAAGAGACGTTGCACAATTTGGCTAAGCCAACTGAAATCACGCAGGGTTATCATCCGACCTGCAATGTCACCACTGTTGAAGTGTATTTGGCTGCGCGGCATCCCGATGTTTACGCGGATTTGATCGCTCAAGTTGCCGATTGCCGAACATACAAAACCAAGGCCGGTGAATCCATCGTGGTGCCGGAAAAGGGATTGTTGCCTGGAGAGGATGAAAAGGCGTTTGATATCAACAAGCCAAATGACAATAAACGCTGTCGCGCCAGTCAGTTTATTCAGCATACGCTTGTTAATGGGTTTTACCAGACGGGGCGATGCAAGCCTTCCGGCACGGTGGTGGGAAAAGACTATCAGTACATTCTCGGTCCGCAAACGTATCGCACGGAGCAATACAACGACCCTAAGTATGGACTGGTCACAGTGCGCATTAAGGAGTCGGAAGACAAGCTCGTCGACGGCAAGGGACAGGCAGTTCTCAATAGCCTCGGAAAGCCTTGCGATAATCCTAATGTCACGCCAACTGACGTAGTCACCATTTCCGAAATGGTGCTTGGCTATAAAATGCCTTACATTGACGCACCATACCAGGTGACCAATAAACCGTGGGTGTTCGATCTGCCGGATGCGGCGCGCTTGCTAAAGTACAAGCAAGACGGCAACCTGCCGTTGGGTGTTCCAACGTTGGCCGGGCAGCATGTCCAGACTATTCACGACGTTTTCGTGGCTGCCAACGGTCAGTGTTGGGTCTTCATCGACAATCAGAATGGCGAAGACGAAGATGGTTGGGTGACTCTGCAAGAGCTGCATAAGAGTCAGCAAGATGCCACTTACCAGATGAAGCCACGGCACAAGCGCCCGTAAGCAACCGGCAGTATGGTTAGGGCAGCGAGCACTTTGAGTTAGTAGGTCAAAGTGCGAAGAAGACAGAGGGAAGAGTCACGTTGATGGCTTTTCTTCTGTCTTCTCGTTTGAGAATAATCTACTATAGAGATGCAAATAAGCGTAAAGAAATCAATGATTTTCCTGCGTGATAGCGATCTTCGTAGGGGTTTGACTTTTGTCGAGGCCACACGCCGGGCTAGGGTCAATTGACATATTTGTCAATTCGTCTGAACCTGCCGAGACTTTTCGCGGTGGTGTATCTTGCACTGGCTGGGCATTTCAGTATCAAGGAAAATTCGTTGTGATAAATTTGGTGCAGCAGTGTTGTCGAACGTTCAACCGTCGCTAACGCGAGCTCAGTCACCATTAGAAACGAGCGTGATTCGTAAGATTCCCCGTTTGCCATTAGTAATCTAATGCGAGTGGATCAGATCTTTCTATGTTTATGCCGATTGATAACCTAGGATCTGATCACTTCCCTCTTTTCATTAATCACCGGTACTCTTCCCTCTAGCAATCTGCGCATCTCCTACAACAGCAATTCGACTCGCCCTTACTGTGGCGGTGAATGCTCACGGAGATGTGTTTGGTTAGGGTTGAGTGCGGCAATTGAACATTGGCGAAGGTTTGTAATTCACACTCTCTAACTTGGAGAACGGACATGTACTGGTTGTTGATTCCTGCCGGCTGCGTCGGCGCGATTTTTCTGATGGCCTGGCTGCAACGCGTTCTGACGAACGGACTGATCGAGCAGCTCGAGGAGATGGTGGAAAAGGGCGGCGAGAGCACCAGGACCTACGACTCGGGATACCTTTTCGATGCTCGGCAGAAACTGGATCTCGCTCGTCAACATCGCACGGAAGCTCGCTGGTCTTCGGCTTATTCTGTCGCCAAGCAAGGTCGCGATCTCTTGAAGAG
>JADYXS010000492.1 GCA_021772155.1 Candidatus Obscuribacter sp.
ACATTTTTCTTGATGCACAACTGTTTTATCAGTTCCATCAACTGATACCACGTCATGCCACCGGGTTCAGGAGTTCCTGTGGATGGCATGATTCCTGAGTCTAATCCATCGATGTCGATGGTCAAATAGACGTTGTCTGACAAAGTGTTGATGATTTCCTGGAAGTTCCACTTGTCCTGGTGGCGTGCCCAGAAGATGTTGATGCGTGGCTTTTCTTGCTCCATCCATTGGACTTCGCCGCTGCTTATGTTGCGGATGCCAACCTGAGTTATTAGCGGCTGCGGCAGCGTCTTGTAGAGGTGATAGGCCACTGATGCGTGACTGTAGGGATTGCCTTCATACGAATCTCGGCAATCTGCATGGGCATCAATTTGTAGAATGGAGAGATCGGGATATTTGTCGATACAAGCTTTGACTGCCCCTAACGTGAGCGAGTGTTCGCCTCCGATGATTATCGGGAACTTGTTGAATTCGATCAGGAGCGTGATAGCCGACTTCAATTCGTAAAATGGATCCTCGGTTTCACCTGTGACAGTGTCCATGTGCACAGCATCGGCGGTATGGATTCCGACCTTGTAGGGCTCAACCCATAGTTCGTCGTCGAACAGCTCTACTTGCTGACTCGCTTCAAGAACGGCTGCTGGACCCGTGCTGGTGCCGAGCCCGTAGCTGACGGTTGCCTCATATGGAACGGGTACGATTGCTACCCGCGAATTTTCTTGGGACGAGAATTCATCGGGAATTCCGAAGTAACGCGTTGCCGATTCGATCGAAGTAGCCATGATATTTCCTGCGCCGTAGGGCTGTGCCTTGCCTGTGTGGCACAGCGCATTTATACCATCTTGGCTTGCTTCTAAGAACCGACGATCGCTTGCTCAGCTTCATTTCTGTTCTTGAGAGCGAAGAGTCGCATGGGCGCGCCACTGTTGCGCTCTACAATCAGAGAGTTCCCAAAGCCTAGTCGTTTGATAATCGTTATGTCTTCCAGAGCGCATGAATCCTTAAGTTCGGAATTCAGGTCGTTGATTATCAGTAGCCGTTGATCGGTCACCACATAAGTGCAGGTCCCAATTGTAAAGTGTAAAATGCCTGCCGATAAAAGTGAAAAGACGACTGCCATGGACGTCTTCATGTTAATTGGCAGATCCGAAAACATGGTTACGAACAGGAAAAGAACGACGAAGCCGCCGGCTCCCAGAATTGCTTCATAGGTAAGCAAACATTTTGTGTCCGGCTTTTCCATGAAAACAACCTGCTCGCCCGCCATTAAGGTTCGGGCAAGTCTGCGCATATCTTCTGGTAACCGTTGACTCACGAATTCAGTCTATCACGTAACTAGAAACTAAAACAGATAGTATATGGGACTTAGATACTAGGAGCGATAATAGATGTGCCGGAAAAAAAGCTAAACTCCACAAAGATGGAGTTTAGCTAAGCGAATGGCAACTGCAAGCTGGTAAGAGACTTGCACCGGCAATCAACAATGCACGCAGACGCTTCCTCTGGGCGCAGAGTTGCCAGGTCTGTCGGTCGGACAAGGCGCTCATTTCGTAAGCTCTTCCTTAGCCATCTTCACGGCTTCCGTAAGCTGCGCGTCTCCAGACGTGCTGGCGTTCACCGCTTTGTCGGGTTTGATTCCGACGCCGTGGATCGAACCGCCGCCCGGGAAGTAGTACTGAGCGAAAGTGATTTGTACCGAGGCTTTTCGGTCCAAGTTCACCGTGATCTGAGCGATACCCTTACCGAAAGTCTGGGTGCCGACGACTTTTGCTCGGGCGTTGTCTCTCAACGCGCCGGTCAGCATCTCGGACGCCGAAGCAGAGTCACCGTTGACCAGTATCACTACCGGTTTGGTGCCAGTGTTGTTCGTCGGACGAGTGTGCGTCTTGGTGGTGCCGTTTTCGATGTCCAGCATCTCCGTTGCTGTCAATTCCAGCGTTTCCTTATACGCAGACCCGCCGTACATACCGGTGAGCTTGGTAAAAACGCCCTTGTCAGCGAACAGTGAAAACACCCGGAAAGCCTGCCAAACGAAGCCACCACCGTTATCACGGAGGTCGATGATGAACGCTTTGGCTTTAGGCATTGCCTTCAGCGCAGCTTCCACTTCGTCAGAGGTATGCACCGAACCGAAGGTGCGGATTTTGATGTAGCCGATGTCATCGGGCAGCATCTTGTACGTGACAACGTTCTTGGCTTCTGCAGCAGCGCCACGAGCGGCCGTAACAGTCGGGTCCTTGTAGTACGTGTAGTGGTCCTTCAAGGATCCAAGCATTTGGTTGATGGCTCGCTCAGCGTCGCTATGCGTTTTGAGCTTTCCATCGAACTTATGCTCCCACTTGTCCCAGTCCTTCATGCGGTCCTGCCAGAGGAAGTTATCCTTGGCCGACTGCCAGACGGTGCGATAGAACTCCTCAGGAGTTTGCGCGGCGGCAGTGGTCCCAGAAACGTCGCCTGCCAATTGCAGGAGCTGGCTTGCATCGACGATGCCCACGGCAGTGAATGTATGAGCGGAAACGAACAGGGCCACCGCGAACAACGCGAGGGCGCGGATGAATTTGCTTGTCATGGTGATACCCCCTGGGCCTCGAGCGGAGGTCCTGGTTAAGTGCCGAGGGCGGAGTAATTCCTTACCTCAAGCGTGAAAGTGGCAACCGCCACGGATTGGTGGCACCTCACACAGTTCGAAAGAACCTGTAGGAAGCGCCGGGAGTTATTGGGGTCTGTGCGTTAGAGCGAAGAGATTCCAAAAAATAAAGGAAAGATGATGAACTGAGCCTACGAGAACCGGACTAGCGGACGCAACCGTAGAAGACAGCCTTTTTCCTCAATTTCTGGATGTCATGAACAAGTTCGCCTTGATGCTTGGTGCAGCTCGCACACAGGCATCGCGCACTAGTAATTCGGGTACATAACTGGATAATGACGCAGCACGGTCGCGCAATTGGTAAAGCAAAGCTCTGTCCCGCATGTGGACAGTCGTTTGCGCCGGAAGTTGTCAACTGTCCGGCTGACGGAAAATTGCTGATCGAAGCGGACCCGCTCATCGGGCCGCTGCTGGATGGAATTGAAATAGTCGAATTCATCGGTCAAGGCGGAATGAGCCTTGTTTATAAAGCTCGGCACAAAGTGCTTGAGCGTTTTGTGGCGATCAAGGTTCTTAAAGCCGATTATCTGTCGGAGGTTGTCAACGTCCAGCGTTTTCGTAGGGAAGCTCAGGCCGCCAGTCGGCTTCAACACCCGAATGTGAACGCCATCCACAGCGTAGGCGTATCACCGATCGGGCAACCGTACTTGGTGCTGGAGTTTCTAAGCGGGTCGAATCTGGCGACGATACTTCAAAGAGAGAAGCCACTCAATTTTCAACGAACGATTCGACTGTTTGAGCAGATATCCGATGGACTTGCACACGCTCATGAGCGCGGTGTGATTCATCGCGACCTGAAACCGAGCAATATCGTTATCATCGAGGGCGCTCAAGGCCAGGAACAGGTGAAGATTGTGGACTTTGGCACAGCCAAGTTCTCTCTCCTTGGCTGCGATCAACAGCATTTGACTCAGGCTGGAGAGGTTCTGGGCACGTTGCTGTATATGAGCCCTGAGCAGAAGTTGGGGCTGCAAATAGACGCGAGATCGGACATCTATGCAGTTGGATACATGTTTTTTGAGGCGCTGGAGAAGGACGGTGTTGTGCCGGAATCTGTGCGTTGGATAGTTGAAAAGGCAACTGCGGAGTCTGCAAAGGATCGCTTTCAAGACATCACAGCTTTCCGCGATGCTTTGGTGGCATTAAACAAGCCAAGTTTTCAAAAAACGTCTTCGGCGAATCGGCTGGAGCAACTGCAACTTGGCTCAAAGAAGGGTGCTGCAATACTTCCGTTAGCGTTGGTGGCAGTTGCAGCTATGGCAGTGGCAGTTCCGCTTTGTATGACTGAAGTTGATAAAGCCCGGCTACATCTCGTTTGGAAGAAGACGTCCGGTGCACCTAGCAAAGAAGTACTGAATTCTGCAGATGACCTGGCTAGCAAGATCATAGACTCTCGAGGTAACTTTCGAGAAGCAGAGCGAGTCTACATGGACGATGCACTGCCATTTTTGAGTCAAGTCGATGCCAGAACCAAGGCGCGTATTTACTTTGGACTCGGCCGCGCATATTGTCGCATGAACAATGTGCAGGATGCGTGCGTAGTTTTAGAGCAGATAAACAAGTTGTTAGATGAATCGAACAAGAATGGCTTAAAGGACCGAGATGCCGTGTTTTCGTATCGCCAGAAACTGCAGGTGGAGGCTAATACCAGCGAGCCCATTCTTGTTTCCAAATTGGACAAGCTGCTAACTGTTGCTGCTGAGTTTGAGAAGTCTGGTCTGCCGGAAGAAGCTGATGTTGTTTACAACAAGGCTGCAGATATTGCCGCACGAGCCAGTCTGTATAACGATTTCCAGCTGAAAGCATTACAGCGATATCTGAAGTTTTGTGAGCGAAACCATCGCGCCGAGAAAGTGTTTGCAATCAATGAACGGCTGCTGGCATTGTTGGAGAAGATGAATCTGGTTAACGATCCACGCTATGCCCTGGTGCGTTTGACGCATGGGAGGTTATTGCTGAGTGATGGACAAGTTCGCGAAGCCTTCCACGTGTTCCAAGAGGTTACAAATTCGCTTCCGGTTGGACACCCGATGAAACCTGAGGCGTGGATTGATACGGCCGGGGCAACGAATCAACTTGGGCGATTGGACCTATCAGAAACTTTTCTGATGTTAGCAGCCGGCGTTGATGGATCACTGTCCGATTCGCAGTATGCCAGGCTTTATTGTCAGCTTGGTGCTATCAGGCGCAAGGATGGAGAATTCGATGCAGCAGTGGAATGCTATCAGCGAGTGTACAAGAAGCTTGGCGACAAGCTGTTTGGCATGCCAGAATGTGCGACATTCCCCGACGATATCATGTTTTGTCTGTTGCAAAATAAAAGAGTTACTGAAGCATTGCTCATTGGTGAAAAAGCGCTGCAAGTAGGCGCGCATAAAAAGCTGGGGAAGGAGTTCGGGTTGTGGAAAGTAGCTTCTCGAGTGGGCGAAGCTTACAAAGATCGTCGTCAGTTCGAGAAAGCCAAGAAATATTTGACTTTCGCCTACGAAGGCGCCGACACAAATGCGTATCGCGCTGCTATCGCATGTGTCATCGGGGAAAATTACAAGTGGCATGGGGAGCCAGTTGTAGCGGAACAATATTTCCGCAAAGCTATTCGGCTAGGCGCTGAATCTTCCTCGCCGTCCTATGTGTTGCTTACCTTTCGCTGTGAATTGGTTGAGGCGCTGATAGAACAGGGGCGCTTGGCGCAGGCAATCGCCATGATGGACGAAATTACCAAGTCGTTAGGCAAGCAGATTTACGATCCCTCGTACTATGCTGGTGCTTTTACACAATTGCGGCTCTATAAGGCAACAGGTAAAACCAAGGAGTTTCTGAGGTTCGGCAAGCAGGTTTTGCTTCGCCGAGACGAGCTTTTCTTGGAGAAGACAAACGAAAGCAAACAGCTTAGATTGAAACTTGCGGAAATGGAAAAGCATGTCCATAAGTAGCAGCGCGATAAGAACCAGTGTCTATTTTTTCGGGAGCGAGGGAATCCTGCCCGCCCTGAGGTAGCCGCGCGTCTAGGTGTCCACCATAAAGTATAGTAAAAAATCAATAAAAAGAAAGGACACCACCAAAGTAATTGCAGAGGGGATAGAACCCTGCGCAATCCCAAGCTGGCTCCCTTCTTCCGGTCTGGCTATCGGCAATCTCGATGATAGTTATGCCGCTCGACGATGACAAAGGTGGAAAGGAAGATAGCGGAAGCTGTCAACTTCACTAAGATCTCCGTTGATCCACTCCAAAGTGCACTAAGGCCTGGCACACTCCAGAGAATGCCGCAGATGGCAAAGCTGGCGATGACACCACAAGCGGTGCCCATTCTATAGCGGTCGAGCTTCCGGTATTGGGAAACTGCTGCCTTACAGGCTTCTGCGCTGACCTTAGAAGCAGGGTAGAGCCTGCGGATGGCTAAGTCAAAGCGGATGTGGAAGATCAGGCAGGCGACTGCCGCGACGATGGCAGCTATGGCAATGAATTCTGTAGGCATATCGTTGGTTGGTTTGAATTTCCTGAAAAAGGTAGGGCACCACCCACACGGGTGGTGCCCCCCTTTTACTTTGCAAAACCCGGGCGACGCCGAGCGTTGCTTACGATTGCCACTTGGAAATGACCCAAGGGCGCGCGTAAATCGATACCACGATGGCAACGAAGATAGTCAAAATTCCACCACCACCTCCGCCGAGGAGCAAGCCGGTTGCGAAGCTCGAGATGAGCATGCAGAGGAAGCCGCGGATGATTTGGGTGATGGGTTGGGGGCTATCGAGAAAGCCCTTGATGATGAACAGCGCTTCCAGAGCGCCCCAGAGGCAACCCCAGACGAGTCCGAAGAGGACGGTGAACACGATGGCACTTAACATGATTGTTCTCCAATCTTCCTGCACTGAGCAGGACGGAACAGCTGAATTCTTCGTGCATGCCAAGAACAAAGCACTAGCTCTCACCTGCATCACTTCCAACAAGCCAAACATCAACGCCACAAGAATCTTGCTGACGGAGTCAGTAGTGCTTGCGACGTTAGCGGGGCTATAGGGTTGGGAGTGAAAGAAACTCAGGCGAAAATTGGCGTAACAGAAGAACGCCTGACCATAGTGGCACCAATCCTCCAAACGCAAGCAAGTTTGATTTATCTTCGTTAAAGGAGAAGCAATTTTTCTAAAATGCGCTCGTAAACCGCTGCTAGCGTGTCGACGTCATTGGCATAAACGTGCTCATCGACTTTGTGAATGGTCTCGTTGACAAGCCCAAGTTCAATTACCTGGGCGCCGGTCGGAGCGATAAATCGAGCATCTGATGTGCCACCAGTAGTGGATAATTGACAATCCGTGTTGACAACCTCTTTCACTGCCGCCCGCACGGCATCGGTCAGTGTGCCTGGCTGTGTCAGGAAAGGGCGCCCACCAAGTCTCCATTCTATGACGTAGTCCAGACTGTGCTTATCGAAGATTGCACCTACTTGATTGCGCAAGTATTCATCTGTCAAGGCACTGGAAAATCGAAAGTTAAATACGGCTGCCAAGGAGCCGGGTATAACATTGTCAGCGCCGCTGCCAGAATGGACGTTGGAAAATTGCATGGTGGTCGGAGAAAAGAATTCGTTTCCTTGATCCCACTGCTGCTCGCACAATTCCGCTATTGCTGCAGCGCTTTGATGAATTGGGTTAATCGCACGGTCCGGGTATGCCACATGGCCTTGAATGCCTTTTACAGTAAGTTTGGCAGTGAGAGTCCCGCGTCGTCCATTTTTCATGGTATCGCATACGGTATCAGAGCTCGTTGATTCGCCGACGATGCAGTAATCGATCTTTTCCCCGCGTGCCTGCAGCGCCTCAATTACACGAACCGTGCCATCGGCAGCAATGCCTTCCTCGTCACTGGTTATGAGAAAACCAAGCGAGCCATTTGCGGTCGGATTTTTGTCAATGAAGCGCTCAACTGCAGTAAGCATTGAGGAAATGGCGCACTTCATGTCCGCAGTGCCGCGACCATAGAGTTTGCCTTCGTGGAGCGTCGGTGAAAAAGGAGGAAACGTCCAGTCTTCTTCATTACCTGGAGGCACGACATCCGTGTGCCCGGCGAAGACGAACAGTGGTCCCTGAGTGCCTCGACGCGCCCAAAGATTATTCACTTCGCCGAAGTGCATAGGCTCGATTGTGAAACCTAGCGCTTCTAATTTTTCAGCAATGGCAGCCTGGCATCCGGCATCATCAGGCGTTATCGAACGGCGACCAATTAGCTCAATTGCCAGTTGGACAGTTGCTGATACCTGCTGTTCCTGGTTAGTCATCGCCTACTCGGAGCAATTCGTTCAGGGAAACTTTTCCGCGAGTTTTTTCATCGACCTGTTTAACTATCACAGCGCAGTAAAGGCTATAGGTGCCGTCCTTCGATGGCAGATTGCCGGCCACCACAACAGACCCAGCCGGGATGCGTCCATAGGTGATTTCGCCGGTCATGCGATTGAGTATCTTTGTGCTTTGACCGATGAAGACGCCCATGGAGATTACCGAACCTTCTTCAACGATAACGCCCTCGACGATTTCAGACCGCGCGCCAATGAAGCAATTGTCTTCGATGATGGTGGGACTTGCTTGCAATGGTTCGAGCACACCTCCCAAACCAGCACCTCCGGAAATGTGGACATTTTTCCCAACTTGAGCACAGGAGCCGACCGTGGCCCAGGTGTCAATCATGGTACCGCTATCTACATATGCCCCGATGTTGATAAAGGAGGGCATGATGATTACATCTGAGGCAATGTAACTGCCGCGTCGCACTGCTGCTGGTGGCACGATGCGAACACCGCTTTCTTTGAATTGCTGGGCATCGTATTGTGCAAAGCGAGTTGGAACTTTATCGTAAAAGTTAGTGTAGCCAGCTGGCATAACGCTGTTGTCTTCCAGTCGGAATGACAGGAGCACTGCTTTCTTGACCCATTGGTTGACTACCCATGCGCCTGCTGTTTTTTCAGCGACACGCAAGGTGCCAGCATCGAGGTGGCTGAGGACTTGTTGCACAGCCGAACGGATGTTTGGATCCGCGTTGGTTGGCGAAATTTGAGCGCGATTCTCGAACGCCTGTTCGATAGTGTGCCGGGCCTCGCTTTGCTCAATGGCGGTACTTGCAGCTTCGGTCATTTGGATTTTATCTCCATCAGGAATTGGTGCAGTCTCTGTGCCGCTTCAATGCATTCATCGATTGACGCCACCAGAGCCATACGGATACGATTGGTTCCAGGATTGATGCCGTGGGCTTCTCGTGATAGGTACGAGCCAGGAAGGACGGTGAGATTGTAGCAACTGAAAAGATCGCGGGCAAATTCTTGGTCATCTATCGGTGTTTCCGGCCAGAGGTAAAAGCCCGCGTCTGGGCGGCGAACGTTCATTACTGGCTGCAACACTTTAAGCACTTCATCGAATTTTTGTCGATAGAGGTCGCGATTGGCCAGCACGTGTTCCTCATCCTGCCAGGCTTTGATGCTAGCAGCTTGAACCGGAGGCGACATGGCACATCCGTGGTACGTGCGGTAGAGCCAGAACTTCTCTATCAAGTGACTGTCTCCGGCAACGAAGCCGCTGCGCATCCCTGGAAGGCTAGAGCGTTTGGACAGGCTGTGAAAGACAATGCAGTTGGAAAACTGCCCTGGTGATGCTTCTGCTGCAACTTCCAGTAACCCAGATGGCGGCTTCATTTCATCGAAATAGATTTCTGAATAACATTCGTCCGAGGCGATGACAAAGTTGTATTTCTGAGCCTTTTCTATCAGGTTCTTCAGTACGCGGTGATTTAGAACCGCTCCGGTGGGATTTCCTGGACTGCAGACAAACAATAGTTGGCAGCGTTTCCACACGTCCTCCGGCACGGCATCAAAGTCCGGTACGAAACCGTTCTCTTCGGTGGCGTTAACCAAATAGGGCGTTGCTCCGGCTAAAAGCGCTGAGCCTTCATAGATTTGATAGAACGGATTTGGCATCACAACCAGTGCATCCGGCTTTGGGTCAATGATGCATTGCGTAAAGGCAAATAGAGCTTCGCGCGTGCCATTGACCGGAAGCACGTTGCGCTCCGGATCGATAGTATCGCGGTCGACGTGAAAACGGTTCGCGAGCCAATCGGCGATAGCGCAGCGGAACTCTAGAGAACCGTTCGTTGTTGGATATTTTGAAAGGCCATCGAGCCTGGCTGCAAGTTCTGCTTTCACAAATGCTGGTGCCGGATGCTGCGGTTCGCCGATGGAAAGAGCAATCGGCCGCAAGTGCGCAGGTGGCTCTAAGCCGGTTTTCAACTTAGCCAGCTTCTCAAACGGGTATGGTTGCAGCTCTGAGAGATGCGGATTCATCAGCGGGAAAGTAGTCTCCGCGCTGTCTCTGCAAGAATTGCTGTGCCCAAATACAAGCCGGACTCGTTGATATCGAATGTGGGGCTATGATGCGCGCGGCGATCTCCTTCTATCTCGCAACCGAGGAACATGAAGGCTCCCGGTGCGGCTTGAGCGAGCATGGAGAAATCTTCTGCCCATGTCTTCGGCGAAATGGTAATGACATTTTCTTCGCCAATCAGTTCACAGGCGGTGTCGCGCAAAACCTGTGTGACGGCAGGGTCGTTTACTGTCGCTGGATAACCCATTTCGAAGTCTGCTTCGAAATCGCCGCCCAGCGCGCGTGCAACCGAACAAGCGCGGTGTACTTCTTCGATCAATTTCTCGCGCACCGACTCATTGAAGCTGCGAATGGTGCCGAGAAGTTCGACGCGCTCGGATATTACATTGCCTCTGGTGCTCTCGCTGTGAATTGACCCGAGTGTAACTACTGCCGGGTCCACAGCGGCAATTCGTCTTGACACTATTTGCTGCACTGCTTGGATTACGTGCGAAGCCAATACAACCGCATCGATAGTGGCTTCAGGATAGGCTCCATGACCGCCTTTGCCGTGGATGATGATACGAAAGCCATCAGCTGCTGCCATCACGGGACCTGGCTGAATTGCTACTTTTCCGGCCGGAATTGAGGCATCCATGTGCAGTCCGATAACCGCTGACACGCCTTCCATAGCGCCTTGCTCGATCATTTTTCGCGCGCCGGATTTGCCTTCTGCGTCTACATCTTCTTCAGCCGGTTGCATGATCATGCGAATGCGACCGGTCAAGCTTTCTCTGGAAAGTATCTTTGCCGTTGCCAGTGCGCATGAGACATGGGCGTCGTGGCCACAGGCGTGCATCACGCCGTCGATCTTTGATCTGTAAGAGGCCGTGCTTTTTTCTAAAACCGGTAGTGCATCCATGTCGGCGCGGATGGCGACTGTCTTTCCGGTGCCTCGATCGGCGTAAATGCCGGTACCAGCAATGCCGCTGGTTACTGCATATCCAAGGCCTTGTAAGCGCGCAGCTGCCAATTTGCTCGTCTCATGCTCTTGAAAGCTCAGTTCAGGATGCATGTGAATTTGGCGGCGCGTCTCTACAATCTCGTTCTGCAACTCGCGCGCTTGCTCAAGAACAGTCTTGGTCATAGTGGTAGTCATTTTAATCTCGTTAGCTTGTAAAGAAGTTTGGTTTGCCGCCGGAATTTTGTCTCTGTGCAGAGGAAGAGAATGCCTCTTCAATCATGCGACCGGCAATTTTCATGATGATCTGCGCCATGAGCGCGACCTGTTCGTCGGTCATCTCTGCGCCGCCGGATTCCTCCAGCGTTCGACGGATCATTTGCTCTGCTTCAGATTTCAGCATTGGCAGCACTCCTGTTGAACAACAGGAGAGTTTACCATCTCGTCGCGAAACCGTTTTCTTTCTCCAGCTCCGATGTGGGGGCGCGTCGCGCCCGGCCCTTGCATGGCATCTACATCACAGCGGTGGGACGCCTAATGCCGATCACTTAGGCGAACTGAGTCCTCTGACCGTGGCTGTCCTTGCCGATCCTGGGAGCGCTGGCGTCCCGCCGGCTCTGATTGCAGCTGTAGTAGCATCCTCTGTTCTGCTGCCAGGGCCGCAACGTCCTCTGACCGTGGCTGTCCTTGCCGATCCTGGGAGAGCGCTGGCGTCCCGCCGGCTCTGATTGCAGCTGTAGTAGCATCTTCTGTTCTGCTGCCAGGGCCGCAACGTCCTCTGACCGTGGCTGTCCTTGCCGATCCTGGGAG
>JADYXS010000493.1 GCA_021772155.1 Candidatus Obscuribacter sp.
AGCCAAATCGTCGCCACCCAGCCCCAACTCAGACCCTTCTGCAGCCAATGCCGGGGCAGCTGGCGATCCAAGATCTCCGGCAGACTCAAGCGCAACATGATATGGATCAATAAGACTACGTCGTCTATCCGTTCCGTCGTGAGCGTCAGTTCGGTGGCCATGCCCGCAGCTTACCAGGGAATTCGGCTTTCCTCCGGCGATTACGCGAATGGTGAGAAGTGTATTACCTTGTCCAGCAGGGAAAGTTGCCGCATGTACGGATTGGTAAAAATGTACGTGTAATGGAACGAGATCTATCGGTGTGGTTGGACCAAAACAGCGTGGGGCGTCTACAGAACACATGGCAAGATGCGTAAGCCAGTGTCATCGTCCTTGAATCGCGATAACAGTTTCTATCGACGTATCTCGCCTGGCAAATATCTCTCAACTACAGCTACTTGGTCTTGGATAAGCCAGCATCTACAGGCGACATAGTGTCATCCTGCTCCTGCCCAGGTATAGGATGTTTTGGCCTGGCATTTTGGCGAAGTGGCTGGGAGCGACTAGCCGGGGGCGGAGGCGGAGGAACGCCATCGCCATCAGGCTTCTGCGTCACCAATTCCGATTGTTCACGTCTCAATAGGTGAATGATAGCCCTAACGATACGGATATGACTAAGATATTGATGGAGGCTTCTAATCATTGAGCGGGCGCCCCTTGTTGACGACGAACAGGCATGCCTGTCCTGTGCCTACTTAGCAAGTAGTTTGGTTCGAAGCGCCCGGATCTTTAGCAGTAATTTCGGGTAAACAGATGTCAGCCCTTGGTCCGTCCACGCTTTTTCAATGAGCTCACAGAATTCAATCTTCCGTGCCCGCGGTACTGTTGATGTATGGAGAAAACGCCTTTCCATCTCCTCAAATTCTGTGTCGAGTCGTGTACGAGCATAGCCGCCCGACTCAGCAAATGCAACGAAATGCCGGCTATACCCATCAACCGCATCAATAAAATCTCCGCGGTCCCAATGCAAATGATCATAAGCTAGGCCGACATGCGCTTCGTACAATGGCGCCTGATAGTCGTATGCGCGCAAAGTCTCAGTGAAGCGAATGTACTTTCGCGCCTCCTCATCTCGCCCACGAGCAATAGCTGCTCGTTGAGCCTCAGCTAGCCCATCAAGGCATTCGTGATAGAGGCCTACGTCATCAGCTTCAAGGTAACTGACCTCGAATAGCCGCTGCGCTTTGGCTAAGTAATCCGCAAGGTATACAAAAGCCGGGTCAGCAGATAGCCGATGCAAGTTAAGCCAGTGACTTTCTTCAGTTAGTTGAAATTCTCCCATTGCCTGCCGCAACCCATCGAGTTGTGCCAGCACTTCCGGAGATTGGCCATTATCTAGAACATATCGCTCGAGTTCGTGCACCTCCCGGAAAATGTTGCCCATTCGGCGAAGTCCATCGGGTATGCGCGACTTGATAGCCGCACTCCGACACGAGTCGATCGACTGAAACACATCATCGTACGCATTTTTCTGCGCATCGATAGCGCTAGTTATATCGTCATGTTCTTGGCGATGGCGTAGGCCCAATTCATGGTGATTGGCCCCGCGAGCTTGACGAAACGCGGCCAAGAAAGCAGTGTTCTCCTGCGCAAGTTTCACGGCACGATCATAATGAGCAATGGCCGTCTCTGGATGATTGCTGTAACGCTCAATCTGAGCCAAAGTGTAGTATGCATTCCCCAGATCAAGTTCTCGGGCCATCGACGAGAGGCGTAGAGCTTCCAAAGATGTACGGCTACGGTCCTCCGCCTGTGCATATATGCCCATTCGAGCCTCCAACAATGCCAAGGAGAGACTCGCCTGCGCCCATGCCACAAGGGCTTCATTTTCCGGTAGTGCATCGGCATCGCCACTTACACTATTAGGCTTGATAGCAATCGCCTTCTCGTACTGTTCTCTGGCTTCTTCCCAATGTCCAGCCGCCTGTTCAATTCGGCCCAACTGATGGCTGAATGCCACCTTATATGCAGCATTGCCAACGCGTTCGGCTTCGCCCAGACCCGTCACAAATGCCGTACGCGCTGTTAGAAGGCGCGCTGCGGATCCAGCCAGTGAGCGTTCAGTAGAAACTGGAACTAGGTCATATTCATTGTCCCGGCCTAGCTCATGCAAAGCGTACCCTAGATGCATTTGGGCAAAAAGCAGACTTTCTGGTGGATCGGTGTAATGGTCAAGAATGAATTGAAATGCAACTGCAGCGGCTCCGTATTGACCAGTCTTTGAAAGCCACGTCGCATGCTCGCGACAAAGCAGATAGCCATCTGTTAACTTTGTAACATGGCCCTGCATTTCTCCCCAAACGACCTCCCCAAGTTCATAATCAGAGCTCGATTGTGCTAGTTTGAAGTATTGTTGATACGTTCTTAATCCTTCTCCATAGGCATCTCGAGCGAGTACATAGCCCAAATGCTCGGCACGGAGCACGTTCCGTTCGCTATTAGTTGCAGCAGCCGGAATTGCGCTATTTGGGTACCAATTGGTCACAACTTCGGCATAAAGTTCATCTGAAACACTACGCCAATCACCGCCTCCGATCGCTTCCAGCATCTCCTGAAAAACATCATGCAAGGTAAGGATAGGATCACCATGATTGTCATGACGCACCTTCACAAAAGGAAGGCCTTCAAGGGTTTTGCTAACGGCTAAAAAGTCCTGCTCACCACCGTAACCTGCTTTCAGGATGTCAAACAACGAGCGGTTGTATCGCCGCTTAAGGTAGGCCATATCATGTATGACCTCATGAGTCGAGTCTAATGGCGTCAGGAACCTCTTGACCACCATCTCTTTGATTTCGGTTTCCGTCCGAGATTGCAAATCCTCGACTTTGCCCGCTAGTCGAGTGAGATAATGAACTAGCAGATCGACAATTAGAGGGTTTCCCTCGCTTTTCAAAAGAATTGTCTGTTCTGGTGTCTCGAATGGGGTATTGTACTTGCGCGCGAAATATTCCTTCATTTCACGCTCACCGAATGGTTTCAATTCAAAAAACTGCACATTGAGTGGCAGATTTATGCTGGAAGTGGTTTCGGCAGTGCGCAACTCTTGCGCCTTGCTAGTTGGACGCCCTGCGAACACAATAAGACATCCCGTTGTAGCGGGATTCGGAAGAAACTCCTCCAAAAACCATCGCCCAACTCGCTGATTAGCTACAAGTTCGAATGTGTCTAACAGCAGCACAGTATAGTTCTTGATAACACGGAGCGCGCGTTTGAAATCATTGAAGAAGGCCTGCTCCGCCTCTAGTTGAAGGACTAGTGCTCGGGATTGAAGCGTACCGTGGCCTTGGTGGATTTGGGCTTCCAGACTAAGCGCTGCATTCTCTTTTTCAAGAAATGTGGCGAAATACTGTGAACCTAGCCTACTCACAATACTACGGCGTAGTCCAGCTACGGAGCGATTTTCAAAGTCAAAGAAGTCGATAACTGGATCAACCGTGCTGTTGGGCGGGCTGACATGCCACGGTCGGCGCTGGAGGTTGCACTGATGTATGTATTCATGCAATAGGCGCGTTTTACCAAGACCGCCCAAAGCTTCGAGATAAAGTGCGTTTTTTTGTTCACGGAGACTTCTGAGGCTGTGAAAAGCGTGAATCGCCTCATCTCGTCCGATGAATTGGTATTCATATTCGCCATTCATAGTTGAACCTCCATTATTTAGTGCTCTCAACTTCGGCGATTAGCCCATCAACCTCAGACCGGCTCATTACCCATAAGAACTCTGGCCCGCGGAGAACGCTAATAATTTTGTCGGGGAGGACGTCTGCTCGTGGATGCTCTTTGAGTTTGACTAGTCCGGTTTGCAAACATTCTGTCAATTGCGTTAAGCGTTTATGGCCATCCGGGAATTGATCTGGTACGGGCAAATGGCCTTCCGATGCATCTCTCCACACAATTGCTAAATGATAAAGTTCATCGGCCACAAATACCGGATCACCTCGCAACACTTCTTCCTTAAACCATCTGACAGCCTCGGAATTGACGTCAATATGGCCTTTGCGATTGGTTCTTTCCTCATAACTATTCAATACACGTCGGATATCTTGCGGAACTGTAAATCCGTACCCATCTGGGTGTTGCTCTACCAAGGTCGTGGCCATCAATTGTTTCAAGAGCGCTCGACGACCAGCCCGATCTAATAGCTTATATTTACTAGGCCAAGTTTTTTCTGCGATCACTCCCAGCAACCTCAGATCAAACTGTCGGAAGGTCGACAAAGCCAACAATTCGCTCTTTAGCTCAATAGCATTCTGGCCTGCCAATCTACGAAACACGGTATCGACCATCGTCCCGAGCAGGTCGACCTCAGATTGAGCAGCCTCATCAACAACAAGCTCATTTAATCCCGGCAAGCCTCCAGTGATCGCCAAAATATCCGTCTGCAACCAGTCTGGTGGTTCACCGAGCGATCGAATCTGCCGGCCACTTTGTTCACTATCAAGAGGACGAAGAGCATGTGACACCATGCGCCGAAGAATGGGCCAAATGAACTTGACCCGCTCCTTATCATTAGCGTCAGCGACATCATCACGTGCCCATCCGGCAAACGCGATAAATACCTTGTCTTCGGTGAGAAGAGGAGCGAGTATTTGTTCTTGTAACCACATGAAATTTGCCGGATCTGCTTCTTCGATTGTGTCAAAAAGCAAGGCCGTCGGCTTCTTCAGAAATGAGGTTAGCCATGATAAATAATCGATGAGCTTTTCCGCAGCCGCATCTACTGTGTCAATATTCCCAGCGATGGGATGAGGTGGCGGCGCATCAGCAGTTGTCGCCAGAGCTGACATAAGGTCAATCGCCAGATTGATCCTACCCTTATCGTCGCCATACCGTTCATAGTCGCTAAAGTCTAGACGAAGTCGCTCCCGATCGAAATCAATCATGGCTGCAGGAAACCCGCGCTCGACAGCCATACGCTGTGCCGTCCGCAACAACGTTGTTTTGCCTATCAACTGTACTCCATGAAAAAACAGTATGGGGTGCGATACTCTATTTCCGTTAACCAGACTGTTTAGCGGCTCGGCAATTAACCGCAATTCGGCGTCACGGTTCACCATTAGGCTAGAGGCTGGTCCGCTAGTCATTTCCCTCTCCCTGGATCGCGGTTCATCAGTTCGTCGACCAATTTCACAGCCTGTGTTAGACAATTAAGACGTCCCACTACTAACGACTCCTCACTCAACCGCAATCCACAATTGGGAGTTACCCCCCAAAGATGATTATCGCCATATTGCTCACCGGCATATATTAGCTCGCGGGCCACACGCCGCGGCGTTGGAATCCCGGATGAGTTAACAGGGACGACACCAAGTGCCAATTTCATACCGGAAACTCGCAGAACATTGAGCTTATCTGGGGCCGCTTCTCGCAAATGGACATTCTCTATGTTCAATATGTCAACTGGCATCTGAATCAAATCAAGCAAGATGTCTGCCATATCTCCACAAACGTGAAGGATGACGCTACCACCACCATGCTGGCGCCAGGCATCTGCAATAATTCCAACTGCCATTCGAGCCAATCTTAGGTCAGCGCCATACGCGAGTGATGGCTCATCGATTTGGAGGTACTGTATGTTCAACTCTTTTGACTGTTGAGCAATCCATTTTGCTTCTTCAGCTAATGCCGTCGCCAAGTCGAGGGTAAGAGTTTCATACCCACTTTCCCCTTGATATACGTGTGGTGCTTTCTTGAATTCGCACGACTCGGCAATTACAGTCGGTCCCGTAATGTGCGCCTTAAGGGGGTGTCCATCCGCAGCGCCGGCTGCTAGCTTCAAATCGGTCAGAGTTACTGGAGACTGGAGCTTACCTAGTCTTTGTGTTACGAGGTACGGCAGACCAGCGCCTTCTAAACCGATACTGTTGGCAAAAATGCGCACAATGTCACCACGAAATTGACCGTCTACTATGACATCTAGGTGCGAATTCAATTGCATTTTGACGGCATCCCGAACGGCTTTAGCCAAAGTCGCTTCGGCGACCGAATCAGGTGGTGGAAGGCTTCCCGTCAAAGTAGTATTAAGAGACATTTTGGCCCCTGTCCAACAATAGAACATCTGATCTCATATTGCACACGGCAACATAATAGTAGGCAGCCACGAAAAAAAAGCAAGTTGCGCCCGACCCGTATTCTGAGTTGGACGAGCCGCATCCCCTGCCGGGGAGTTAATGTTATCGCTGGCTTGCTCTGCCGTCATCAGCTGTCTTGCAATTTTCGTCTAGTTTGTCATGAACTAGCTCTTGCAGACGAATACTGACTACGTTTTTTTGCATTTCTCGAAGAATATTGCAAACTGGATCAGGAAACATGGAAGGCAAAGAGGCAACAAGCGATTCTTGAATGTCATCGCTATTGCTGGCAATAGCGTGTGCAGTCAAACGACGCCAGACTGGCCCTTGCCACTCATCCATTAGAGCCTGTCTCTGCCCAATTTTCTTGAGGCAGTCTGAGTTGCGGCCAGGATTGGCCAGTGCAATGAGCGCAAGCCATAATAAGGCTTGCTTCTTATCAGCATACGATCCAATGAGTCTATACGCTCGATCAGATATAGTGCCACGATTGAGAGACAGCCTTACCAGGTAGCGGCCAATGGCCGGAGGCCAACTATCAGTCTTGGAATCACATAGCTCACAAACGAATTCGGGATCAATATTTCCGAGTTCGACAAGACGCAGTGATTGAATTGGTCTCTGGAGGAGTGCGCGCTTGGACGCAAGCTTTAGGGGTAGTGAAACTGTTGCCGGCCAAACTGGTGACAGTAAGTTAAAGAGCCCCGACCATTGATCATCACCGACATTGTCCCAGTGGCATATCAACTTGACCACGCACATCCGCGCCGTGTCATCCAGTTTTGCGTTCCCAAGAAGCTTAACTATAGCTGAGCGTGCCGATCCATTCCATTGATATTCGCGGTCAGATGCATGGTGAGTCAAGGCATAAACTGTTCGCCGCAAGATGGCGGGGGGTAATTGTTCAGGCTTTTCAAGGATATTGGCCAGGGTGCTGGTTACACGATTGTCCCTGATGCGACCAAGTCCAAATATCGCCTTGTGAACCATTGTGCTCTCTTCGGGCCGCAAGTTTAGAGTCAGATCCACTACTGATTCCAACAACAGTGGCAATTGTAGTTCTGGCATTCGCCCTACACGTAAGGCAAACCGAATCAATACTGGGTCACCGCTAGTTAACGCTGTCCAAGTGTCTACCAAATGTATCCCAGTGGGCGCGGTTGATTGCGCCAATGTCATGTACATCATTAGACGATCGACCTGGGCAGCTTTTGCGCTAGATTTGGTCTCAAGACTCTCAGAGGGCAGGGCGGCAAGTAGCCTAGCTAAGCCTGGTTGTCGCCATTGGTTAATCGGAGAGTCGGACGCAGACAGAGGTGCACCTAGATCATTCAATTCATCGATCTCGGGAGCACTGCAAACGCTGTTCGCCTGCCCAGTGATTAGGGCATGCAAGAAAAAGAACAGTTCGGGATAGCCGAAAACCTGGCTGAACAACTCTGGCCAAGCATACTGTAATAACAGCATGACAGCAAGCAGTCGTGCATCCGCCTCGAGACCCCTCGCTCGAATAATTCTCCAACGAGCTTGAAAAGTGTTGTATGCCTGGAGCACTGCACGAGGATTGCCAGTGGGGCCTTGCACAAGAATATGTTGTGCTAACTCGAGTGCCTCTGTGTCAGAGAGGATTGACGAAGCGGAGTTATCAAGTGGAAGCGAGTTCATGAAAATTACGAATTCGCGTTCAATAGTTTCTTCAATTGCTCACGAGTCAGGGGGGGGAGTTCAAATGGCA
>JADYXS010000494.1 GCA_021772155.1 Candidatus Obscuribacter sp.
CTTGACGATCCGACCTGGTTAAACGGGAGCGCTATGTACTATGTTTTGAGGGAGCAAGAATTTCTGCGCTTCCCTGTGGCATGGATATCTAGTAACCTCTGGATGTGCAAGACTCTTACTTGGGGCAGCTTGCTAATCGAAGGCGCCATGTGGTCGTTAGTATGGTTCAAAGAAACTCGGTATTATGTGCTTGCTGGGGTAGTTCTGCTCCATCTGGGTATTGAGTACGCGATGAACCTGCCAATATTCGAATCGCTGATGATCGCTTCATTAGTGGTTTTCGTGCCCACGGAAGATTTGAAATTTGCCTACAATAAACTGCGCACGGTCTTCAGCAGGTCGGGTTCTGTTCCATCGGCAGTGCCGTCCGTGTCTAACATCGCCGCCTAAGAGCTTTCAGACCTCGCCGCCCAACCGCTCGGCAGGTTTGAGAGGACAAGAATTCCGCAAGCAAGCAACATACTAGTCTTAAAGGCTTCCGGCATTGTTGTGTTCTCCTCGACTCTTCATATCGACTGCGTGTATTCTGCAAGTCAAACTGACGATCGGCGGAACAACCGGCATATCAACTCGGTGCCGATGGCACTGGTCAGGAGGCGTTCTTTGCCATCACTCAATAGGAGTTGCGTCCAGTTGACAAAGCCTCCATCCGCAAGCATGCATTCCTGACCGCGATCATTTTTCAGTTTGATATGGAAGCACGGACCATCATAATACCCAAGTCCCGTCAATCGTTGCAAATTGAATTCAAAGCGCACCTTACCGTGTTGAGAACGCAACGGAGCGCACACATCCTGTTCGAGCAATCTTAATTGCACAAGCAAATGTTTGGGCAAATTGTATTGTGCAAGATCTTCTGATGGTTTGGCCGTCATCCTTGGCCAGATGATTGAGTGCTGCTCAAGAAATTTTGCCGAACTAGACGAGTCACGCGCTCGTACAGTCGACTTGATTTCTTCCCTGCTGATGTTGAGCATTGAGCAAAGGTGTGATACCGCGCGAGTATCGGATAATTCAACTACGATGTCTTGAACGGCGAAATCAGCACCGTTCAGCTTGGATAGAAGCGAGAGGTAGCATTCGATATGCTCGCGCAAGGCAGCGGTCTCGAATGAAAATGAACCTGCATCGCGTCCAGCACTCACCAAGCTAAACAATTTAAAGTGAGCGGTATAGTCCGGGTTCTCTGGCAAAGGAAAGCGCACCACGCGTTGGTTAGTGCATAAACGCGTGACATCTTTTCTGTCTGCTGGATTCTTGCGTCGCCGAGCAGCTTCCAGCGCCAAGCCTATTGTTGGATCAGAAGCACACTCAAAGGCTCTTACAGTGCTCAAAACATTTCCCTGGTCGAGCCCGGTCAACACCGCGACAGCGCCAAGTGGGGTGAAGGGTGACAGTTCCAGCGCTTCGTACTCGGGCACCGTCTCATAGGTTGTGCACTCCAGCTTATTCATCAATCGACCATCAAGGTCGCAGGACTTAGTAACGGTGCTGAAGTTCGTTAGATTTGGTGGTGTTATTTTGCCGACACGTCGCTTTAACACCGCAAGCAACAGCGAATGAAGATCCGAAGCTGGAAGCTTTTCCGCAAGGATTTCTGTCAGGTCCGAGACGCCGAGGTCTCTTGCAATGCGTTGTGCTATTTGTTCGTTCATCAACCGTCTCGCATCAACTAAGCGACGATAAATATACGCGCTGAGATGACTTAGCTGTTAGTTGCGTTTGGATCTAAGACCCTGCTCTTCTCGAAGTTTCTTTTTCTCCAGCATCAGTTTATCGCCGCGATGCTTGAATGCGGCCGCTGTTTCCGCCGGAAGCAATTCGACGACTCCGGTGCTGGCACCAACTACTACTTCACCTGCCACAGGCATTTCAAACAGGCTCAACCGCCGGACCCCATTGGGATCGAGACTAGGCCTGTGGACATCCGGAATGCTTTGACGAAATGCGGCGACTTGCGCCGGATTATCGAGAATGGCCGGAAAGGCCGAGTAGGAGATAGGCATCTGCAATCGTTGACTTCCGAGAATACCCCTCATCATCTCTAGCAAGTTCTGGCGCAATCTTCCCTGCTCTGCAAATGCTATATCCACTTTATCCTTGGTGCACAAACCATTGTCAACCAGAATCTCTCCGAGCAACGGGCGACGCCCTGTACTGGTTTGCGCTTGTATCCTTACAGCTTCCGCTATGTGATCTTCGTTGACACCGTTTCTTTTGAGGAACTGCCCTATCTGCGGCAAGAAACGGAACGATGCTTTGTCCGCCAGTCCGGCGATCTCGTCATTTGTGTAGGCAGTGAAGGTGAGGTCGCTTTTGAATTCACCTGTCGCGATACCGGTGCGCTCCCGGAGCCGCATTGCTTCGGCGCCAATTTTTTCCGGCGATATCTGCTCGCCGGTCATCGGCATGCGATGCTTTAATAGTTGCTCCGCCAATTGTTCATGTGTCGTGCCGCCTTCCGCCCTTACGACGCGCGGCATTTCAGCAAGCTTTTCGACTGTGCCTGTAAAATTATCGGCCAATTGTTGTGCGGTCACCGGTTTTTCGGAAACACCAATGCGCATTTTTCCCTCGAAGGCTTCTGCTACTTTGGCGGCACCGGCATGAGGCGTATTCGGCATGATGATCATTAACTCGTCGCCGCCGTCGCGAACCTTAACGTCGGTGGCGCGTTTAAAGTGTTCGCGAATGTATCTGCAAACTTCCTTCAACACGCCATCTCCGTGCTGGTGGCTGATTTTATCGTTGACTGCTTTAAAGTTGTCCAGATCAAGATATGTTAGCGAAAGCGGGTCCTCCTGCCGATGCGCGCGCGAAACCTCGCCGGCAAGAGCTTCGTCGCCGCCTCGTTTATTCTTCAGCCCTGTCAGGTAGTCAGTCTCTATCAGCTCGTGAACTTTTGAGGCGTATCCGCGTGGATGGAATTCGATAGGCCCGATTGAAAACAGCGGCAGCCCTGCAGTCATGCGCTCGTTCACTTTCGTGGACACAGTTTTATAGGCTTTTGCAACACCATGATCAACCGTGCCGAACAATGCGCCGAAAGCCGCATAGGAACCGACATCGCTGGCCACGTCGTATAAGTTGAGCGGCTTTCCGTTGATACTTGCATCGAGTAAAGAATGGGTAACGCCCGCGCCAGCGCCGGAAAGGCTGCCAATCGCCGCGCGCTTCGACAATGTATCTACTTCACTGAAATATTTGAGATGGCGCAGTCCGCGGCTGCCGAGATCCATGGATCCGAATGTTCCAAAGCCGATAGTTGCAGCGCAAAGCTTGGGAACGATAACCTTATCACCAGTTACAGGTTGAACGAATTCGAACGCAGCACCGGCAACGGCGGTCTCAAGAACTGGAACGGTCTCCGCTTTCCCGAGAGCTTTTCCTACCCGGCGCGTCGCTTTGGACAGTGCAAACAGATCCAGGACGTGACCGGCCAGAGTCCCTCCCGTTGTCCATCCATCGTGCACCTTGGGCGCATCCACGAAATGCGGGGACTTAACGTCAATTGGCGATATTGCATTGAAAAACTGCACAGCGCCATCAATCGGTTGTTGTAAGCCTGAATAGGCGGCAGCACGAAGAACACTTCCTGATTCGGCTACGACGTTGTCCGTGTCTTTGTCGTCAACACCAGATGGCTTCTCGTTGATGAATTCGGTTAAGTCGATGCCCATTTCCAGTCCCCTGCCTCGATATATACCCAGAAACCGCATTTCTGTGGCATTAGTCGATGCTTGACCGAAACCGAGCCTGCAGAGTGATACGGTCTTTTCGTCCCTTGGCGGGTGAACGCTGTCTCTAAAAGGTCGCTGTCGGCGTGCGCTCGCTTCGAGCTGCCGTTACTTGGCGGGCGACCATTTATCCTTGTTGGGATCGTATGTCTCTTTTTTCTGCTCCGTCTTTCCTTCAGTATCTTTTGGTCCGGAGAAAGTCTTGGTCGTCGTGGTCTTGTTGATGTGCGTTAGCCCGTTGTCGTCAATTTCCGATACTTCCTCTACTGTCACCGTTTCCTTTTCAACGAATGAAGGTGTCTTCTCGGTGGGATCAGAATATTCTCGTTCTGTTGTGGTGACTTTCTTTGGCGTCTTTTCTTCATTCGGACCTTGCAGTGTGCGAATCTCCACTTTCTCTGTAGTCTTCTTTATCCTGCGCTTATCGTCGGCGTATTCAGTGCTCGTAGTCTTGTGACTTTCTGACGTCGGGTCCTTAGGATCTCCACCCTTCGTAGGGGGATGTTCTTTCGTTATCGATTTGATTTTTCCATTGGGATGAAGCTCGGTAGTTATGGAGACGCCTTCGGCGTTGACAACAGTTTTCGGTTTTGGTGCTTCTCCTGGCTCTTTTGGTTTTTCAGTAGTACGTGGCACTTCATCTTTATCGTTGTCGTCGCTCTGAGTTGTGCTGCCGTCAGAACCTTTGTCACCCGGGCAGTTCACCAGAGTATCGGTAACACACATCATTGTCTGGAAATCATTATTGTCTGGGACAAAGGTAGTTCCGGTTGGCGCGCAGCAATGATCCGATTCTGTGCCGTCACCACCTGTGGTGCTTTCACCTGGCGTCTGTGGCACTTCAGGTTGCATCGGCGTGCCTGGTGCTTCAGGACTTTTCGGTGTCTGAGGCGGTGGGGTTGTAGTTGCAACTTTGCATGTCAAGTCGACAGCCTCGAAGATCGCGTCTACTCTGCGGTCGAGCTCTTTCTTCTCATCAGTTGTTAGGTCTTTTGGATCAACATGGCTTTTGGTGAGAAGGTCGTTCTCGATTGTCTTCGATGAAATGGCGTCTTTAGCTGGCGGATGGGTACCAGCCAGATTTTTCCATACCGCCATCTGTGAAATGGTGGCAAGCTTGCGCTCCTGAGGCAGCGGTACATTGTTATAGGCACCAGAAGTACTTAGCGACTTGGCCGCCTGAACCACTTCTAAAACGCCCTTTGGCGGGCTATTGGTTATTTTCCATTGCAGCTTCTTTTCGTCTGCCGTGGCTTGATCTGGCGGCGCTGTCATGCTCTTCTTTGACGCGCAGACGGTCCGGATCACAGTGGAGGCAGTCTTTCCAGTTAGGGGATCAGTTAGAAGCAACTTGCAACTGGAAGTATTTTGCCCGTCACCGATCAATTGGACCTTCAGATGTCGTTTCTCAACGCAATCCGAAATTAGCACGTACCCTTGGGGACATTTAAACTCCGCGACATCGAGCGCCAGTACGTGAGGTAAGGCCAACAAGCACAAGACTAGCAAGCAAGTGACATGGATACTTGACTTCGCATAATCACGCATTTAGGCACCCTGTATGTCTGAGCTGTGCGTTCTGACAGTGCTGCCGAAGCAGTTACTGCTGAGTATGGGATTCCTGATGGTGATGACGTCTTGCATTGAGCACAAAACGAACAACAATAGTTGTGACGATTGCACCAGTCGATTTCCCAATTTTAGACCCACGTGAAAGTCCTGTTCGGCTTCGTCGATTACTTTTGCATAACGTGACTCGCTATGCCTCTGAATTCGGGACATTTATCCGGCTAACGACGGATTCGAAAATCGAATTTGAAAGAACTTCTGATGTTGCACATATCATGTGGCAGCAAGCTGACCGTCTTGCTGAAGTATTGGCCAGCCGAGCCGGCCGGCGGTTGGTACTGTGGCTGTGGTAGCATCTCAAATGAGTGAAATTGGCTCCAAGGCTGGGTGGTAGTAATGAGATTTCGTCGGTTGTCCTTGACTTCATGTATTGCCGTGACGGTCGCTTTGTCCGCAACATCCCTGTCGGCATTTGCCGCTCCGTCTACAACCGATAGTTCCAATTCACCGGTACTCACGACTCCGGCGACCAATTCAGCACCGCCAGTTGTCAGCAATCTGGCGGCTTCGTATGCTGGTTTGCAGGGCGTTTGGGACGATTGCTATCGGCTCAAATCGGTAAGTGCTGATCTGCTTGCAGAAGGCAAGAATGCCCCTGCGCGCAAACAGTGGCTTGATTATTACGTTTCTACAGTGACCCAGCAATTGGTAAACCTGCAAAGCCAGTGCGCGCAAACATCGTTCCCGGGCGAGCTGCAAGCTTCCGTTTCTCAACCTTGGTCTGACGTCAAAGCGGCGATTGATTCGATCCAAACCAATTCTCAGCAACTTCAGGCTGATGCATCTAAAGTGAAGAGTCCAACCGACGACAAATACCCACCTCTGTTTTGGGGCTCTGCGCGTGGTATTGCAGACGGTGCCGATAAGCTAGACAAATCATTGCTTGTCATATACAACATTCTCGACTCCAGCCCGCAAAACGCCGTTCTCTCGGCTACCGAGCAAGCAGCTGGTGGAGCCAGCAACACTACAGCGGAAATCGTGTTGAAAGGCAAAGCAAGCGTTGATCAGTCTCATCGAGTATTTTCGGAATTGACTGATACTACCCGCAGAATTGGCAAATCATGCTTTGAGTTCTTCGGCGAGTTGGAACGTTTCAACCTGCTTTATGCCAAGGCGCCTAAGGGTGAGCCAGCAAACATGTTCTATGGCGGTGCTTTCACCAAGCAGGAAGTACTTTCACAATATAAGTACATGCCGGATCTCGCATTCACAACAGCGTCTTACGTCAAGCTAAATAGCTATCCGATTCCACCTCGTAAAAACATGTTGAGTTACTACACAGATCAAATTGGGACTCTATTGAATCTGGCAGAATCGCAGGTCAACTCCATTCAAATTCCAGCAGGAAAAGAAGACGCAGTGTCGGCACCATTGAAGGCGATAAGAGCCAAATTTGCCGACGCACGCACTCAGTACCTTGCTCTGTATAAACTTGTTGAGGCGGCAACGGACCAAAACCTGGCAGATATACACGCAGATCAAGCTACA
>JADYXS010000495.1 GCA_021772155.1 Candidatus Obscuribacter sp.
AATTACCTTACACCAGAGGAAAAAGCTCAAAAAGGCAAAAAAGCGGCCTAGAGCAGCTTGCTCCAGACCGCTGTCTACCAAAAGGGGGGAACCCCAAAGTGCAGCTACCGTGCGGCGCAACCTGGATTATTTCTCGCCCGGTCAGGCATTTACAAGTCATGAATTAGCGCTGCTGCGTTTTATTGATCGTCAGATCCGGGGCTGCTCTCAGGCGCGGTCGAGGCGCCCAGGTCGCCTTGCGGAGTGCCGATGCCGCCTTGTTTCACAAAGTTGCCGCTCGCACTCGGCGCGTCGGCACCCTGAGGCTCGTTTATCTGGGGCGAATCATTTTGCGCAGGTATAGGGTTGGGATGAATAGCCATCGTCCGCTCTATCGAGTAGGGTGCTGCGTCGCCTTTCATTGCTGTGACCATAACGGTGAACTGCGTGACTCCATTTTGTATCGTTGGTACCACCAGGTTGAAGCTGACCACCCCTTGCGCAGTCAGGGTCGGAAATTTTGCTATAAAGCTGCCTGGACCCACAGGCTGAAACGTTGCTGTAGCTCTCTGCAATTCCTTACCGCCGGCTTCGTCCTCCACCTTAACATCGCAATGGTGCGGTGGACCAAGGAAGTTCTGCTGAAAGGCAGGACCTTGCATGGTCACCTGCAAACCGGTAAACGGCTTTCCCTCTATCCAAACGTCTTCCTGGTCGTCGTCGAAGTCAGAGCCGACATAGGCCATTAGGTTGAGCTTTTGCAGGGCGTCAACTGCGATGTTCATGGTCACAGTGCCGTTTTGCTCCAGCAACTGCTTTTGATGTTCCGAGTAGCGGATAATCTTGCTTGGACCGCTGTTTGCGGCCGACCCGCCTGTTGCACTAGTTCCCGCACAGCCGCACAAAGTGGAAACTAGCGCAGCCAACAGGAGAGTTTGCCTGGTTTTCATGAGTTTTTGCTCCTCGGCTAATTGGCCAATTGCCCTCTGGTTTATGCCCGGGCTTTAATGTCTCAAACTGGCAACCAGCGGCCCGGCATCTGGAACATAGTCCTGTTGCTGTCGTTGGCAAATTACCCGGACCAGTCAGAACTCACACGCTGAAGTGAAGATGCAGGAATGTGCGATAAAATGACGTCGCACTTCCTGAAGGACCAGTGATGCTCGGCAAATTCAAACTGTTAATGGCACTTACATGCCTGATCTTCAATTCCACAGTGGCTGGCGCGGCGATTGACAAATCTGCTGACGCAGCGATTCGCGAACAGGCGAAAACCTACGAAGCGGCTTTCGCCAGAGGCGATGCCAAGGCGATCGCGGACTTATGGACTGAGCAGGGCACCTTGGTTGACCCGCGTGGCGACATTCGAGTTGGTCGGGCTGAGATTGCTCAGACCTACGTTGAGCATTTCAAAGGCATGGCTTTCCGGACACTAGATATCCAAATTAAGTCACTGGAATCGCCGGTTCCAGGAACTGTCATTGAACGTGGCGTGACAACGCTTCTTGATGACAAAAAGCAGCCAATCTTCAGCGCGCCTTACACGGCTGTCCATCAGCTAACCAACGGACGCTGGCTGATTTCCCAGGTTGTTGAATCTGCCCCGGCTGCAGCTCGAACTTCGCTTGGCGATTTGCAGTGGCTGGTTGGGCAGTGGCAGTCAGGCGATGGCGTTATGACTATGACTAACAATTTGATTGGAAACGGCAAGTTGCTTTTGACCACCTTTGAGAAATCCGGTGGTGCAGCAGGGTCCAGCGAGAGTGATTTTATGGTCACGGCCGAAAATGCTAAGACCGGACGCCTGACCTCCAGCTTGTTTGACTCGAAAGGTGGCACTGGCCAAGGTGTATGGCATCGCTTGCCTGATGGCAGCTGGGCCTTCCAATGGCACAGATCCACCGGCACCGGTGCAGCCGTTTCGGCCACTCACCTGATGGCGCCCGTAGATGGCAACGGATTCAAATGGCGGACGACCGGACGAACGGTCAATCGCGAACATTTGGCGGATATACCGGAAACCCTTGTTACCCGCAAAAAATAGGAAGTCGCCATGTTTGTTAGATTGCTGCTGAGCTTGGCTTTCCTTCTTGGCCTGAGTTCGATTAGCGAAGTCGACGCAAGAGGCTTCAGTGGCGGCTTCAGTAGCGGCTACGGCGGTGGAGTTTCAGTCTCCTCCGGGTTCGCTAGTCGCGGCTCCAGTGGCGCGATGAATCTCTACAGACCCTACAGTTATGGCTACGGTGGTTACCCATACGGCTACGGATATGGCGGTGATTATGCAGCCGGTATTTATTCTCTCGAAGACTCATCCGAGCAAAATTACGATGCCGAGCACAATTCCGACGGTTCGTTAATCGGAAGCTATGACGCCGGTCCGAGCACTAACAACCCGCCGGCTCCAACGACTTCAGTCCCGGCAGTAACCGAAGCTGGTCTTCTGCAATCAGCGGACCAGACCTACAACTGGGGCTCCGAGTAAGACTACCCCGGACCATCCACCGAAGTAGCCGATCTCAGAGATGGATCTGTGGGGGCGGCGCTATGCGCCGCCCAGCGTCTAAATTGCATACCGAGTACGCTTTGCTAATGAGCTGAATGCCGGACCGGGTGACGCATGGCGTCACCGCTACAGTTGGCAGAAAACTGGGGGGGATGTCCCATCGGTAGTACTAAAAGATGTAGTATAAATTTGGAAAGAACTAAAAGCGGCAATTATTGCCGCTTTCAGTCGGACCCAGGGTCCAGTTACGTTAGGAATCGCTGTCCGGTTAACCCTCAGGGTCAATCGGCAAATTGGTGCGTGCGGCTGCGCCTGCCGTGCCGGGCTGGAATTGAGCCCAGAAGGCAGCGTTTCGCACGTCTGCGGCCGCCTTGGTGGCGCGCGCTTGAATCCGCTTGCAGTCGGTCGCCCAACTGCTGCGCAGCTTCACATGAAATGGCGCCCCCAGGAGGTCATCCAGCAACTGCTGCTGGTGTTCGAGCACCACTGCTGTCACCGAAAGCTCATCGTCGAGCAGCTGCCGCATGGGCATGATGGTGTCGTATCGTTCTCGGCCCCTGCCGTTGGCAACGGCGGCCTCTTCCTCCCAGGTGATCATTGCCTGCACTGCCACACTGCGGGCGAGCTTGGCTCGGGCCACGCAGTAAAGAAAATACGAGGCTGCCCCGAAGGTTGATGTCCAGATGACGCAGGCGATGGCGTTCATGGGAGTCTCCGACTAAGAGTGAGTTGGACTGAGAATTGTGTGTTGGGCGGAACGCAGTCGACGACTGCGTTCTGCTCGAGTTGGTGCCGCTGATTGTTGAACTCAGCGACTGCAGAAATCGATTACCGGCCGTGTTGGTTCCTTTACGAAACGAGTTGCTGTTGGCTGCAGAACTCATCCAGCTTCGCGGCTGAATCTGCGATGAAGTTCTTGCGGACCCAGTACACATGGAGGTTTTCGTCGAAGCACTGCTCCGCTTCCTGCAGCAGTGCCCGGGCCCCTCGAGCGAGGAACTCAAGATCATCCTTGATGGCTGCCGCATCGGTGCTGACCGCCGCTGCCAGTTGTGATTTGGCAACGACAGCCTTCATTCGCTGCACCAGGTAGTCGACCTGCAAGGACAGCAGGCAGGCTTCATACCAGGGAAGCCCATCGGGAATCTGCCGACGTTCCTGGAGCCGGGTGGCGCAAAGCTCGGCGGCTTCAGCCGGGTGTCCAGCCGTGAGCAACTGGTGACACTCCAGATTCACAGCCGCCGCACTGGTCTGCAGCTCATCTTCGACAGTGCAGTCCGACAGCAAACTGTCGAGAGAATCACACAGCCGTTCTCCCTGATCGCCAGCGTGGCTGAAGGCATCGAGTGCCGACTCCAGCGATTCCAGCGCCGCGTCATAACCGCCCACCGCGCGATGGCAGCGAGCAGCCATGGTCAAAACCAGCCCTGCCAGAAGCGCATCGCCTCGTACCTGCGCCGTTTCCAACAGCGCTTGCAACTGCCCGAGGCACTGCTCGTGTTCCCGGCGCAGGAATAGCTGATGGGGCGGTTCGAGCAGCAGAGCGTCTTCCGGTCGCACGCTGAAGCGCACACCGATGAATGGCTCTACCCACGTTGTCAATGCAGTACTGGCCGGACGCTCGGGCTGTTCACCGTCGCAGCCACTTTGTGCCTTTTCGAAGTTGGCCACGAACGCCTCCAGTGCCTTGTGCACGTCTTGCACCTGCAAGACGAGCCAATGCGGCGCCTCGGTGTCCTTAGTGGTGAGCTGCTGAACTTCCGCGCACAGCTCACGGATCTCCTCGAACAGCTGCTGCACGTCGCCGCTGATCTGATCGGGTTCCGCGTCTTCCGCCAGAATAGCGTTGAGTCGAGCCAGTTTGCAGTGGCCGAGAATAACTTTCAGCCTGCCGACGAACCAGTTTTCAGCGCCGACTTGACGCACAGCTCGGGAAAGCTCGGCTTCGAGCAGCGCATCGGCGCCGTCAAAGTCGGGCTGGTTGCACAGCAGTTCAGCCCGTTGATTGACGCGCTGACCTTCGTCGAAGCTGACCTCGTTGCTGGAGGCTCGCCCGATGAGCTTTTGCACCACATCCAGACGTTCGGCACCGGGTTGGTGCAGACGTTCCAGCATTGCCATCGCCTGGCGGTAGGCGATGTTGGCGCGCTCGTACTTGGCGATTGCCTCGCAGCAACGCCCATACTGAACCAGAACTGCTGCGCCGAGCAGCCAGTTCTCTTCGTCCTCGATGAGAGGGAATGCCGCATCGAGCGCTTCCAGGCATTCTGCGAATCGCTGGCTCTCGAACAGCGCGTTGGCGCTGGAGATTGCCGTTTGTAACGGGGAACCCATGGCTTAAGCCTTTCAGCTAAAGATTGAGAGGAAGCAACCCTCGCCGCTAGGTGTAAGCCCTATTGGTGTGGTTGAACTTGTTTGGCAGCCTTACCGACGGTTAGGTTCTGCCTCTTCGTGCTATGCCCTGCAGGGACTGCGGGGGATCGCAGGTGAAAGGCCTATGTGAACGGGCTTCGACGCCCGGTAAATTTCTCGCGCCCTTCTGCGTCACTTAAGACAGGCCGCGTGTCGCAGCATCGGGAGCTGCACGTCATTGGGGTTGATGCGCGGATTGTCCGTTTGGAACTGCGCCGGGCACATTCCGAACAATTCGCGAGAAAGAGCCACGACAGCCCCGCTGCGCGAAATGCCTGCCGAGCAGTTAACGTACAGAACCTCTGGCTCCGGTCGCTCGTTGCTGCGGCGCAGAAACTTGACGATCTCCAGCGCCACCGCGTCGCTCATCTGACGCGAGTTTCGGATAGCCTCCGGCGGGAAGTGCCGATGGCTGTCGCTGCGGATGTCGTCGTAGAACATCGTCAGGCAGCGTGGGTTGTCGCGCGGTAGCACCCACTCTTCCGGGCGGTTCTCCGACATGGAGACGAGGATGCTGACGAAGCACGCGGACTGGAGCAGTTCCGGTTGACCGTGGACCAGTTGCTGAATATCCAGCCCGGAGTAGTTCTTGTAAGGCAGAGCGATTGCTCGTACGAGCATGATTGTCTCCTTATGCAGAGAAAGAGGAACCAGAGGCCGTTCCTCATTTGGAACGCTTCCGGGCTTAGGTGCAAGACGGCGACTTCCTACAACCAAAGAGTTGAACGCCAGCTCAAAGTTCGACGGTAAGCTCTGAGTTGAACTCCGGGTTTGGGGTGTGTCCGTAACCCCGCGGATTGCAGATGACTTCGGTGTCCCCCAAGTTGTAGCGACAGCTTAGATGCATGTGACCATGCACCCAGAGTCGCGGTTGAAAGCGTCCGATGATTCGCTCCAAATCGGACGCGAAACTCCCATTCACCGGGTCGTTGGCGCGGTACGACGCATTCACGGACTTGGGCGACGGCGCGTGATGAGTCACCACCACGCATTTGGACGGATCCTTGCTCTCCAGGAACGTGATGATCGCCTGGCGCGATTCCTGATGAGCGGCCAGTAAATCTTCCGGGCAAATCCAAGGCAAGTCCGACGTCTGCAGGCGGATACGTTGGAAGTCCTTGACCCACTTGCGAGCGTACATCATGGCGATTGCGCTGTCGCAAAAAGCCGCGTAGTCCGTCCAGAGCGTCGCTCCGAAGAAGTGGTAACCACCCTTCTGGAACGCCTGATTCTCCAGGTAGCGAATCTTGGTGCCTTCCGCACGAGGCTGATTCAGCCTGGTTTGGCGCGGAAATCTTGCGCCGTAAAACTCATGGTTCCCATCGATCATCAGGGTGTCCAGGTGAGCGAAGTGGCGCTTGACCCATTTGACACCATTGGCCCTGTTGTGAGTATCACCGGCAAGAATGAGTAAATCATCTGCACCGAGTCCTGCCTGCAAGTCATCAGCCAGAGCCGTTGCCAGCCTTCCCGAAGAAGGGCTCGACGCACACTCTTCGACTTCCAAGTGCAGGTCGCTAGCAATTCGAATTTTCATGTTTATCGATCTCCTTTCCGGAGAAGATGTTTACACGTGAGGATGCAGGGCGAACCAGCCCAAATACTGGTTCGCGCCCGATGTCATCCCGTCTGGATACGTCGTCTAGTGATGCCGGATTAGTGAGTCCGGAGGAACGTCAGGATCTACGTGGCAGCTTGATCCGGCGTCATCATCGGAGTTAGCCGAACTTCCGATCCATGTGCTGCTTTTTCGTGCTACGCCCAGGTGAACGGAATGAAAGTCTCACCTTCGAGAATGCCGGTGACACCGCCATTCTTGTCGATCAGGGGAATACCGATGTGTTCGGTGTTGTCGACCAGCAGAACGATCTTCATCAGCGGAAGCCAGTGCGGAAAGGACGGGCAGGCCTCATTGTCGACGAGCTGCGTGGGCTGCGCGAAAACTTGGCACTGCCTGCTCGCCGCCAGCATCACCCGGACGCTGGTCGCGTAGGCCTCAGCCTGGTTGGTTGCCTCAAATCGGTAGGCGTTGCCTTCCGCCGTCTCCAGCTGCACCCAGTTGGTGCTACAAGTGACGATGCGCTTGGCTTCGGACATGGCAGCGAAAGCCGCCCGATCGCGACGGCAATGCACCTCCGTGATGGCCCGGATCAGGGTAATGCGCTCGGCGTCGGCAATGAGTTCCGCACTCTGACAGCGGAGCAGCCACCCGCCCAGCAGAATGATTGGCGAGGTGGGCGCCAACTCGGGGCAGTACGTCAGAGGGACCAGTTCCTCGAGCAGGTCGAGGAGTTTCCGGTGGGTGTCGAACAACAGGCCCGCGTCATTGACGAGGGCAGACCAGCTAGTCTTCTCGCTGGACATAGGAAACTCCTTGTCTGGAAATTCGAAGTGGTTGCCGCACCCAACACAGATGCGACCGTATGTGACAGTGGGCAGATTCTCGAATTGTTCTGCCTTTGTGATTCATCGCAGCGATGACGCCAGCTAAGCACCAGCTTGTGGCCAATCGCCCGTCGCCAGCCAAGTGACAAGTTTGCCCAGCAAGGTCTTCGGAACAGTTGATGCCTCTGGTTGAATGAATCGTTGCTCCAGCTCGGCAACGTCCAGCGTCGAGCTCGGGGTTACCTTGACCGACCGCTGCCCGCTTTCCGCCTTAATGTCGCCGTACGTCTGGAAGATAAGCTCACAGGTTGACAGCTGCCGGGACTTCAGAAAGTCTTTGGCGACGGCTTCCATCAGGGACACGATTTCCTGCCAGGTGGCATCCTCCTTGCTAGAAACGGCGAATTCTTGAAAAGCGAAAACGTCGGTATCGCAATCCGGGAGTTTGTACCGCAGCAGGAAGCACGTCGACGATAAGCCGGCGAAGCCTCCCAGGTGATACATCGTTTGCCCAATAATTACCATGTCAGTTGCTTTCTATGAGCCGCTACGAAATGAAGCAGTCCCGAGCGGCCCGTCGGAACTGCGTTTTAGAAATGCATGATGAGCGTGGCAGTGAAGAACATCTCCGGTGCCGCTTTAGCGCGTCCGCAGGAAGTTCAGGACGTACGTCGCTGCCTGATCCGGCGTCATGTTCGACTGCGCGCTTTCCTTTGACACGACCCTTCCGTTCAGCTCCACCTCGGTCATTCCGAAGCGCTCCCGGAAGTAGAACCGCTGGCCGGTTTTCAGCGTCCCATTCACTTGAATCGGGATGCCACCTTCAGGACCGGCTACTGTCTTGAACAGTCCGGACTCGACCAACTGCTTGTTTGCTGCCTGCTCGAGCAGTTTGCGCCGAGAGGCGGCCGATCGAGCTGCTGCGAAGAATTGCACGATACCCATGCTGCGAACTCCGTTATCGGGTGTGGAAAAAGACGGTCACGACGTTGTGATTTCCGTTCTATATGAACGTGCCGGGCCCATTGCTGAGCGTTTGCCGGCTCCGAATAGTACTTGCGAGCCATTGCCGCCCAGCGATGAGCCACTAAAGTCCGTGGCTCATCGCCGAGTTTTACCCATGTAGCCAAGCGTGTTGGCCCACGTGATTAACTGTCCTTGCGGAAGCGCAGACCGGTGACGCCCCACTTGCCGGAGGTGAACTGAGGCTTTTCCTTCAGGTGCTTGATTTTCCCGATGGTGATGATGTCGCAGTTCTTCGGGTTGTGGATGCTCTCGAACTGCTCCACCGTGAGATGGAGGTAACGCATCACGAAGCATCGCATCGTCAGCCCGTGCGTGAAGATGACGATGTTCGGACGCTTGCCGCCCGGCGAACGCCTCTTCATGCGCCGAGCTTGCCGGTGCATGGATTCGATGAATGTGCAGAGACGGTCGTAGCAGTCAGCCGGACTCTCGCCTCCTTCGAAGCGGTAGAAGAACCAGCCATGCACTTCGCGCAGTTTTTCCTGATCCGCGACGGTGTTCTCGTAGCCGTGCTCGACTTCCCGCAGCCGCGGATCCTCAAGCACGCGCACCTCGCCTTCGGCGATTCCGCAGGCCGTCAGGATGCGCGTTTTGGTCTGTCGCGTGCGCCGGTACGGCGAGCAATACATGAGCGCCTGGCGCAGATAGTCCGCTCCGAGCAGCTTAGCCGCTTCCGGAGAATTGATTTTCTTCTCGCTCAGGGAGATGTTGGGGTCACCGACCACAACGGCGTCCTCCTCCCCGGTGTTTTGCTTCGACCAGTCGTGTCGAACGAGTTTGATTTGCATTGGTACTTTCTGCTGAACAGCAGGCTAATCCCGCTCTCGGGATTCCGCCGCTTGGGTTGATGGTTGGAATGCGAACGCGGAACGCCGCCGGACGAATCCGGCGGTGTTTCTTTTGCGATAGTTAGAAGCGCTTCGGCCTGTTGGCCTACTGCTCCTCGTTTTGCAGCCCCAGTTCTTTCAGCCGAGCATTGGCCTTTGCGACGAAGTTGGGGTACATGTCCCTCTGGTCGCCACCTAGGCGCATGCGCACCTGAGTCTGCTCCCCTTGGACCCAGCTTCTCGTGTACATCTTGAACCCGGCTCCGTTCAGCCGCGTCTCATGGCTCGGGCCGCCGGCACTGCCGATGATGATTTCGGCGGCGCTGATGTCCATGCGTTCGACCAGCCCGATGGATGTTCGCTGCTCGAGGAGCCCGGACACAGGCGAGCCATCTTGCGCCCGGTCGAGATTTTCTTCTCCGATGGCCATCAACTCATTGAGCCCTTGGCGGACCCGGTGGAACAGACTTCCCGGTTCGGTTTGGGCGCGGCCAATGTAAGCCTCGACGATGGCGCGGGGCAGCCAGGACAATTGGGCCGTGTCGAATGTGCTGTCGAGTGGCTCGGCCGAGCTGTCCTTCTTGGAGATTCTCCACCAACCGCCGGTAAACACTCCCGGGCCGATCCAGGCCTGGGGGTCGAAGTGCTTCGGGCTGAGCGGTTTGACCGTCCAGTTGTCGGCGCACTGGGTGATCACCGCACATTGCACGATGTCGGCGTCATCTCCGTCAAGAACCTGAATTTTTGGCAACAGCATGAGATGTTCTCCTGCGTAGGTTGAGGTAGTAAATCAAGACGAGGAACGCCGCTGGGAACCCAGCGGCGTTCTATTGTTGGACACGACGTTACGCGGCGTGGACCCGAAGGTAGGCGAGGTAGAAGCGCTCGAGCCGCGGTGCGCTCATCTGCGCCAGCCCTTCCAGGTCCAAGCCGAGCGCGCGGAAGATCCGCACGTACAGCTCGACGCTTTCCGGACCGCAGTCACCGCCGTAGACCTTCTGCGACCGACGGTAGCGGGAGGCCGCCTTGGCCATTTCCGTCAGCGCCGCTTCGTCCAGCTGCCCGTCGCCGAGCGCACCGGGCTGCAGCAGGACGCCCATGATGGTCTCGCAGTGCAGCTGCGGCAGCGACCGCGGCTTGTCGCGGAAGTCGCGGTACTGTCCGAGGCTTGGGCGGCTGCCTTCCAGGGGCATATCCTCCGCGCAGCGCAAGCTGATGCCCCGGACGATGCCACTGTTGGTGCCCGGAAGGCGCAGCAGCGGGTTGTCCAGCACGTTGCGCGCGTCCTCGACGCTGAGCATGGGGCTGCGCTTGCTGACGGTCGGCTCGGCCGCCGGCGGGTTGGGGTTGAAGATCGCGTTGAGCAGATCTTGCACGGGGTCGTGCACGACCGGCGCGCCACCGACTTCGCGCTTCAGCACGATCTCCCCGTACTGGGTCAGCACGTCGCGCCAGTCGCGGGACGGGTTGTGGCGGATGACCTGGCGGCGGTTGTTCTGCATCACGACGGTCCTGTGCGTACCCATTTCGACGATCATGGTCTGGCCCTTGGGGGTGCTGGGGTTGTGGCTGCTGGTGACGGTCATGGCGGTGCTCTTGACGAACATGATTTGGTCCTTGCAAATAAGAGAGTAGAAGCGGTTGTTGCTCAGTTACTGGTCGCTCACAGGGAGCGGCAGGGCGTCAAATCAGTCTCGGCGGCAAGCTGGCGCCTTGTGGACGGCGACGAAGGCCGTTGTGCCAGGCGATTGCTTTCGGTCGGTACACTTCGATTTGTGCGTGGTCGCAGTACAGGGGGACTTGCGGTTTGTGCAGCGTGGCTTGTTCACTCTTACTTTGGACTCCTGCAGGTGTAAGGGGACGCAGCGAATGGGAGTGACGGGTAATCCGTCTTCTGGAGAAGGTAAAGCCTTTTGGCTGTTACAGCCGACATCGGGGGGCCTGCTAGTAGGCACGAAGAACATGGGGCGAAGTTCTCCTTGAGATAAAGTGACCAGTGGTTGTGAATGCTGCTGTGTTGGTTGGTTGTGCCTTATAGGCTCCTGTTAAAACGTGAAATAGAGATAGTGCTTTGACACTAGTGATTTCGCGCTTATAGCCCTAGGGATTTAGGACGCGCGTGCGCGATGATTACGTAGGGATAGATAAATTAGCGCTAGCAAAGGTTAGCGCTAGCTAATCAGGCTCCGCGCTGCAATTTACATTGAAGAGCGGATGTGAACACACGTGTTCACATCCGCGAGCTGGCGTTGTATGACAATGCACTACGCCATGTCGTACAAAAGATGCGAAAAATAGCAGCTGGGCAGATTGATTGTGCATCCGCCTTAGAAGCGATGGGAGAGATGCCAAAGTGCCCTCCCCCATCGCTTCCGGCAGACCCGATCGTTACATTTCGGACCAGACCCTTTTGTCGTGTGCGGACTTGCAGCTGTTGCTGCAGAATGGGTCGAAGTCGCCGCTGTAGACAGGACTACTCATGCTGCTGATGTCGCAGTTGCAGCCGGTACACTTGATGCCCGAGCTGCTGCTTGAACCGTGCCTGACGCCCTTGTCGTAGCGACTTTCGCAGGAAGAGCCGCACACGAAGCCGTCGGCCGCGCCGTGAAAAACGCCGACCGCGCGGGAGCCGCGATCAAACTCGACATCGATACTGGTGTTGCAAACTAGACAGTTGCTCATGGTGAAGGATCTCTCCAAATTTTAAAAAACGATTGAATTGCAAGAGCCGCATAGTGCCGGCATTTGACGAGAATCCGCAGCAGAACCTTCTGCTGCGGATTCTGATTGAGAGTTGATTAGTCGTCGTCGTCGATGCTGGAAAACAGCAGCAGGAACTCTGATGCCGCCAGCGTTCCGGCCGGCAGAGTCTCAATCAGCCGGGCCCGACTCAAGAACGCAGCCGCCGTGACTTTCGCTTTTGAGTCACTACCCCAGGCGCCGTCTCGCATGTGGAGAGCAGTGTCGTAAAGGATGGAGGCTGCCGGTTTTGTCAACTGACCGCTGAGAATCTCGGTCTGACAGAGGGAGGCTGCAGCCTTGATTTCAGACTTGGCGTCACTGCCCCAGGCGCTAGCGTTGGCATTCATTGCCTCGCTTACCCGCGTCAAGGCTGCTGCCTGATTTCCTGCGTAGAACGCCGACAACGCCCTGCCTCGCTTTGCTGCAGCAAGAATCTGCGCTTTGCCGTCAGAGCCCCACGCGTTGGCCGCAGCTGCCTCGGATTGAGCGAAATGCTTGGCCGAATCGGTTCCTTCAAGGCGCGCTATGTTCGCCTTGGCCAGCGCGCAAGCGGCTTCGATATGTGCCTTTGCGTCACGACTCCAGGCAGAAGCCCGATGTGCCTCAGCCGCGCTGACAAAGGCGCGGGCGGCGTCGAAGGATTCCTTTCGACAGGAGATCTCGGCGCGCGCTAGCTGCGCAGCTGCACCAATCTTGGCCTTACTGTCCCGGCTCCAGGCATTTTCCTTTTGCGCCTCTGCCAGATCAATCAGATTCTGGGCCTCTTGGGAGTCCCCGTGAGAAGTAGCGATAGCCGATCGCGTAAGCAGCTCGGCCGCCTTGATTTCCGCTTTGGCGTCGCGGGACCAGGCTGTTAGGCTAGCCTCCTGTGCTTCTTGCAAAGCCACCGCGCTTGTCAAAGCGGGATCGATTATCGAGGCTTCCTGTCTGACAGGCGTACTGTCGCTGCAGCCGCTCAGACCCATAGCCAGGGCGGCACAGGCGAGAACCTGCATCAGAAATTTCATGCGTGTCTCCTGCACAACGCGAGCCGCAGGGCCACACGATTGCGCGTTTGTTTGGATAGGGCCACAGGGACGGTTGCACAATTGCCACCGTCCCTCGAATTGACCAATCTGTGTTTACAGCCCGGTCAGTGTGAAGACGAGGAAGCCGATCATCGCCAGGTATGCGACCGACGCGGTGACTCTGGGCCAGAGGCCGACCGCGAAGTACTCCGGCGTTTCGACGGCTTGAATGGTACGTTGTTTCACGTCTTGATACGCCGAGTAGACGATCAAGAGCAAAACCAACCCGTTGATACCGCTGAAGCCGATGAAGTAGAACATGACAGCCAGGAGCAGGACACCGAGCACCCATAGGCGGCGTTCAATGGCCATTGAGATTCGCCCACCATCGAGCGGAGCCAACGGAACCAGGTTGAGCAGGTTCAAAAACAGACCCGCATTGGCGATCTGCATGATGGCACTGGAGTCCGTGTAGATGGCTAAGACCATTGCTCCAAGAGCACCGATGGTACCGACGAACGGACCGGCGAAAGCCACCAGCGCTTCGTCGTAGGCATTGCGAGGCGTTTCCTTCATGCTGACCATCCCTCCGAATGGAGTGAAGATCGGCAGCGTGACCGTTATTCCGAGAGCCCGGGCGACGACGTAATGTCCCATTTCATGAATGCCCACGAGCACTAAAAGGCCCAAGGCAAACGTCCAGGAACCGAACATCCACGACCAGACGAAGATCATCAGAAAAAACGAGATGAGAGTGGCGTATAAGTTGTTGCGCATAATGTCTGCCCTTTCAGGGGCAAGGAGCTTCAAGCTGAGATTGACTAATCAATCTCAGCCTGGGCTCGGTTAGCGATTTAGCTACGGTGACTACTCGCGCAGCGCCATCAAGGCCTCGATGTCACCGATGGTCTTGGGCACTGCGTCCGTCAGGTTTTCGCAGCCGTCAGCGGTGACGACCACGTCGTCTTCGATGCGAATACCGATGCCGCGGTACTTTGCCGGCACCCGCTTATCGTCCTTGTCGAAGTAGAGCCCTGGTTCCACCGTGAACACCATGCCAGGCTCGAGCAAGCGCCGCTTTCCGCGACCCTTGTCGGTGCGCGTTCCGTCCGGCGTTTGATACTTGCCGACGTCATGCACATCCAGTCC
>JADYXS010000496.1 GCA_021772155.1 Candidatus Obscuribacter sp.
ATCACAATCCAGGCTATGAGAATCGCTTTTCTGTGTAGGCAGGGATTCGAGGTGTCATCGACGCGGTCAATCATACTTACACCAGTGATCCGAGGCATTCCATTGTAACCGACGGTCGCAACGACGTGGATGAAAGGAACGTCGATCAATCTTAGTCACCAGCAATTGCGGCTTCACCCACCTGAAAGATGTAGACTGAACCGCCAATGACTGCCGAAGGCTCCTTGTTGAGAAAGAACCGATGGAAGCCATCATCAAGGTGCATTTGATGGGCGCTCATGGCGTACCAACCTTCCGAAATCAGGTATGGATTCTGCAGGCGGGCGTGTTGCTGCAGGATCGTTTCGTATTGATCCAATCCCAAAGGCTGTAGGTCGCAGACCGGAAGAAGGTCAAGGCAAATTGGCCGAGCGTCATCATTCTCTTCGATCCACGACTTCAAAAACCCGTAGTCATGTCCCCAATCAATGTTGGCGTCTGCGAGGACATAATGCCCCCATCGTGAACCACCCACCAGCTCATTGAAATAAGTGAGGCTGTGAGGAACTGCGTGCAAGGCGCTCGCTGCTGACAAGACCACGCAAACCCAGGCAACCGATTTCTGCTTCAACGAAACTGCGTCGCAAACTGTCCTTGCCATCCAGACATAGAGGAATGGAAACGCTGGAATCATATACCGCAGATATCGACAGATCCCCGTTTGGGAACTGACGAGAGCAAAGATCCCGCCTCCAAGAATACACAGCAGCCATTCCGATTGTCGCACGCCTGCGTCAGCAGTCCGACGGCGAAAATGCTCGACCGTCGCGAGGACAATCAGCAGCAAGGTTCCGACCGGTTCTTTGACAAGAAAGGCAATGACGTAGTAGTACCACCATCCCCCGGACTTCCATTCGCCAAGCAGAAAATTTCTTGTCCCGCGCTCAAAATCGAATTTTTGCAAATCCATGCCAATCAGCATATTGGCTGGTAATGGAACTGGCATGCCTCCAAGCCACGACCGTGCGGATAGGTTTCCTCCGGGACCACCATCCAACAGCGATTCGCTCCCGGCAAGTGTCCTCGAAACAAAAACGAAGTCACCGACGCACTCGCACGTTCTTTCGAAACAATACCCAGCATTGATGATCAGAATCGCCACAACCTTAATTGCGATGATGGACCTGAGTCGCACGCCCCAAGAGCCATTGCGTGTAATGAAGACCAAAGACAGCCAAAGCGGGAACAAGAGAAGGCATGTGAATTTGGCGAGACAAGCAAATCCAAGGGCAACACCGGCCGCAATGCCATATCTCGTCCAGCCCGATTGAAAATGCTTCCAGAAACAATAGGACGCTCCCGCCGCAAGTGCCGCTGCAGGAACATCGGATGTAATCGTCGAACTCCACGTCACGATAGTCGGTGAAAAACACCAAAGTGCTGCAGAAAACAGTCCGGCAGTCTCACCCCACAAATCTCGACTCCAGAGGAAGCAAAGAAGCATCCCCAGCAATGAAAATGGAATGACAGACAATCGTGCCGCCCTAATGAAGGGCATCGCCCTACCGGGATTCACCTTCAGAAAATCGTTGCCGACCTGCCACTCCGTTCTCGCACCAATCGTGCTGCGAACGTTCCTCCAATTGAGACTTGGATTCATCAACACAATAGGCAATGCCGCTACCAGTTTGACCAGTGGCGGATTAACCCGATAAAGGTCAAACCGCCCTTCGGTCCAGTGATGAACACCGGCGGCCAACAGTCCAACTTCATCAACGTTCGGAGTAGCGACCCAAGCTGTCCATGCCGATTGAGCGAAAAGGCAAATACTAAGGAACGCAATCCCAAACAACCGTCGGTGACCAGTCGTAGCAATCATAAGCCGATTGACGATCCCGGTTATCATTCGCCAGGGCGCGACCGCCACGTTACGGCTTTGCCTCATATGCGCAAGTCAACGGGTCGGTGGTAATGGACCCGGCCACGTCGGTTCCCGGACCGCCACCAGTATTTCCTCCGACGCATCCCAGCTGACTTGCCCCACCCTCGGGTGGCACAATTGCGAGGCAGTTACAAACCCATTCGACAGCACAAATCACTTCCACCGGCTCGCCGGTATTGCAGTACTGATTTCCGTAGGTCGTATCGCACGATTCAGGCGACTTAGCGATTCTCGTCACACCGCAAGCATCACCACTGTTCATGCACGACGCATTCGAATTGCAAGATGCGTTAAATGCATTGCAAGCGCCAGCTTCGCGGCACCAACCTGCATCGGCCCCAAAGATTGCTCCTGCGTTAATGGAAGTCACAGGTCGCACCTCTGCCCTTGACAGAATCGCTCCCAACGACGCCGCCCAAAAAAGTGCCGCACAAAGCGCCAATCGTCTCATGACATCGCACTCCAACAAAGATGGATCCGCACTCTACGCCGCTGCACAATCGTGTGGCGGCTTCATTCCAACATGGAATGTCACTATTGCTTCCGTCGTGTTTTCGTCCACAGATACGAGATCGCGGCCACTACGATGGTTGCGTTCAGAACGATTAGTAGCCATGACCAGCCTCTTCGCGATTCTGGTAATGGCTGTCGATCAGGGATCTGATAACGATCGGGGAGTGCCTGCACTTGCGCATCGATCGGAGCCGTTGGCATCGACTGAATGGCCGATGGCGACGAATTCCTCACAGGTGTCCCGGCATTCGGCCTGTGATCAAGCACTCTCGAGTTTTCGCAGATCTTCAGCCTTGAAAGGCTGAACGGCAGACCTGACGCCTGCGGTACGATCTTTTCAATCCGAAGTTTACAAGAATGAAAGCCTTTACGCTCGTTAAAATCAAACAGATCCACAGTAATTGAAGTTGGAATAACCCCGCCAGCAGAACTGTCATATGTATATCGATAAATCCAAGTCGGTTCATCCTGGGCACTACTGAGTGAATAATAGATCAGCCGGTTCGACAAATCTGGAGAAAACACGAATCGCTGCACGGTTCCTGATTCAACGACTTCCACTTCTCGTTCCGAGTTCCCACTTTCGTCTTTCCGAAAGCGCACCTCGGCACTCCGCTTCTTATACCCGGCAACGCTATCGCCGCGGAGAAATCTTGGCACTATGGTCTTTCTTGGATCAATTTCGTGGCTGCCTGTCGTAATCTGAAACCCAGTAATATCATCGGTCATAATTGCCGTTTCACATCCGGCTGACTTGATGCGCTCAGATCTGTTGGTTGCCGCTATCGCCTGTCCATCGGCGACGAACTCGACTTCCCTATAGCGACGCGACTTGGGCGGTTCGACAGTATCGTTGATGATCGACATCCACAGATTGAGTTCGCTGACCTCAAAGCTGGTCTTGCAGACCCAGAACACTTTCTTGTCTGCACTCAGAAACTCTAACCGCCCCTCGACCTGAACGTGTTTGAGCCGCTCCCAATCGGCGTTGTGAACTTCATTTGCAGCGTGAATCAGGGCGACGGCCTCTTCATTCCAATCAACACCCTGGCAGTCCGAATGTGTCACGGCCCCGCCCCACATAATGGAAACGCAGAGCGCTAAGAGGCGTTTCCAAGTCTTGCGGGTCGCTGCTCGTTGGAGTGTCGCTGGGCGATCAGGGACGAGTTGCAGTTTCATTCTTAAACCCTTCCCCGAAAAAGGCGACGACTGGTATAGAAATGGTTTCACTGCCACCTTGCTTTCGGACAATCAACACTTTCACTGGATCGATTTCTTGCTCCGGTTGGAAATTCGGCGTGATGCCGAAGGACACGGTCACGTCAGAACCTTCGCGAGTGACCACAGGCTTACACAAGATCGGCGGACACGATGTAGGCACGACCATTGTATCTTCCGTCAAGCCACGCACCATAAAACTTGGTGCCCGCGATGTCGCAATACCCTCGGCGGCCTTCGTGACCACACCCAACACAAGAGTTTCAGGATCGAGCGTGACGGAAGACCACGGGCGAATCACTATACCGACGTGATGCACCTCTGCTTCCCCATCGATCAACACCGTCAACGTGCCTGAGGCCACGGTCGCCGAGCTCGTACAACGCAGCTCGATATTCACTGACTGCGCTGGTTGAAGCTCACATTCATTCGGCGTTAGTTCCACATCCAAAGGACTCTCTGTGCGAAGCCGTACCAAAATCGGCGACTTCGAAGTATTGGTAATCCTCAAGGTGTCGGTCGCCGCCACGCCCTCGGAGGGTCGTGGCACCAACGTGATTCTCTCTGGCTGCACAGTCAAGATTGAAACAATGTCAGCAGTGACCAGTATTTCCGCCTGGCAGGCCCGCTTTGTACGCTGGGTTCGCAGACTGATTGTTGCACGAACGGATATCGCTCCGGGATGACTTCGCCCCTTGATTGTGCCGGTGATCTCGACGTCGCTACCAGGCTCGATCGTGCGGGACGCGGGCAGAATATCGGCACATCCACAGCTTGCAGCGATGTTTCTAATTTCGAGCGGTTCGTCACTACGATTCTGAAGGGATGTCGAAAACTGGATACTTTGGTGCAATGGGACCGCTGCAAATTCCAAAGGCTCAGGTGATTTCACCAATTCAAGGTTCGTCCTTCGCTCGGAATTCTCGGCTAATGTCGTCCCGCTCCCTGGTACGCCGTATACAGCAAGTACGTTGACAATTGAAAGCAGCGCGGCTCCTGCAAATACCGGAAACCAAGCGCTCTTGTAGATTTTGTCTACAGCCACGATCAATGGTTCCTCTCAGCTAACGCAGCGTCGCTGGTGTCGATCGCTGCCGAACTGACAATAACGGCATAACCGTCCCAGTCATACCAGCTGCGACACTCCGCTTCTGCGATTGCTGCCGACGGAAGTTTTGGATCAAATATCGCCC
>JADYXS010000497.1 GCA_021772155.1 Candidatus Obscuribacter sp.
GAGTGCTTTCACCGTCGATCGCAATGCGCTCTTCCGTACCGAGAACGACATCAGCAGCGCCAAACCATGGGTACCAACCACTGCCCGCAAGCCACCATCATGTTTGCTTGTCGTACGAAGGCGGACGCTCACCAACAAGCAGCGTATTGGTGGTCCCATCGGTGATATCACCTAACCTGACTTTTGAGTTGACATGCAACACGCCGTCGTAACTGAATTGATCGGTGCCGTTGACTCCAAGGTAATGCGTATGGGAAATCCCAACGATTCCCCAGGGCGGGCCGAAATCCAGCACAAAGGGATCATTACCGTACGGGTAGCTTGGACAATTAAAAGCCGAGATCCGCTGTTCATTGACGAAGTGACCATCGGACGGACGCACCGACGGATTCGGCCATGGCCAGTCGCTAAAATCGATTTTCTGATGCAAGTTGCTTTGCTCGATATAGGGAAGAATTCGTGACAGCCAGCTGAAATACCACTCGCTATTGTATGGAATCGGATAGCTTGAGTACGTGTTCTGAATTTGCGCTGGGTTGTGGCTGAGCGCTGCAGGGAATTGGCCAAAGGTGTCGTGACGCATGTGCAGAGCCAGTCCGATTTGCTTCAGATTGTTCCGGCACTGAGTCATTCTCGCGGATTCGCGTGCCATTTGGATCGCAGGCAAAATCAACGCCATGAGGATACCGATGATCACGATGACGACCAACAATTCGATTAACGTGAATCCACCCCGATTCAATTTGTCTCGTTGATTACGCATGTTCAGACCATTTCACTTAAAAGGGTTAAAACGGACACTTACCTGGACCTGCCTCGCTGCAGCTGCTTCCATTTCTCATTCCATTCTTCAATCACAGATGCAAATTCTGTACGGGCCGCAATCGCGGCCAGATCCGGATCGCTCACCGACGGTGGCGAATTTCTGTTTTCCTTGGCACCCAACTTCAGAATCTCGAGACCAGTCTCCAGATAATCGCTGACGTGTCGAGGGTCATCGCTGGCGGCCGATGCACACAGCGAACAAACGCGGGCGAGCGGGCAGGCCAACCTTGCGGCTTGATCTGGTTCAGACTTCACGATGCGAACTTCAGCAAATGCGGCCTGATGATTTCCAAAATGTACCTGACACAAGGCGCTTTGAACGCGAAAATCATACGAACGCCAACTGGGCTTTCCATCCTTGTCCACTTCAGCCGCAATCACTTGTTTCCAAAACCCAGCGATTTCTTCCTTAAGACTCGTTTGCAAGTCCGTACCGTCTGAGTTGGAGACAGGTCGATTTCGAGAAATCTCCAGAGTCATTCGATGCAGCAGAGCAAACGTTGACCGAGTGACTCGAGTAAGGATCTCAGTCTGAAATGTCAGCAATCGAGACAACTCTTCCGTTCTCATATTTGAAAGGCGTTGAGTACGTAATTCAGCCAAGGCTTGGGATTCAGAAGCCTGGGCCTCAATCAGAAACCAGCACGCCACGGTAAGGCCCACCATCAGGCTCGCAAGCGATAGAATACATGTTCCAATGAACGCCTTATGGCGGCGTGCAAGTTTACGGAAACGGTAGGCGGCGGAAACAGGGCCAGCCAGCACTGCTTCGTGATTTAGGTAGCGGCTGACGTCTTCCGCAAGGCTGATTGCCGACTGATAGCGTTGCTCTCGTTCTTTACCCATGGCCTTCATGACGATCCAGTCGAGTTCGCCACGGACCTGTGCATGCAATTTCGTCGGTTCAATGCTGCGATTTGCCGCAATCGCCGGTAACGAAGTATTGCTACTCAAACGAGAGCTGGGGCGCGGCGGTTCTTCCTGGCGTATGATGCGCAGCATTTCCTCCATGGCGGCGGATCGGAGCCTTTTCCGGTCAAAGGGGGTTTCGCCGGACACAAGCTCGTAGAGCAGCACCCCAAGAGAATAGATATCACTGCGTGTATCTATGTCGAGCTGATTGAATGATGCCTGTTCCGGGCTCATATAGTCAATGGTGCCGACGATTTGTCCGTATTGAGTGAACAGAGTCTTTTCTGTTAGCCGCGGCCCGAGAGCCTTCGCAAGTCCGAAGTCGATGACCTTCGCGATCGGCACGTTGTCATATCGCGCTACGAGAATGTTGGACGGCTTGAGATCACGATGGATAATCCCTTTCTGGTGAGCATGCTGAACAGCGTTGCAAACATGCCGGAATAATTCGAGACGCTCTGTGAGTAAGAGGTGTTGTTGGTCACAATAAGTTGTGATTGGAATTCCCTTAACAAGTTCCATCACGAAAAACGGTAGACCGCGATCGGTTGTTCCGGCGTCAAGCACGCGAGCAATATTCGGATGGTCCATCATGGCAATTGCCTGCCGTTCGGCTTCAAATCGCGCCAGCACCTCGCGCGAGTCCATCCCCGGCTTCACCACTTTGAGGGCGACTCGCCGCGCAATGGGCCGAGACTGTTCGGCCATGTACACGACGCCCATGCCTCCTTCGCCGATTTGCTGCAACAGTCTGTAATTGCCAAAAGACGATCCCTCACCGGTTCCAGTTCCAAGTGTGGTCGTGGCAAAGGCGGGTTCATTCTCCCGTGAACCGCCTTCCACGGCAGAAGGATTGGGATTTCTGTACTCCTCGTCGAGCCGATGCAATTCGGCCAGCAATTGGCTTTCGGCAGGAAGGCGATTCTCCTTGAGGAACGCCTCGACAGTGACCTGGCCACCAGACTTCAGCTGCTTTTCATAGAGATCGCAATGGGCGTCAATCTGCTCAATGTTCATGAACCAGCTCCGGCTGATACGGTTTGGACGTGTGTCAGGGCCTTTGGAAACCCCAAATTTACTGGTGACCGGCACGATTTCGATTTTGATTGCGTGGTCGCTGACGACGATCCACAATCTGAAGCACGGGGAATTCGGCTTTGAACCGTCAGGTTTCTGGGATTTTTGTCAAAAACCCCATTGACGACGGCGCCGAACCAGGAGATGGATTGTGTCATCCGACCAACTGAATCCCCTTGCCGATCATTCGGTGACACGACTCATTGCAAACCTGCGCAGCCAGGATCCTGCCGCGGCCGAAGAGATCTGGAGCCTGTATTTCAAGCGACTGTTGCCACTCGCTCAATCCCGTCTTAAGGCCTTACCAAGTCGACACGTGGACGGAGAAGACATTCTTGTGTCGGTCTTCGACCGATTTTTCAGGGCGGCGAAACAAGATCGATTTTTCCGACTTCAGGATCGGGAAGACTGGTGGCAGATCCTGCTGATGCTCACAGAGCGAAAAGTGGCGGATCTGTATCGCGCAGCCAAGGCAAGGAAGCGAGGTGGAGCTGACATCTCCAGCCAATCCAGCTACGTCGTGACGGATGTCCGGAACTTGCAGCACTTTGAACCGGGACCGGAATACGTTGCGGCCTTCAACGAGCAGTTAGCACGGGCACTCCAACGCCTTGCAGAACCACTAACACGGGAAATCGCGTTGCTTCGGATGGAAGGCTACGAGAATCGCGAGATCGCTGACCGACTGGCGATCAGCGTGAGTTCAGTGGAACGAAAGCTCCGCGTAGTTCGCGAGGTCTGGGCACAGGAATTTGCTGACCGAAATCTGGATCAATGACAGCGGAACAGTGGTTTGGGTATCCATCCATGAACAGGGAACAAGAGAGAACAAGGACAGGCATTGTGAGAGAACAAGGACAGGCATTGTAATTGGCCGCTCGCTCGCCTAAAAGTCGTTTTGATCGGCCTTTCTGAATGAGTTTCCGCGGAATCTCCGATGACGA
>JADYXS010000064.1 GCA_021772155.1 Candidatus Obscuribacter sp.
CATTCAGAACCTTTTTGTTCTTGTTCGCTATTTACTAGGCTGGTTATTAGGTTCATTTAGCCCCGCACGTGAGAGGGTCACTCCACCATGTTCGATAGTTTGTCCAGAGGCTTCAAAATGATTTGGGCCAGCATCAAGATGGGCTGGCAAGACAAACGTCTGATGATTCCATCAATTTTGACCGTGTTTAGTAACATCATTTTCGGCGTCATCGTCGTGATGCTAACGACATCCAAGATGGGCGGTCCTGCGGTTGCCACCGCTGGGGCCCAGAATGTTTTGAAGAAAGCATCGGCCATCACTGAACACATTGAGTCAGGCATGCCCACTTTCGGGTTGTTAGACGAGCATGCAGGAACCGCCGCTGGTCATAAAGCAAAACGTGTCGGCAGCGTGATGGGTCCGGCTGCAGGAGCTGACTTTCTTAGTCGGACGATGAAGATGACCCAGGTCAACGGACCGAACGGATCGGCAGATCCGGCCGGCTTAAGCCCCGATGGCGGAGGCTTCGGAGCCATCTTCACAGGTGATAATGCCATGCTACTGGCTGGTATTGGTATTATGGGCTGGTTGATAAACCGCTTCCTGGAAGGCGTTACCACCGCCCTTGTCTACAGCCATCTAACCGAAGGCAAAGGAACCGGAAAGTTCGGGTCGGCCGTTCAGGCTGTATTTGCCAGTCTTCCGGCGATTCTCATGCTCGGTCTAGTCACATGGCTTGCTCGCCGTCTGGCCACATTCATGAAGAACAAACAGGGTGCCGGAATGATCGGTATGAGTATGGGCTTTGTGGCGGGAATCATAGAAGTCTTCTGGACGCTGGCAGGACATCTTATTCTTCCGGCAATTGTTATTGAAGGAAGCTCCTTCTGGGGCGGATTGAAGCGGGCTGACAAAATTGCACAGGGCAATTTGCTTACAATAGGTATAGGCGAAGTTGGGGTCGAGGGCATCTGCAAGCTCAGTACTGCAGCACTTTATGGTCTTGGCATGCTCGGGTTGGGTGCCGGATCTTATGCCACCATGTCGATGCACGTTCCGCTGAATATGCCCATAATCACCTGCGTTGCCTTGTTGTGGGTTGCAGCTGTCGTTGTGGCCACGGCATTGTCTATCTATATTCGAGCGGCGTTCTACACATGTTTATATGTGTGGGCAATTGAAGCTGAATCGGTCGAAGAGACAGAGCGGTCGCGGGTTAAGCCGCCAGAGCCACTTGCAATGGCACTCGCTTGATAATCCGCAACAATTGCAAATAGAAGCACTAGCAAACATATTCGAAATCCTTAAGGAGATCGAAAATAGGTTTCCTTCCTGTGTTTTGCCGACTAGAATGACGGCATGAATAAGATCTACATTGCTACATCAACATTTTTAGTCATTGCTTGCTTGGCGAGTCCTTCTGTGCAGGCAGCTCCAGTTTCAGTTGACATGACTGCCGCCGGACTTCTCGGTAGCCCGGTCGCTCAGCTTCCCATGCAAGATCCAACTTTGCAAAAAGCGATCGAATGGGTTCAGTCGAAACAACTGAAGCAAGAGCACAGAGAGAAGACCAGTCCGCAAAGTACTATCGGTGAAAAGCCACGCAAAGATGATGGCTCACGTCGTTTGATTCTTGGTGGACCAGAAGTCATTCCGATGTAGTGCGTATGACTTCATTGAATTTTCAAGAGGGATGCTGTGAAGCGTCCCTCTGCTGTTTATTGGTCAGCGAAGGTATAATTCCAATAGTTCAAATTAGGAGGAAGCAAGTTGGCGAGTTCCAAGAATCTTGAAGATGCTTTAAAAGACATCTTGACCGATGATGGCAAAATATCCAAATGGGATGCCAAAGCAATCCGAGAATTGATAATGGCCGACGGACGCGTGTCCACCGAAGAGAAGCTGTTTTTGGAAAACGCGCTGAAGTTGAACAATTTCGATGAAGAGGCTTTTAAGATGCTGAACGAAGTTCTTCTTCGGGAAGAAATGAAGTACCGCACGTAAGTGCAGCGGTCTTCCATTAGGCGCGCAATTTATAAATAAAGGAAAGGTCACAGTGATTCTGCTGTGACCTTTCTTTTGTACCTACTGGTCAACCTCGGCAGCGCAGTGTTCCAATTGACCGAACAGCTGTGGACAACGTTTTGACTGATCGTTGGCTGCTGCACCACATCCGGTGCAGATGTCCGTGCGTTTTTAAGCATCAGTTTTCTGGAATCGGGCAAATGTTCGGGGCGTCGCTGGCAAAACACAAACTAGGAGGCTGCTGAGCTGCAATAGAGGAGATTCAGTCATAAAATATAGAGTCATACCGCCTTCCTTAGCTGCTCCGGCTTTGATGGTGATGACAGCCGCTCCGGCAGAAACTTGCACGTATGGTTGGATAGCGTAGACTTAACCGGCGCAGGACCTAGCATCCAGAAGCTTGGCCAAGTACGGGCACCGGTGCGACGATGATGATGAATCTTGTGCACCGTTGGTCTCGATTGGCGCCAACAAGGCAATGAAGGCAGCCGGCGAAGAAGACTTCAATGAAGCTATTTCTAGTTGGCTGCTCGACCGTCTAGAGAAAGCAGAAGCTGCCGTGGCAGCGAAGACCGTAGAGAAGACTGCGAGCGCCCCAAAAGCAGATTCATTCAGAGGCAAGTAGCGAGTCACTTAACGAGACTGTTGGCGTAGGCAACAGTCTGCCCGTCAGCGAAATAGTAACGGCTGGCGTTGAAACGCGAAAGTAACAAGTTTTCAGTCGGCAATTCTTTGCCAACATTTGGGATTATGCCAGCACAGCAATGGCATTGCATGGCATGTGACTTTCAGACACAAGGTTCAATCTCAATTGCATTGGCAATCTTGATGTTGATTGGTGATACATATTCAAGAATGTCGCGGTAACTAACAGGGTGAAATAGAAGGCATAACTTCATTATGGAGCCCTCGCACCACGTCGTTCTGGCGACCTGGCACCAGTATGCAGCAAGATAATTTTGAAGATATTTTCTGCTAATACCATGAAACTTGAGACGAATAAAAGCGCTTATGCCGGTTATCAGAAGCTTCAGCCTGTCTGGAATTTCGTTGGCTCTTTGACATTGTAGTTTAGGAATGCACAAGACGAACTTGTTGCCCGGTTGGCTCTCGATTGTTCCTGCTAGTTCTAAAAACAGCAGCGGGGCCGCCAAATCACCGGCGCCCAATCCGGTGCGGTCACAGAGGACATCCTCTGTGACCGCACCGTGCGATAGACATTCCAAAATTTTAGTTTGTGGATCGGTTGGAAGGCTCGGGCCGGCGGCTCTTGCCAAATGTTCCTCGGTGGTTTTCCCAGATGGCAAAGGTTCGAGTGACCCTGCCACGCGCGCCAATTCGGTGTGTCTGTCTTGGTTGAGCGACTCGAGTTCCACAAGTGATTTAAATGGCCCCGTTGGTTCTGTCTGCACTTGTAGTTGGAGTCTATTCGATTCAAGATTGTTCGTATAGTCGGAAGCGTAGAATGGCTTTGATTTGACGTCTTTCCCTTCGCTTCGCGTGAATTGCCCAGTCGTACTGTTAACGTCATTAACTTCATCTTGCTCTGCTTGTGGATGTTTCCGTGCCGGAGTTTCACGACTACGCCGGCATAGTACTTCGTAAAATAATTCTGACGGGGCTTCAACGCTGTTCTTCATGTTTTCTCTAATTGCCGTTGTGATTTTCCGGAGAATGTTTAGTGCCGATGACTGAGCTATTCCAGCAAGTTTGTGTAACTGCACTGAGCTAAGGACTACTCCATGTTCCATGAACCAGATAGCAACAAGCCAAGGTCGGGCCAGTCGGATTCCGTGAAATAACGTCCTTGCAGTCAAGGATGTTAGAATTTTGCAGTTAGAGCATTTCAACCATCGGCTACCACTGATTCTCCTGGCATGGGCTTTCCTGCAATACCGACACCGGAGAAGACCAGCTTCTTTGGCCGCTCTGTAGATTTCGGCCAAGCATTCATCCTCTGTTTTGAAGTTGTTGTTGAATTCCACCATAAGGCAATCCACATCGATTTCTGTTTTCATAGGGGATACAAGCTGGTCAAAAGGAATACTCCAAACCTAATGGTTCAACGAAGTTGTGCGCATTTGAGTTCAAAAACTTCCGCAAATTAGCGAAATTTCAAATTCGATTTTTGGCGCAATTTTCATCCGAGATCGTAGTTGCTGATGGGCGACAATCAGTAGTGTCGCTCAGCGACAGAGAGAATTGCCGCTTGACTGTCGTCAAGTTTCATTAGACGTTAAAGAGTAGATGCTGCATC
>JADYXS010000498.1 GCA_021772155.1 Candidatus Obscuribacter sp.
ACTTGATCCACCTTTCGACAAATCACCATTGAACCCGGGGTACATTAAAGGCTACGTTCCCGGCGTCAGAGAAAATGGTGGTCAATATACACACGCCGCCATCTGGGTAGCGATGGCATTTGCTGCACTAGGCGATGGAAAGCGTGCCTGGGAGGTTTTCCGATTGATTAATCCGGCGAACCATGGCAGTTCCGCCGAGGGCACAGCTACGTACAAAGTAGAACCGTATGTGGTGTCCGCGGACGTCTATGGAGTTGCTCCCCACACAGGTCGTGGCGGTTGGTCTTGGTACACTGGCTCTGCTGGTTGGATGTATCGGCTGATCATAGAATCGCTTCTAGGCCTGACTTTGAAGGTTGATAAACTCTATTTCCATCCTTGTATCCCGGCGGATTGGCAGTCGTACAAAATCCACTACCGCTATCGTGAAACTGTCTATCACATCACGTTTGTATCGGTGCCAATAGCCGATCGAAAAATGGTTGTTCATGTTGACGGAGTGGAGACGGCTACAGACTTCATTTCACTTGTCGATGATCGGCGCGACCATGCTGTAGAAGTAACTGTAAGTGCGGCTTTGACTAGTCATGCCATTGGCAGCAAAATCTAGACGCTTCCTTCTATTGCGCTTTTATCCGCCCTGGAAGCCACGGAAGAATCCAAAAGGGAAGCGGATTGTTTTTCCTTTCCTTAGCTGTGCTTATGCAAACGTAGCGAAGCATGGACTTTTCTTGATCATGTATTTGATCGATGCGACAATACAAGAACCATAGGAGCCGGGAGATGTCAATTGGCGAGCAGCCTCAAGTCGATGAAAAGACCTATCGGGTCCTGGCGCTTGGCACCGCAAAGCATTTGGAGCAGATAGTTCAGGGCTGCCTCATTGCCGGACACGAGGTGATTCCTGTTAGCTCTATTCATGACGCAATGGAATGTTTGGATGGAGACAGCCCAATTGATCTGGTTGTTTCCGAGACTCACTTAGAAAGCGAAAGCGTCTTTGATCTGCTGAAAGCGGTTAAATCGAAAAAGCGATATGACCACGTGCGGTTCATGATGCTCTGTACAAACGCTTCGGACCTAGCTCGATTTGCCAGTCAGTCAATTCAAAGCGCCGCAAACATGCTTGGTGCGGATAAGTATCTAATCATGAATGACTTTGATGTGAAACGTCTGGCTAAAGAAATTGACGCATTGATGCCTATTCCGGGCTAACCTCTTCAAGGTCAACCTCAATGTCCCCTACCGTCTGGTAGCGGTCTTTTACGTTGAGCGCTGTAGACTTTCTTACTATATTATCCAAAGCAAGACTGATGGAAGAGTCGCGGGTTATTGGTGATGACACCGAAACTGGTGTGGGATCTTCTCCGGTGAGCAAGTATTGGAGTGTGCCTCCCATCGCGTAAATGTCCGATTGCGGAACCGGATTTCCACGGAATTGCTCCGGCGGTAGGTACGCGTGTTTACCTACTACTGTGCCGACTGTATGTGATTCTACAAGTTGTTTGGCGACATTGAAGTCAATCAGCTTAAGCGTTCCATCCTTATTTAGAATCAGATTGTCCGGTGTAAAATCTCGGTGTACGATAGGCGGTGTCAGGCTGTGCAGATAAGTGAGCATCTTGCACATCTGCGCTGTCAATTCGCGTACTGTTGCCTCGGGCAGTTTGCCGCGTGACTCGACAATCTGGCGAAGTGAGGCACCATCAATGTGCTCTAGCACGAGGTAGGCGCGATGATCTTCAACGAAGAAGTCGATCAGTTTGACGATGTTGTGATGATCGATATGGCGGAGAAGTTGTGCTTCGTTTTGAAACTGCTCGAGAGCGCTCTTTCGCACAGCAACATCAACGTAAAGTGGAAGGATGAACTCTTTCAGCACCACATTCGTCTCTGGCGCTGTTGTCGCCAGATAGGCTTGTCCTTGACCGCCAATGCCAATGGATTTTACGACCTTGTACTTACCATCTTGCAGCGACGCATCAGTCCGAAGCGGCTGCAGCCGCTCCCTCTGAGGCGGAGCTGTCAATGCCTGTAACCATAACTCTGTATAGCTGTGATCCGCTGGTGGTTGCAAGCACTCGATGACTCGGGAATCACGTTCTACCAGGGGAGCGTACGCTTGAATGGACTTCAAAATGGCTTCTTTCTCTTGTCCTGTCTCGATTGCGTTCAGCTTCAGTTTGAATTGTTTGCCGTTTTGCAACTGAAAATTCAACGAAGCATTGGCTGAATTGTCCTTGCTACCGAGTAGATCTATGTATGTTAGATCTTGCCATTGCACGCAAGCTCCGTTGTTTTGGAAAGGACCTGTTTTCCAACGGAACCGCATCCCTTTATCGCTCAAAGCGACAAAGCTCGGCCTTAGAAGGAGATAGAGAATTGCAGCGCCGGAGGTGGCTGATAGCGCAAACAGAATTGTCATCATCAATGACATGTTTTGCTCGACAATTTTTAGCTTTTGTTGGGCTTTCTCTTCGATTTCCTTCCTCGATTCAACGATGAGAACGGCCGGGGCTGTAGTTGATGCACTTGGTGAAGACTGCGTCATATAAGTTGTGGCAAATGGAAGGACCGCCACGATCATTAGCACTGATAGTGGCACGGCATACCAGGACATTAATTTGGTGGCGTTGGTCTTTTTGCCGCTGGAACTTGCAAAAAATTGACGGAACCAGCGCTCGATCGCAGAAAAGTCCCGGTACCGAATTATGGTTTCCCGTTCTAAATTCAGCGGATAAACTACCTTGGGTGTTGTTGCTGCCTTTTGTGACTGTTTCATGCTCGTAGCTAAATAACCGAGCGCCAGGAATTGACATGCAAACCAACCCAATCCGAACATTAAGGGAGAAGTTATCAAAGTCGGGCTCAGGACCGAAAATGGCAGGTAGAGACTTGCGCAGAGCGGAAGCAAGAGAGCCATTTTCCATCGGCCTTTGTCTTGGACTTCAGCGTGATCTAAGTATTGCCCGGCTTTGACGTAGAACAATGATTGAGATACTATCCACGCCAAGAAGAAGGGGTCCAGCCATCTGCTCTCGAAATTGTACGGAGAAAGGACGGGCATCAGGATGTATGAAGACACTGAAATCGCCGCCAGCACCGCATTCGATACCGGCGATTCTCTCTTGTAATGTGCCCCTATCGCTTCATTGAGTTGGAATAAGCACCAGGTCCAGAAAAGCTGGATCGGTAAATGCATCAAGAGCTCTCTGCTGAGGCCGCCTGTTTGGCCTATTCCGACTGCAGGGATGACAATTAGCCAGAGTGCACTAGTCAAAAAGAACCACATTGCCCTGGAGAGATTGCGCGCCTTAGCCTTGCGGGCGTCCTTGCTGATTTTTCCGGCAAGTTCCGGCATATTCAGTGATTGCGCCGGTTGTTGCACAATGTCATCAACCACAAGGATTGTAGGATTGTCAACTTCCAACGAAACGGAATCTTGCTGTTCAGTATCATGCATCATCGTAGCTGAACCTTGTCCACAGATGGCTTCTCCGCAATCAGCAATTTCGCTGATTTTGCTTGCTGAAGCCCGCTGGAAACCTCAGCTGCAGTCTGAATGCGTTCTTCCGGTTCGAATGCGGTGCACTGTTCTATTAACGTCTCCAGGCGTTCGGAAATCTCCGGGTTTTGGTCCCTTACTTTAGAGGGCGCCAGTGGAATTGGATCCCTGCCGGTCAGTAAGAATTGTATTGTGCCTGCCAAAGCATAGATATCACTTTGAGGAACTGCCTTGCCGCGCAGTTGTTCCGCCGGTATATAAGACTGCTTGCCGACTATGGTACCAGTTGCACTCCCGACGAACTGGTTTGCCGCGCCGAAATCGATCAGAACTATTTCGCCTTCGTTGGTCAACACAAGATTGTCCGGTGTGAGGTCTCGGTGGACTATAGGCGGGTCTTGATCGTGTAGGAAAGCCAAGATATCGGCGATCACGATGCCCCATTCGATTGCCTGCGCTTCGCTTACGGGTCCGTTTTGTTTGATGTATTGGCGAAGGTCTTGACCGCGGATGTACTCAAGCATGATGTAGTGGCGATCATCTTCAACGAAGTGATCGAACACGCGCGCTATATTTTTGTGCTGGAGTTTCGACAAGAGAGAAGCTTCTCTTGCCAGATGCTCTTCGGCTTGTTTCCGCACCTGCGGATCTGCCCCCGGTGGCACGACCGACTCTTTAAGAACGACCAGATCGCGGTTTTCTTCCTGCGCTAAATATATGGCCGACAGTCCGCCAAAAGCTAGTTGCCGCACGATCTTCAGCTTGCCGTTTTTTAGCTTCTGTTCCGGCTCGAGCGGCATAAATGTGGTGGCACTGAATCGGCGGCTGAGTTCCTCCTCCCACATCTGAGTGTGTCCAAGAGTACCTGTATTTCTTCCTTCATTCTGGACATCTCGTTGAAAGCCGATCAAGTCCGGTGAGCGCTGGCACTGGGGAGACCAGAGCTCTATAGCCATGAGCAACTGTTCCAAATCAGTTTTGCTGACTGCAGATGTCGCTAACGGCAATGAAACTCCGCTTTGCAAAGAGAGCAGGAGCTGTCTGGATGATCCGCCAACAACATGTACGTGCTTCAGTTCGCTCCAGTCTAAATTTCGCTTGAAACGCAAGCGCGGCAGCATGAATAGAGGAAATGTAATGCCTTCCTTTGAGGCATGGATGCGATTGTCTTCTGCAATCGCCGTCAAGACGATGCACATTACGATGGCAGACATCAATCCTGCCCATGTTGTGAGTATAGCCATTGCTGTCACACTGGCTGGATTTTGCAGCGTACATCCAATGAAGTACCCCAACATTCCGGGTAGAACAACGGCCCACACCGGAAAAAGGATCGTCATTAACGAAAGCCCGACTCGTCCAGGTAGTGTTCGATAGCGAATTTTTAGTTGCAACTCGGCCATTTACGTATGTCCGCCGCGGATAGTTTTTCCCGTCAAACTCTTCAGTTCTTCTTGCACCGTCTTGGCGGATGGTCCATCATATTTTTCTTTCAGCCGCTCGAGCACGTTTTCGTAGAGCACACGCGCACCACGAACATCACCGGTAGCGCTCGCGCATTTTGCCAGATAATACTCATTCCAGCAAAAAAGAGTGCCATCGTCGAACTTATAAGAATCAGCCAGGGCTGATTCCAGGAGAGTTTTCGCCTCTCCGTATTTATGCAGTTCGTATTTTGCCCGTGCCAGGTTGATCTGACTACTTATCAAAGGAAACGGTTCATTCCAGGCAAGTTTTGTCATCGACAGGGCCTGCTCCAAGATCGGTTCCGCTTGAGCATATTGATGCAGCTCCAGCATGTTCAGCCCTATATGTTCCAAACGATACGCGTTGTATGAGGTGTCTCCATTCTCTTTGAAAACGTTGTAAGCGCTGATGTAGTTATCCAAGGCCAACTGGTGCTGGCCGGACTCTTCGTACAAGCGCGCCAAGGCAGCATTAACATTCGATTTTGTGCCAGAGCCCGGCGCATACTTCCACAGCGCAAGAGTCTTTTCATACAGCTCGATGGCAAATTTGTCATCGGCATGTTTCCCTGGATTCTCATCGCTATCATAAAAACTGGCGAAGGATTGAACTATCCTCGTCAGGTCGGATGGGTAACTCGTTGGATCTATTTTTCCGGCGGCGGTGATTCCAGTGAGCGCTAATTTGGCTAACTGGGCACTTTCTTGGTGCTTACCTTCTGTTCGATAAAGATTGGCAAGCTCGAGCTGCGCATATTGCCTGTTGAGACCGAAGTCGTTGACCTGGCCTGGTGGCAGATCCTCTGCCAGCAACGCTCGATAGACTTGCTCGGCCGCTGCGGAATTACCTGTGCTCATATATGCTGATGCCAGGTCGGAGCGATTCCCTCCATACCATTTTGACTGGTGATTCATTTTGTCGGCGATTGCTGCTACCACCTGTACTCGCAGCAGGCCAATGGACGGGCCAAGGACTATTGCACCCAAAAGAAGTATGGTCGTTACTGCCAGGGCGTATGAACGCCTGGGCTTTTCTGGGGCGCACGCAGCTGCCGGCGGTTCAATTGGCGGCATCTCGTCCTTCGGCACCTGCGCAGGCGAGAGCGAACCGGTTGGTTCAGACCACTCTTCGGCAAGGACGCGTAGCTCGATTTTGTCCATCTCGCGCTGGTCGGTCAATACCTTTCCCTTTTACATCAGTACGTTTATGTCTTACCCCGGAGACCATTTTTTATGTCACTGACTGCGGCCGGACCATAATTTGAGCGAAATTCGATGGTGCCAGGACCATTGCCGCTGAGGTGACGGCATGGGCGATCGTTGTGATCGCCTCTCTTCTCATTGGTATCGGTGGAAACTACGGATGTTAGGACTGATGTGATAGTGCCTTTTCGATGGCAGCCAAAGTGAAGTCGATGTCGGCATCGTTGTGAACTGCCGAGATGAATGCAGCTTCGAACTGAGCCGGTGGCCAGTAGATGCCGCTTCTCAGCAGGCTGCGCCAGAATGCGGCGAACCTATCGGTGTCCGATTTCTGCGCCGAGGCGAAATCTGTAACTTCATCTTTGGTGAAGAAAATGCAAAGCAACCCCACGGTGTGCACCACGGTGCATGGTGCATTCGTTTTCTTGATAATTGCGTTGATGCCATCAGCCAGTTTTTGAGTATTGCGCTCAATCAGTGAATACGGATTGAGTTCTTGTAACGCGCGTAACTGAGCCAATCCGGCTGAAACGGCCAGCGGATTCCCGGACAACGTTCCGGCCTGATAAACATCACCGACAGGAGCAACTCGATCCATGATGTCGCGTCTGCCACCATAGGCACCAACTGGAAGTCCGCCGCCGATAATTTTGCCCAAGCAGGTTAGGTCCGGCTTTATGCCGTACTTCGCCTGCGCACCACCAAGAGCAACACGGAAGCCTGTAATCACTTCGTCGAAAATTAACAGCGCACCGTGCTTGGTGCATATTTCGCGCAAGCCTTCCAGGAATCCAGGCGCGGGCTGAATCAATCCGGCATTGGCGGCAATTGGTTCAACTATGATTGCTGCAATCTTGTCTTTGTGTTCCTTGAAGGCCTTTTCTACAGTCGCCAGGTCATTGTAAGGTAACGACACTGTGAGCTTCGTCAGTTCTTCCGGAATGCCTGCTGAGCTGCTTATGCCCAAAGTAGCCAGTCCGGATCCTGCTTTCACAAGGAAAGAATCCGCATGGCCGTGGTAGCAGCCGTCGAATTTGACGATCATTTTCTTGCCGGTGAAGGCCCTTGCTAAACGGATAGCCGACATAGTTGCTTCGGTACCGGAGCTGACCATGCGAACTACATCCATGCTCGGTACGAGCTTATTCACTAGTTCGGCAAACTCAACTTCCCGGGCAGTTGGCGCACCGTAGCTGGTGCCATTCAAAAGTGCATACTCCAGCGCTTCTTGAATGCGCGGGTGGCCGTGTCCGAAGATGTGCGCCCCCCAGGAGCAGCAATAATCGATGTACTCGTTTCCGTCTACATCGAGAATCGATGAGCCGTTTGCGCTGGCAATGAAGACTGGCGTGGAGCCGACAGCATTGCAAGAACGTACTGGAGAGTTAACGCCGCCAGGGATTACCTTAAGGGCCCGCTCAAAAAGTTTTTCGGATTTGTCGAGTTTCCACTCAGTTCCAATGTCGAGGACAGCGGAAGCTTTTTCGACTTCAGGTACTTTCGTTGTGGTCATGCTGTTGCTTCCTGTTTTCCCATCAATCGTTCAAGTACCGGCTCAATCATTTTGACCGCTTTTTCCCCGGCTGAGAAATGGCGCATTTTTAGTTCTGTGTCGAACAGGTAGTACGCAGGTACGTACTTGTTCTCGAACGCGTCCGTTATCGTGTGCCAGTTGTCCACAACGACTGGTTGCTTGATTTCGTATTCGGCAATCGTTTCTTTCACCGACTCGACATTGGTGTCACTTTCCTGCCGAGGCATATGCACGGAAATTACTTTCAGGCCCTTTGGTCCGTAAGTTTCAATCCATCTTTCTACATCCGGCAAGGACTCCTTGCAGATACCGCAACTGACAGACCAAAAATGAATCACGGTAGTGAAACCTTTCAGATCTTCAATCTTTATCTCTGTGGAATTGAACCAATCAGTTCCGCCTTCCAAAGAAGGCATCGGGCTGTCCATCCGGGGCGGCATGGGAACCTCCTTACTTAAGCTGGCGCCTGGCGCCGTAAACGTCTACTGAATGTGAGATTGTACAGGATAAAGAGATCCGCAAGGCGTCTGTCTTGCGGATCT
>JADYXS010000499.1 GCA_021772155.1 Candidatus Obscuribacter sp.
TGAGTTGCGCTGCTACCAAATTCTCATAGACATTGACGTTCGTGGCCGGCTTTGGAGCAGGCGCGGAAACACTGACTGAACGCGCCACTTCCATCACCGGCGGAACTGAACCTGGTTGCGCCGCTATGTCAACTGGCTGTGGTCCGAGCACCTGCTGGAGCGTAGCTGCTAAGTCCTTCGGTAGCATGCTCATAACATTCTTCATCGTGCTGGCGGCACCTTCATATTGCGGCAGTGCCGGCAATATCGGTGCAACGCTGGCAACTTGACCGGGCACCGGCGCCTCAATAGCGGGCTTCCTGCCGGCGATCGCCTTCAGTTTTAACTGAAGCGCGGCCGCCGCTGGAGTCTTGGGCTTGAGTGGTGTGGGCCTTACGGCCGATACGGACGAAGAGAACGGCGCTGTTGCGGCAGATGGAGGACTGGCGCCACTTGCAAAAGGTCTAAAAACAGGCAGGGGCATCCAGGCAACGGCCTTCTGAATCAAGCGGCTGACGTCAATCGGCGCCGGAATCCAACTTTCCTTCTCTGCTTGCTGGGCAACGACATTTCCTGGCGCTTCAAAGAGCGGCGTCGATTTGGGACCTAGAGCGGCAACTGAATTGTTCACCGCGGTTCGCACAACTCTTACCGGCGCGGTGACCGCGGCACGCTCCAGATTTGGCGGCTCAACAATTACCTGCTCTTCGCCAGATTGTTCCAAGCCGGTAGATTCGACGGGCACATTACTTGTCGACTCTGACTGAGATTGCTGCGGATAAACGTGATACACCACCTCTGGTGCGTCCACCCGCGCCACCTTCAACTTTGAACCCACAGTGGCCGGTGGATGAGGCGCTTTGGCTGTACGCTCGGCAGTTTTCAGTTCTTCCTGGCGCTCTTGTGGATCAAGCCCAATTTGATGCCGTCCATCAAGCATGTTATCCAGCCAGGTTACCACGCGCGGCTTGCGCTGCCTGCGAAACTTTTGCTCTATATTTTTGTCAGATTGCGAGGCAGTCAACGCAGCCGAAGGAGGCTCCTTCACTGAGATAGGTTCCGGGACAGCAGCTTCCTCAGTGCCAGCATCAGACTCAGGAACATCAGGCAGTACAGGTGGAATAGATGATGCCGCCGGCGGTGGCGTAACTCCGGTTCTGTCGAACCAACCAAAAGGAGAAAATATCTTAAATCCCTTGGCTTGCTTGTGGACTTGCCGGAGAAGATCTTCCACTTGCCTGCTGCTGCTATCGCTAAGCTGTTGCCCTGTCACGACGCGCTTATCAGTGGCATTCGGCTGAGCGAGCGCCACCGGAGGTGGCGCGGAAGCCTTCTGGGACGCCGTGTCGGATAATGCTGTCCCGGCTTCACTCACATCCGGATCTACACCAGGAATGCCTTTCAACAGCGCAGAAAGACCGCCAAGCGGCGCGGACGGTTGGCCCTGCTGGAATGCATCTGGCGTTGTTCGATTCGCCGCAGGTGTCTCCAACGCAGGTGGCTTAATCGTACCGTGTGGAGTTTGGATTAAAGTCGGCAGCTTCGCCAGCGGGTTTGCCACCGTCTGGCCGGTGGGTTTTGACTTTACTTTCTGCGCTTGGCTGTGCAGACCCAGTGAATCAAATAATTCGCGCGCAGCTTCGGAAAATTCACCGCCTTCAAGAAATATGCTGGCTAGCAAAACGCGGGCGTCACGAAAGTCAGGCTTGACGGAAAGCGCCTGCTGTAGCGACGATTGAGCTAATTTGTTATAGCCTTTCTGCTTGAACAAAATGGCTTGCTCATAGTAAGCACGAACTTGCATGGGGTTTTCTTGCGCGGCCTTGAGAAATTCGACCAGGGCAGCATCGAGATTTCCCTTTTGTTTCAAATACATGCCACGCTGGAAATGGTTGGCTGGATAGCTCGTCTTCGCAGCTCCTTTGACGGCGGACCGCACCGCCGATAGTGGTAAACCGGCTCTGGCAGAAACAGGCATCGGCAGTACCATTCCCGGTACTAGGGCCACAGGACGTCTATTGTTATCGGCCCAGACAGGCTGAAACAATGAAACACTGATCAGTGTGGAGATCGCAATGGCTGCCGGTTTGTGCATATATTGCCTGGATAGCTGCAAGCTATATTGCCGCGAAAATTCAAGCTCTATATTACTCTAAGTTCTGATAAACACACGCTCTAATTTGCGAAGCATCGTTATCCATCCGGCTTCCTTCTGGCTCTTGAGCGGCATCACAAGGATAGTTTTCATGCCTGCGCGTTGTCCGCCCCAAACATCTGTGAGCGGCCGATCACCAACTACAGCCACCTCATGTGGTGCCAGGTCAAACATTTGCTGTACTTCTCGGAATGCCCTTATGCTGGGCTTTGCCGCGCAGCCTATACAATGCATATCGAGGACGGCCTGCACTTGCCGTATATATGGATCTTTCTTGTTGTTGCTAACAACGGCAACCTTAAATTTGCTGCGTGCTTCAACCAACCAGTGTGCAACCTCATCAGTCAGCGCACCGGCATGCGGTGCCACCAAAGTACTATCGAGATCAAAAATCAGACCACGAATTCCGTCGAGCTCTAACCGATGTAAATCGATGTCGGTTACATCACCATCAATGAGATATGTTGGACGAAGCATCATAATTTCGACAGAACGCCTATAAGCTGCGGTATATATACTTTTTTGAAATTCTTCCATAGATGTTAGTAATTTGCGAGTGATGCAGACCACGGTGGCAGGTAAAATTGCACACTCGCTCGGTCCATTGGGCGAGCGAGCGCCTGGAGCTATATCTTGCGGAAAGCCAAACAGGCAGCAGCACCAATTTCAGAACCAATCACCGACGATGCTGCAAAACTGCCACTGCGGCACGTTGCAATCATCATGGACGGAAATCGTCGCTGGGCGGACCAGCGCGGGCGTCCGCGCTTTCTCGGACACAAGGAAGGCGTCGCCACATTGAAGCGGCTGGTCAAGCACGTAACGGCCCTGAAGCTGGAATATTTGACGGTTTACGCTTTTTCAAGCGAGAACTGGCAACGGGGACGCGATGAAGTAGATTATCTGCTTCAACTCTTTAATGAAGTACTCAAGCACGAAATAGAGGAGCTGGCCCGCAGTGGGTCCCGCTTGACGTTCATTGGCGACCTTAAAGAAATGCCCGCGGACCTGCAAACCGGACTTGCGCGGGCTACCGAAAAAACTAAA
>JADYXS010000500.1 GCA_021772155.1 Candidatus Obscuribacter sp.
CGAAAATGTTTGGAACGAAACATGGGTCATACTTCTGTACTCGTTAAAGGCCTGTTCCTTATGGTCGTGGTCTTGCTCGCTGCATTTGCGGTCGCTGGTGGCGTCGCGTTTGCCTTGGCTAGCCTCTTCCACCACGTCGCAGCCTTTGTGATTCTCGGCGGCGCCGCATTGCTTGCAGCGTCCTACGTGGCGTATCAGCCCCGTTGGGTCTGCCTTGCGTACGGCAGCCTTGGCTCCCTCGGCGGTTATATTGCGTTCTTGCTCACCGCAATATTTGGTGGCGGCTTTTTGCCGGTTGCGGTGCTGTGGGCGTTGCGTGTATCGCCATGTTCGTTGGCATGTTCCTGCTACCGATGCTGCCGTTCGTGCCGAAAGGATCAAAGTCTTGGCGCCAGGCTAAGTGAGTCATCTGCGGCCCTCGGATTGCTCACATGGCAGTAGTCTTTAGCCAAGACGATTCGCCGTTCTAAAACGAGCGCCTCACTGTGCCTTATCGAAACGGAGGAAGGGAGCGGCTCTTAAAGCGCTCCTCTCTTCTTCTGAACGCTCATGCTATTAAAGCCGATAGTAGATTTTGTTTTGAAAAAAATGGACCAGGCATGCGGTTTTCCATTGAAACAGAGTTATTTGTACCGAAGGTAGAAATGCGTCGGAAAAAACGAAGATGACGGCGATGTCAAAGGACATCGCCGCCACTTCGGTTACCCGAACGTCTTGTCAGCACACTACCTTCTCAGGCGTTGCGCAGGAAAGGCGTTTAGGCCTTGGGAGGAGTCGCGGGGGTAGCAGCGGGCTTTTTAGCACCACTACTGGCACCTGCGGAGCCGCAAGCCACTCGAGCGATAACGCCGCTGGCAAGGAAGCTCGCAAGAAACACACCGCCGACACCAGGCGCCAACGTGGCGAAAGGAGTCGTCAGGAGCCACATGGTGAAGATGCCGATGCCAACACCGAGGAGGATGCAAAGCTTGCCGTGTGAGGCGACGCGTTGACCGAGCACCATGCCGAGAAGGCCAAGGGCGAGGGAAGCGAAGGCAAACAGTGTGTGTTGCACGAAGAGGTTTTGCGGGTCGAAGGACGAGAACAAGTCCTGCATAGTCATTTCCTTTGTCTAATCCTCGATTGAGGATAATGCGAAATGGGTTTGGAGCATCAATGTGTCTTTCCGCAACGCGCCAGCGCCTTGTGAAAGTGAACTAATTTGGCAGCAATTGGGGTGTAAGGTGCTGGTTGGTCCGGAGTAAGAAAACAGAAATGCGCCTTAACCTAAAGCGCCGCGGGGTCCGCAATCAACTGCTCGATCGACGAATGAATATTTTCTGCACTACAATTCAGGAGAGCAGAGGAGTCCTAAATGAGCGAGATCGATACCCTGGCATTGTTGCAAAGAGCGAAAGATTCTGCTGAGTGGGCATATGCTCCGTATTCAAATGAGCCGAAAGGCGCAGCATTACTGTGTTCTGATGGTTCAATCTACGCTTCAGGCAACGTGGAGTTCGCCACTTTCAGCGGTTCTGTATGCGCAGAGTTAGCGGCTTTGACCCAGGCAATCAGTGAAGGCAAGAGGCAATTTAAAGCGCTCGCAATTTTCCCCTATCGCTATCCCTGTGGTACTTGTAGACAATTTCTATCGGAGTTCGGCCTGGATGTGCAAGTGATCACGGCTTGCGCCAATGGTGACATCGAATCCAAGTTTCTACCCGAGCTTTTGCCGCATAGCTTTGACAAATCTAACATCGGGTAGCTGTAAAGCCTTGCTAGCTGCGCAATACGTTTGCTCTCAGATCTTGCCTGGATCTGTTGCAATACGTGGATGTCAGTACATATGGTGTGGCCCTACACTTCTTGCCCCTTATGTAACCCCCTAACTCCAACAGTAACGACCCGCACCCCCGTCACTAGTCACAAAGCAAACTGCACCAAGAGTGTGGTCGGTTTGGACTTGTCAAATGTATGGAGAGACGCAGCAGTGCTGCGCCTCTGCTTTAAATTCTTCAACCTTGGACGCCGCAAGGCAGTCTTGATAGGAGCTCACTATGTTTACGTTTTCCGCTGCGGACGGGGGAATCATCCTCGCCCTGTTCTTCGCTACCCTTGCCGGCATCTACCTCGTGTACCGGTTCATCAATCGCACCACGCCTATCTCGTCGGTTCATTCGGGCAAGAAAAGCACGTGCGAAAGCAAGTTCGACGCTGAGATTGTCCGCGCTCGTGCTCGTCGCATCAAAGGCCCACCGGTCATTGACGTGACCAACCTGCCGCCCCAGGATCCCCGTGTCGCGGCTGTTTTGAATGCAATTTCGGCCGCCGACCTCGAAGGCCGGGTTCGCGAACTAACCGGTGAGGTTGACACGACTGTCGCCGGTCGCACTGTTCGCATCACGACTCGCAGCACCTACCACAAGCTGCTCGACGTTGCCATGACCAAGCTTGAGGAAGAGTACACCAAGCTCGGCATTCCTTGGCAGCGCATCAAGTACGTCAAGGGTGGCCGCACGTTCTACAACCTCGAAGCGACGATCACCGGTGCCACTTCGCCAGACAAGATCGTGCTCGTCGGCTCGCACCTTGATTCCACCGCTGGTCACACCTCGGGCGCCGAGAACGTGGCTCCCGGTGCTGACGACGATGGTTCAGGCTGCGTTGCGGTTCTGACTGTTGCCAAGTGCCTCGTTGCCTTGCAGAAGGCTGGCGGAAAGATTGGCTGCACGGTCCGCTTGCTGCACTTCACCGGTGAGGAGCAGGGGCTCTGGGGTAGCTACACCTACTCCGACCGCTGCGACAAGGTTAAGGACAACATCATCGCCATGTACCAGATGGACATGGTCGGCTGGTGTGCGCTGCCGGGCAACCGCGTCGACATCCACGACGATGTGAACCGCAATGGCTCCCATTCGCTTGTGGAACGCCTGGTGAAAAACGCCAAGCGCTACAACCTGCAGCTCAACACGGTCGACACGCACGATCACGCTGTGCGTGATCGCAGCGATCAGGCCGGCTTTTTGGATCACGGCTACAAGGCTGTGCTCATCAGCGAAGAGTTCACGGATGCGGGGTTCAATCCGAACTACCACTCTTTGGGCGACCGCTCAGGCACGCTCAACTACCCGTTCATGGTCGAAGTCACCCGCATGGTGGTGGCAGCCGTGGCGGAAGAGGTGGGCGTCTAGTTGGAAACAGGATTTGTGCCTGCTTCCTCCGGTTTTTAATTCCATTAACCCACGAGTCCGCTGCAGCAGCCACTGTACGTGGCTGCTGGCGGATTTAGCTGGAGGAACAGGCATGAAGGCCAGCGCTTCCATTTTTTTTGCTCTGGTCTTTGCCGTCCAGAGCGCTGATGCGCAAGTTCTGCTTGCTAAGGTGCCCGCGGCTCCGCCTGCGACTCGCATCTTTCCCTCGCAAAAAGCGGACCCAACCTCATTCACTGTGCACCAGCGGGAATACCGCGAAGTGTACGAATACATTGTGCAACATCACCCCGATCGCGCTGCTTTGGCCCGCTTGAAGGTTTTCGATGGAGCCATCGCCTCCGAGGCGGAGCGCGACACGCGGATTCAGGAACTGATAGCCGCCCTGGGCGACCGCTGGACGAAGTATTACACTCCGAGCCAGATCGCCGGCTATGATGCGCTGCGGGCACGTGGCGCTGTCGGATTGGGTTTCTCTGTGCTTCGGCAGGACAAAGGCACGTACATCGTCGGCTGGATCATGCTCATGAGCAACGCTGAGCAAGCCGGTCTGCGAAAAGGGGATGAAGTGATTTCGGTGGACGGCAAAACACTGAAAGAGCTGTCGCCAGATGCCACGGCAACGTTGCTTGCCGATTGGAGTGCCGGTGAGACAGCTGAAGTGGTGGCACGGCATGGTGAACAAGAGAAAGTGTACAAAATCGACGCTGTCACCCCGGAGGCAAAGCTTGTCTCCGGCGCGATCGTGGACGGACGCATTGCGTACATTCGCGTCCGTGACTTCTCTGATTTCAACCTGTTGCCCAGCTTCGCACGCTTGGCGCCCGCTCTGAAGCGACAGGCCGGCGGCAAGATCGAAGGGATCATCCTTGATCTGCGCGGCAACACAGGCGGTTACATGCAGGTGGCGTATGAATTCGCCACCGCTTTCATGCACGAAGGAGCAATCGCTCATACCACTTACCGGTCCGGCAGGCTGATGCAGCGGTCTGTCTATGAGGCGGAGCCGTTCCTTCCTGATTTCCTTGAGGCTACGGACGAGAACAAAGCGCTCATCGCGATGTTGCAAACGGCACCGCTGGTGGTGCTGGCAAATGGCTCGACCATGAGCGCCGCCGAGATGCTGACCAGCGCTTTGAAAGACAGCGGGCGTGCAACTATCCTTGGTGAGCGCACCGGCGGTAAGGGCGTTTCGTTCAACACGATCACCCTTTCTACTGGTGCACGCTTGCAGCTGGTTTCAGGAACGTTTGCCGGACCAACCGGCTACGAGCACCACAACAAGGGTATTGCGCCCCACCACGTAGTGTCCCAACCGCGAGGTCGGGCTGGCGACGTGCAACTCCAAAAAGCTGTGGCAAGCCTGAAAGCGCAACCCACCGCTGCTCCTCCGGTGTCCGTCGAGTCCGCGCCGGGCTCACCTTGGAGTTGGAAGCTACCCTTGTCGCTCTTGCTCTTGGTGGCAATTGGCACCATTGCAGTGACCGTTCTGGTGATGCGTCGGGTCCGTCCGATCTCTGAGAGATCGAAGTTCCGCAACCGGACGACTAAGTCGCCCGAAGATGCGTTCGAGCCTCAGCTAGCCGATCTTGCTTTTGACGGAAGCAGTGGCGAAGGCGAACCCGTGGACTGGGCAATCGTACTCAAAGGAGGCGTCACTGCTTCTAGCGAGGACGGCGGCGCATTCGTACCGGCTATCGAAGCTGGTGATGATTGCGAAATGCCCGTTGCGGAGGGTACGGATTGCCAATCGTTCCTCGTGTCGGCTGACAGTTTCTACATCGGCGCGGCTTGCAACATGTGTGGACACAATGCTGTTGCCGGCGACATCCTGACGGAGCGCGTTGATCGCAGTGGCTGCACGCTACAGTGCAGTCGATGTGGTGCTTTGACTGCCTGAAGCTCGCTAAGAAACGCGGGCGAAATAGCAGGGCACCAGACCCTGCTATTTCGTCAGCTTTCTTTTTGTTCGCTAAATAACTATAAGCAATGGTAGAAGGACGGGCAAATAGAAGAGAAAAAAACCGTGACAGGAGGAGCGCGATTAGGCACTCCTTCTGCACGGATAGTGAATAATTGGCCCGGTTGGGATTCGGGTCACGGCCGCGGGCGGCAGCCGTGACCTTACCGGAAGTGAACGGTCCTGCTCGTCCACCTTCGGATTTTCGTTGCCTACTTGGTGCCGTGCAACGAGCATTCGGCCGCCGCCAGGTGCGTCAGGCAGTCGTCGAAGAGGGACCAGCAGACCTGGTCGCAGGGCTGGGCGAGCGCGGGGGCGAGCCCGTCGATGCGCTCGCTGAACCAGTCGCCGAGGCGCTGTTGCACTTGCGCGTCCAGCACCGCGGGCACCGGCATGGTCTTGAACAGGATGGTCCACGCCTTCGTGCCGAGTTCGTCACCGGGACGCTGGTTCAGCACGGCATGGGTGCGGGTGACCAGGTCCGCGAGGGTCTCGTAATCGATTGCTTTCATCTATGGCTCCGTAAAGAGAAAGTGACAAACCCCGGCAGGAGCGATGCAGCGTTGCACCGCTCCTGCTCGAATAGTCTGAGTAAATCGGCCCGGATCGAACTTCAGGTCAAGGCTGTCGGGCGGCAGCCATGGTCTTGCGGAGTTGCCGGTCAGGAGATGAGACCGGCGTTGTCGGCTTCGACGAACTTGAGCTGGAGCGTTGCGGTGCTCCAGCGGCTGCAGGCGTTGCAACCGGGCAGCTTCGCCTCGCGGATGCGCTTGATCAGCCGCCCTCGCTTCTGCTGTTCGAAGTCGGCATCGGCGGCGATGCACCCGGTGACCAGATCCTTGGCCCACGCAGGGCAGGCG
>JADYXS010000501.1 GCA_021772155.1 Candidatus Obscuribacter sp.
ATGCACCAGACAACTGAGATCCGCTGGCACCTTCGCCGTTGGATTGGCTTGATTAATCAGCTCCGGTTCTGTATTTAAGTGGCTGTTAACGGTTTCAAATACGGTATCACCGAGACACGGTAATTTTCCCGTAAGTGCCTGATAAATAGTGCATCCCAGCGAGTATATGTCCGAGCCCACATCGGCCTGTTTTCCCTCGAACTGCTCCGGGCTGGTGTACGACACAGAACCAACAACTGCATCTGTTTGCGTTATCGCCGCCGAGCGATCGGCTATAAATTTGGCGATTCCGAAATCTACCAACTTCGCAGAAGCATTACCTGCATCATCTTTTCCGACAACGATGTTGCTCGGTTTGACGTCTCGATGAATAACTTGCTGTTCGTGGGCGTGCTGCATTGCATCGCAAATCTGGATGAACAGCGGCAACGCTTCTGTCCATGGAATCGCACCGCGGCGCTCAATTTGCTGTGACAACTGTTCACCGGGCAAAAATTCCATAGCGATGTACGGTTGTCCCGCTTCGACCATTCCGACCGAGAATATGTGAACAATGTTAGGGTGTTCTAACACAGAAATGACATGCGCTTCCCGCCGGAATCGCTGCATTTTTTTTGAGTCTGACGCGCAATCTTGTCGCAAGATTTTGACGGCAACTTGCTTATTGATAGATAAATGCATGGCGCGATATACAACGCCCATACCACCGCGCCCAATCTCATCCATCAGTCGAAATCGACCGTCGATGATTGTCCCCGGTTTAAGCCCGTTAAGCATGTGCCTCCTGAACGCCTTATACCCAATCCCCGAAGGGGTCGAGTGCCTCCCCTGACAAGATATCGGCGGATTTAGGAAAAGCGAAAGCCGATGTAGTTATCACGTCGGGCTTGTAAAATATTCGCCAGCTCGGGAATAAGGCAGTTACGTTAGTCAGCCAGCGGGCTCAAAAGGGGGCGGCATGTTCGAACAGTATTGGCAAGGCGCACAAGTGGCAATGCAGCGAGGGGATCAAGCTGGAGCGGAAAGTTCGTTGCGTCTAGCAATTGAGCATGCAACCAAAGAGTTAGGGCCAGCAGCGCAGAAGGACGATCGCGTTGCAAACTACTACAACAATCTGGCAAATTGCTTGCGCAATCAAGGCCGGCACGCAGACGCCGAGGGAGCCTACAAAAGCGCGCTTGAGGTTAGGCAGGCAGCGCTGGGACCACTTCATGCATCAGAAGTTGTTATCTTGGAAAATTATGCAAAAATGCTTCGCGCTTGTAACCGCACGCAGGAGGCCGAGAAGCTCGAAAAGCGCGCCCTAGGTATCATGCGGCGATAGCAAACAACGACATCAAACCGGCAATTACTGCCATCGTCTACAGAGATCACTTCTTCAGCTCGGACTGTGCGCGGGTCAAGGCCTCGGCGCGCACCATGATGCCGCGCCGTTCGTAGCATTTCCACATATCCGACCATTTCATAACTGTAATTTTGACGTCCGAATACTTGCCAGCTAACCTTGTCAGCTGAGCATTCCCGCTTTGGACCAGAACGAAAGACTGTAGATGGGAGCAGTCAACGCAGTAAGCTTCTCGATCGTCTGCTTGATCCAACAGTTTGACAATCGCTCCAGCTGGCAGCTTTTTGTCACAACCGTGACAGCGGGACGGCCTAAACAGTTCATAGACCGTGTCATTCATTTTGTGCCGGTTCCTTTAGTTATCAGAGATGACTCATTTTAGTGCAATCGTGCAAGAATAGGCGATCCTAAATCTTGCTGAGGAAAAACGTGTCATGGTAACGCTTGCCGACGCCCGCCGAATTATTGCCGCCGCCGAGAAGAAAGCTGGCGAAGTTGGCCAACCGATGAACATCGCCGTGGCTGATGCCGGCGGTAATCTTGTTGCGCATGTGAGAATGGACAAAGCATGGCTTGGCAGCGTCGACATTTCGATCAAGAAAGCCTTTACTTCACGAGCATTTGACATCGCAACCAAAGATGTCGCAGCCCATTGCCAGCCAGGCGGACAGTTCTATGGCATACACGCTTCTAACGATGGCAAAATAATGATCTTTGCCGGTGGCATTCCGCTCAAGCGCAACGGAGAAGTCATAGGTGCTATCGGAGTCAGCGGCGGATCGGGCGAACAAGATCACGCCGTTGCCGAAGCTGGAGCCGCGGCATTCTAGACCGATTGACGCTGGTAGGGGAGGCGCTTGTCCCCTCCCCTACCAGATGACCTGGCACCGCGGTAGGGCTTGACGAAGGTTTTGTATTGATTGCGCTGTCACCTGAGTATCTTTGATGCTCAGCGATTCCAGGTTCACCAGATTCGCTGCGACAACATCCAGTGCAGCGCTTGTGATAGCAGTACTATTCAAACCCAATTCGCGCAGACCTATGTGCTGCGATAGAATTTCGATGCCTACATCTGAAATTCTGGTGCTGGAAACATCAATGCTGTGCAGGTGATAAAGAGATTCAAGAGCAGATAGCGATTCATCACCGATATCAGCGCGAGCTAAACTCAGCCAGCGCAGGTTTCTGGCAATCTTGAGTTTTAGAACATCCTGATGGGTAGCTTGACGGCACTTTCGGCTAACCATCGCAATCAATTCCAGCAACTCTGACGACACTTTCTTCCCTGCTAGCACAGGTCCGAATGGATTCTCAAAGCTGAGCCCATGTATCTCCGGCAGCCATTCTGAGCGCAATGATGAAGGACTGGCCAGGATTATCCCGAAGAATGAAGTCTCTGCCAGACTGAGCTCTCCTATCGCTTCACCAATCCAATTTATGCTTGCAGCCGCAAGAGGATAGTTCGGCTCGAATTGAAAGATGATACCGTTGGCAGTGCCTATGTCGAACCGCAAGTTAACCTCGAACACAGTAAATGATTGGCGCTACCCAACGGATGTTGCAATCGCTCCCACTTTGGCTTTCACTGCTTTTAGATAGTCATCCGGCGCAATGATAATCTGCGTGCCACGAGCACCTGCGGATATGGAAATGACCTCAAACAGGTAGATGGTCTCGTCCACGTAAACTGGATATTCCTTTTTGCACGCTAAGGCGGTGACACCACCCCTGATATAGCCGGTGAGCGGTTGCACGTCTTTCAAAGGCACCACATCCACCTTCTTGTCGATGCTCAGACTGGCTAAAGACTTCAAGTTCAGTTGCGAATCCCCAGGCACCACAGCCAGGCTAACCCCATGCTTCTCACCTCGTACCACCAAGGTCTTGAACACTTGCTCAGCCGGGAAACCGATTTTGGCGCTGACGGCCTCTGCAGACAAATCGTTGGGGTCAACTTCATATTCACGAAGTTGATACGTTATTCCTAGTGTATCCAGCAAACGAACTGCATTCGTCTTCATCTTCAGTCCACTCTCACCGCCACCGTTTCCGAAGCCGTTGGCCCACGAGCACTGACTTGATTTACAGCGCGGAAACCGTATCGAACCGATTTAATAAATGAGTTCCTAGCTAACCAGACCGGTCACGGCAGGATTGGAATGAGCTAGCACCACACAGGCGATTGCCGCTTGGACCAAGCAGAACCAGCAAAAACATACCGTGTTGACTTTCATGCTCGAATCTCCTGTCTCTTGTGCGCCAATCTCACTATAACAGCTGCCTCGGACCCAGGCATCGACTGAGTGAACAACAAGGCGTGAATTGTAGACAGACGGATGCAGGCAGTAGGCTACAAAAGTCCAGCGGTTGGACTTTTCAATGATCAAGGTAGAGCTTCATGGAAGATAAAGTCTCGTCTTGACAATTGGAAACTCATACGTTTTTCGCACTTCAGTCGTGCCGTTGTCTGGATAGAATTGCGCTCCGGCGAAATTGACCGGTGCCGGTACCTTGACCGTCATGAAAGTTGTAACTGCAATGTATGGGCTAACATTCGGTGGAGGACTGCCACCAAAGTCCTCGTACTCAAAAGCTGATGAGTCGAGCGTCGGGTCGCTCATGTACGGCGAATTAGCTTTGTGACTCAACATGGAAGCTTGTGCCAATCTAAGCGAAGCGGCGTAATCCGAACCTTGGGCTGCTGCTCGTGCGGCATCACGACACGCTTGATCGTTAGTACTGTTAGCCAGGCAAATGATACCAATGTCGACGCTCAGAATTGCAACGATGGCGAATCCAAGAAGGCAACAAGCTAGCTCCACAACACTGTGCGCGCGGACCGATCTCATTTTGAGCATTCTCGTGTTCATCATTCAGCCTACCTCACTAGTTGAACGAGTTGACGAGCTAAATTCTCGAAGGTCAAGCGCAGATTTGCATTGCTTGTAACCAACCAGAATTTTCCACCATTGCCGGCAATACCGGAAATGCCACCGGTAGTCCGGCTGCTGTTCGTATCGTTCAAAATCGCCGTTTCCCCGGCAACTATCTCCGGTACTTGCGCAAGTCCAATGGAATAAATGGGAATTCCGGCATTTTTCGCACGCCAAGCCGCTTCCCGCGAGTTTCTCCAGGGATCCGAGTTGTCCAGCGGTCCGGCAGATGTTGGCTGTCCATCAGTGAATACAACGATAGCCTTCTTCGTACCTGTACGTGAGCCTGGGCCCGTCAATTGATTAACTGCGGTATTGACCGCATCGCCGATGTTGGTGCCACTGATGGGACTTGTGTTAGCAATGGCAGTGACAGAGTCATCGTAACCGGTCTGGATGACGCTAGCGTTGAGACCGATCAAGGCATTTGGAAAGTTTCCTGTGCCTCCGGCACCATAGGTAGAATCCACGTTTGGCATAGATATCGAATCGGTTGCATTACGTCCGGCGTTGGTTGTGAAAGAAACGACAGAGAAGTGTGCGTCCGTATTTGTATTCATAGTTTGAAGAAAAACCTGGCAGGCATCCTGAGCATCCTTGAGAGGATGTAAATTAAGTCGCGCAAGCCGCAAGTATTCAGCTTGGTAGCCAACACGCGGAACAATTGTCGTCAACGTGGTATTTGCACGGCTGCTGGTAAAACGAGCGTTAGTCTCGAGATTACCTCGCGCCGCTTCCACTACGGTGCCAATATTCGGGAAGTTGTAACCATTGCTATTAATGCCGGCGAATTGATTTCGCCCATCGATGTTAACTACAAGTTCGGTATATGTCTGCGCGTTGCCAGTGCCCATGCTTCCACTCAAGTTCCCCGGAGGCGAACCGGCATTCGGAGAACCGCGCAGACCGACGGCACTACCATCTTCGCTGAAATTCATTCTCCAGCGGTGATCCGATTGATTCGACGCCGTTAGCGTTTGTGGTGGCAGCCCATCCACAGCGCTGCCTGTGGCTGGCGGACCGATAATGTTATACAAAGGACCATTGGCTATGGAACCGGCAGCAGAACCAGCAGCAGCATTTGGAATGATGTAGCTTATGCGGCTTGTACCGGAGTTCCATTGACGTCTGACAAATGACACAGGTGTTTGATCGTCGATAGAAGCCGATACGTCAAAACAAAGCACCAGATCGAGTTGCGGAACGCCACCCGATGATACCGCAGTCAGTGGCACGTTGCCAATGCCAAGAAACCTTCCGAACGCAGGTTGGAATCCTAATGCACCATAGCATTTGACGATCTTGCCTTTAGGGTCTCCTTGCGAAACTGCCTGATTATTGTTGTGCGGATCGAGAAACTCAATGTAGAGCGAAGAATCACCCGGACCAGGATTGGAATTATCATCGTAGTCCATGTCCGCGCCACTTAAACTGGTGCCGGCTACTGAGTTCTGCTGGAAAGTATGCAAGGCAGTTGCGACGGACTCTGCGTGTGCGGCCAATGGGTTGTTGACGTCAGAACCGGCAAGTGTAGCTGCACCAGCAAGAGCAGCGGCCTCACATGCGGACTGCAATTGTTGCCGGGCCACTTCCACTCTGTTCAGCTCAAAGGCGAACAAACCGATCGACAAAAGAAAACTAAAGGCCGATATCGTCGCTGCCACTACTACCGCCTGACCTGAACTGCGTAGGTTCTTATTGTTCATCGGTTTAATCCTTGTATGTTTTCGCACATCTTCTGAGATGAAATAGCCACCGTCATCGGCCCGGTGAGCCCGGGGACATTGGTATAAGCCGGACCACGAAATGGTAATAGAGGCTGGATACTTCCTGTAACTGTTGTCTCAAAACTGTAGAGACTCGTAGCCGAGTCCGCTGGCAGGGTTAGAGGCGTGTCGTAATAACTTATCGAGTTCGTGTTTAAGTCCGTTGCAACTATCCTTGTTTGAACAGACGTGACCGTGATTCCAGTGAATCGGGACGCAGAATAATAAGCTGTGGCGCTGGCAAGGTTTCGAGCAGATGGATCCAAGACTGAAGAATCGGCGTAAAACGTCTTGGCGCGAGATGCCACCATAACTGCTTCTCGTGAAGTGGTGAGCAAAAAGGTGTAGCGCATAGTTACCGCGGCCAGATCGACCAGAGGGAAGGTCAGAAGCACAAAAAGTACCCAAAGCACCGCCGGCATTTCTGCTACAGAGGAACCATTACTCTTCCGCACAGATTTCATAAACACCTCTAACCCAAATCCAGCGTCTGCGACGAAGGACTATTGGCTTTATCGATCGCATCAGTTAGCGCACGGAGTTCCGCAGCCTGCGCCACTGTCAAAGGTTTGGTTGATAGAACTGCGCACAGATTGCTTGCTTCTTTGAGTTCGCCGCAGGAAATATAGGCTCGAATCAATCCGAGCGCCGATGGGCAAAACGTTTGTGTACTTTTCAGACCTGCTGCATAGGCTTTTTTGGACGACTGAAGATCGGACAACTCAAAATGCACTTTGCCAAGAATGAGATGGTCTGTGGGTTGGACTCCATCAATAGTTTGCGCGGCCTGAATCTGAGAAAGCGCACCATTATTATCACCGGATTGAACCATTGCCACAGCCAGGTAACGTCTGGCCGAAGAGCTGCGGGGATCGCACTTGACGGCCTGCCTCAACAGGGCTTGCGCTTTGACGTAGGTTCCCTTTTGAAGCGCACTGTATCCGTCGTTCAGCAACGCATCAATGCCCTGCGCTTGTGCGGCGGGAAGCGACACGAGAAACGTGGCCATAATTATTTTAGATAATTGACGTGCAGTAATCACTTTCGAGCACCTCTTAAGACTATTGAATGCGCAATGCTACACAGAAGATAGTTTGAACGTAGCGCATCACTTTCCAACAACGCTGTTGGACAGCCACTTTCCAAGTCAGTTATACCCCTTGGCAGCGATCTGGCTCGCTTTTATCTTTCCAACAAGTGTGTTGGACAGCCAGTTTTACTCAGGCACGGCAAATTATGCAAACTGGCGACCGATCTTGCCAATTCTCAGAAGCGTGTTGAAAAGCCGGTTTTAGCAACAGTTGTACACATTGGCATTCAGGAAGTCATTTTCGCATCCTCCAACAAGGCTGTTGGACACTGCATTTCCGCATGACACCATCAACATCAAACCAAGCACCAACCAGCAGGCTTTCTAGTGCTACAGGTTTTTCCCAACCGGCTGTAGGCAGGTGGGGAACTGCAGCGATCGGGTGGCGTCCATTTGCGCCGATGAATTTGCAGAGGTGTAGCCATGAAGTATCACAAGACAGCGCTTGTAATTACAGCTTCACTTGCCTTATTGGCATTAGTCGAGGTTAGCTTCCGTCCCAAGTTTGCTGTCTCAGCCCCCGATGGTGTGAGCGTTGGTAGCATAAGTAGCGGCGGTGGCATAAGTGGCGGCGGTGGCATAAGTGGCGGCGGTCGCGGTATCCCTGGCGGTGTCATCGTTGCCCCTGGCGACGTCAGCGTTGGTACTGGTGGCATAGGGGTTCTTGGCACCGGGGGCTCTAGTGTCACCGGAGGAGGCGTTAGCACTGGTCCGGGGATCACCACCGGTCCAGGCACCACTACTGGTCCAGGCGCCAGCATAGGCCCTGGCATCAGCTTCGGTCCCGGCACCAGCGCAGGTTTAGGCACCAGCACAGGCCCTGGAATCGGGCCAGGTCTAGGCACCAGCATAGGCGCAGGCACCAGTTCCGGTGCGGGCCGTAGCACGGGCGCTGTTCCCCCAGGCACTGTCATCCCCGGCAATCCCAATGCGCTATTCGGCACAGGATTCAACAATTTTTTCATGGATGACGCCTTCATTCCACGCGGAGGGCAGATCACGGGACTGGGCGCGAACACTGGCGAGATGGTCTCTGGATTCGGAGCGAACACCGGCCGGATGGTCTCTGAATTCGGACCGGCCATTGGCGGAGTGCAAATAGTAGACGCCCCTGGTGCATTCGATAGCACTCTTGGCGGATTTGGCGCCATGTTTGGTGGTTCGTTCGACAGCTTCACGGTCGACAGCCAAGGGCTAGCCGGCATTAATGCGACTAATGGATTTGCCCGCACATATGTCGGCGGCAGTCCGGCAAGTGCAGCAT
>JADYXS010000065.1 GCA_021772155.1 Candidatus Obscuribacter sp.
CCATGTCTGTTTGGTTGCTGGTGAATCGCCAGCTTTGTATTCATATACCGCTTTGAAAGGTTTGATTGGAAAGCTTGCACAACAGGGCTCCTGTTGCATTGAGCAACCGGACGCCAGTGTCGAGACACCGACCACTGCGCACAAAATAGATACAAGACTCAAGAACGAAGAACGTCCGATACGCCGGGTTTTTACAGTGTTCACAATCAAGGCTCCAATCGATGGATCTAGTATGCCGCATACGTTTGAGCGAGTATACGGAATGTATGGTGATGCTCTTTTCATTAGCAATTAATCGTTGTCAAATAGTCTCGTATTCGTCGAATTTTCTTGACGTCTTTGGCACATAAACTGCGCCGGATGATAACCTTGCTGCAACATCAGGGAGTGACATTGACATGTCTTTGAAGGGGAAAACGCTTTTCATCACCGGCGCATCGCGTGGCATCGGTCATGCCATCGGATTGCGGGCTGCGCAAGACGGTGCAAACGTTGTCATTGCAGCAAAAACCGATAGTCCGCACCCGAAGCTGGAAGGAACCGTGCATTCTGCAGCAGAGGATATGCGCAAGGCCGGTGGTCAAGCTTTGGCCGTTGTTTGCGATATACGTTTTGAGGATCAGGTCCAAGCTGCGATCGACAAGACGAAGGAAACGTTTGGCGGCATCGACATTTTGGTGAACAATGCCAGTGCTATTCAGCTTAGCAACACGGCCGACACTGAAATGAAGCGTTATGATCTTATGCACCAAGTTAACGCTCGGGGCACGTTCTTGTGTTCGAAGCTGGCATTGCCGCTGCTGTTGGAGTCGAGTAACCCACACATCATGAACATCTCGCCACCGCTGAACATGACTGCCAAATGGTTCTCCGGTTTCGTTGCCTACACAATGGCGAAGTACGGCATGAGCATGTGCACGTTGGGCATGTCTGCAGAACTCCAGCCGAAAGGCGTTGCAGTCAACTCATTGTGGCCAGAAACGGCAATTGCAACTGCGGCGATCAAAAATCTACTCGGTGGTGACAAGGCTATGAAGGGCAGTCGTAAGCCGGAGATTATGGCGGACGCTGCTTACTGGGTCTTGACGCAACCGTCGCGTGAGTGTACTGGGAACTTTTTTATCGATGTGGACGTTTTGCGGAAAGTAGGCGTCTCCGATTTCGACCAGTACGCTTGCCAACCTGGAAACGAGCTAATCCGCGACTTCTTCATTGACGACTGGCTTACGGTACCTGTAGCCAAATGACAGCCTAGGAGTTTACCCAATGACGAACAGCAGTTTTACTGTTACGTGCAATGCCGGGGTCAGTGAAATAGTGCTGAGCCGAGCGCAGCATTTGAATTCGATGACATTGGAGTTCTTTCGCGAGTTTCCGGCTGCGATAAGTGAAATAGATAATGCCGGCGAAACAAGAGCGATAATAATTTCCGCTGAAGGCAGTCATTTTTGCGCCGGGTTGGATTTGTCCGTGTTTCAAGAAGACATTGTCAGCACGCAGGCACCAATTGAGCGCGAGAGATTCCGCCGGCTCGCTTTGGAATTTCAACGCGTCATTTCCTGCGTCGAATCGTGTCGTATCCCTGTTATTGCCGCCATTCATGGAGCATGTGTTGGAGGCGGACTTGATCTGATTGCTGCCTGTGACCTTCGATTTGCTGTCGAGTCTTCCACCTTTTGCATCCAAGAAATAAACCTCGGCATCATGGCCGACCTCGGTTCCCTGCAACGATTGCCTAAGCTAATGGCACCAGGAATTGTAAGAGAACTGGCATACACTGGCGACCGGTTCGATGCTGCACGCGGTTTGCAGTATGGACTGCTCAATCAGATCTTCGAATCGCACGAAGAGATGATGGCGCATGCTCGTGGAGTTGCTCGACGCATTGCGCTTCGTTCACCGATTGCAGTTCGTGCCACCAAAGAATCCATTACTTATGCGCGCGATCATTCGGTTGACGATGCGCTCCTCCACGCAGCGGCGCTGCAAGCCTCTATCTTCGACAAAGAACAGATTATGAACGAGATTGTGGCCCAAAAGAAGAAGTCGACCGTGACGTATGAAGATCCCAAGAAACTTGAATGGTGAACGCCTGGTCTTCAGGTTCGCAATCAATACGCATTTTTCATGCGATTTGCCCAGTCCTTTAATTGCCTACGGTCAGCAGCGTCATTAGTCCAGGAAGAAGCTGAGAGTATTTAGAACGACCTCTTTCTGGCATTCAATATGAGGATAGTGGCCACACTTGTCCAGAAGGAGCATTTGGGATCCGTGAATGCTGCGGCTCAATGCTAGCCCGTTTTCTACCGGCATCAACTCGTCGTCTTTTCCGTGTATTACAAGTGTCGGGACGGTTATTCTTTCAAGAAAATCAGCCGCGTCAAACTGCTTGAATGCTCTTAGTTTCATATCGAGAACGTGTTTCGGAACTATCGGATTCCCACTGGCGGCACAGATCTTGTCGAGTGTCTTGCGGTACTTTTCGATCGCTTCCGCTGGCATCGAAATTGCCATGAAGTCGTAATACATTTCTTCGAACGTCGTTCCGCGCGGATTCTGCATTCTCTCAACGACATCTTTGGATGCGTTGTAGAAACACTGACCACCTGCAGTGGTAGAGCAAAGTAGCAGTTTATTTACTCGGTTCGGATTGGCACGCAGGAATTCTAACGCGATGCAGCCACCCATGCTGTAACCAAACAGATTGACAGTGGAAATTTCGAGTTCGTCCAGCAACCCGCGAAGCTGCGAAGCGAAATCAGCCAGCGAAAGCTTGCTACCTTCCACAAGCGCCATGCTGCCGCCCGATCCCAGGTGATCGAAGATCAAAATGTCAGTCTGAGCAGCCAGACACTCGATGAACTCATCGGTCCAGGTCGCCATTTGTCCGCCATAACCGACAACCATCACTAAGGGGCAAGACGACTTGCCGTAGCGCCGCCAGTAGGTGCCATTCTTCGAAGTTCCCTCAGCAAATGCTTGCTCTGTCTGCACGGTTTGGCTCCTAACATTAGTACAGCTAATAGTACACGTTGCCGGGCGCTGGATCGCGAGCTGTTGCTGACAAGGACGTCATTTTGCAGAAAGTGCCGTTTTTAATCTCTGGTTCAGCGTTAGGTGGTATATCCCTGAAGTCAGAAAAGCGTAAGGCGCCAATTCAATTTTGCAACGGTTCTATGAGGTCTTAATGAAGAAACTACTCGTCAGCTTTGTCACTGCCCAATTGATGACCGGGGCCATGACCACAAATGTACTAGCTTATGACAATCCGGCGCGCGACGCGGCTATGAACATGATGCGGCAGAAGGACTATGACGGTGCGTTGAATAAATTGGATGAAGCGGTCGGATTTAATGCTACCGACCCGGAAAATTTTATGCTGCGTGGCAAGTGTTTTTTTGTGATGCGCAACTATCAATTAGCAATTGAAGACTTCAATCATGTCATAAACCTTTCTCCGAATTTTTATCGAGCGTTTCTCTGGCGAGGAACGGCGCAGGCCCGTCTAGGTGCCGATCAGCTAGCAGTTAGTGACTATTCTCAAGCGATTCAGCTGCATCCTCAGTTGGCCAGCAGTTTCTTCTCGGCAAAGGGCGGTGCATCCTCTTTGCCAGGACATGGAACGGGTGCCAGTGGACCGGCTATTGAAGACTACAAACGAGCGATGGGACAGGCTGGGTTTGCTGCAGGCTCTGCGCCTCCAGCTGGCGCCGATGACACCGACGAATTTTCAGACTTTAGTGATGCCAGCGGCTATCGGGGACTTTCTGCTCAGACCGTTCAGCCTGCGGGCACTTCTGAACTGAGAGTTGGAGTTAAAGATGGCGCACCTGTGCGTGGTACCGGGGACCGCCGTGTATCGAATGTCTATGATACCGACCCGAACATCTCTCCAATGTCCTGTGTTCCAGGTTCCGAACCGTTGCAGGGCGACCCGCAGAAGGTACTGAAGGACACTACAGAAGCCCTGAGAATGGATACGACAAATCCGGACTACTACTTCGAACGTGCTAAGGCTTATCAAGCTTTGAGTCAAGCAAACAAGGCATTTGATGATTATTCCGAGGCCATCCGGCTGTTCCCCAAGGCAAAGTACTATGTTGGGAGGGCTTCCCTATTTGACCAGTTGAACAAGCGGATGCTAGTCGATGCCGACATTCGTAGTGCTGTTGCCGCAGATCCGACAACGCCAAGACAAATAACTTTTAGTGCTCAGAAGTATCCATCAAGTGTGCGGTGGGATGGAGATGGACCGCCCGGAAAGTGAGTTGTGAACGTTGGCTGCTTGTTGGTTCGTTCAGTGAAACGGGTTTTTGAGTTGTCGATTGTTCGTTAGTCGTCACTTAGGTAATGCCAGTTGCCTGCCAAGTTGCGCCGGCGGAGCTCGACGAGGCCTTTCACAATACAATCAAGTCTTTGGCCGTGGTTCCTTAGGAGTTCGAATGCGTAAGCAACAATTGCAAACCAGCGTCTTGATCGCCTCATTGTTTGCATTATCGGCAGAACCTGTACTTGCTCAGTTCTGGGGCAACAATCCCTATCAGAATCAAAATCCCTATCAAAATCAGAATCCCTACGGGCAGAACCAGTATGGTTATCAGAATCAGAACAGTGTGAACATCGGCTCTAACGTGACTGACTCTCTGAAGAATATTGAACGCACCAGCGATCGGCTTTCGAAGAATGTCCAGTTCTATCTGCAAGCCAATGGGCGATTTTATCCAGCTCCGAGTGGAAACGACGCCGGTCTGATCATGACTCTTGATGCAATGAAGAACCAGGCCCGTCAGGCGCGTCGAGCTGCCGATAGTAACGATGTACCGAAACTCATGTCGCAGCTTTCGCAATTGCAGGTAATTTCTGGTAATGCGGCTACTGTGGCACAGCGGGCGGGAATGGATTCGTACACGATCAGCCAACTGCAAGTTCTTCAACAGAATATTCAGCAAGTCGGTTCGATGATTGCAATGACGCCGATTATTCCTTCAGGCGGCGGCTATTATCCAAATCCGAACGTGAATCCTTATTATCCGGTAATGCCTGTCATGCCAGGTTATTTGCAAGCAACTTCGTCTGGGCGCGGACAGTTCGTGATGATGGGACAAGTCTTGATGGGCATCAAGACAGCCACCATGCAAGCCTCTGATCCCGTTGGCAAAAAGGCAGTTTTCACAATTTCCCAAGGGCCGGCCGTGATCAATTTATTGGGAACGCTGATAGTGCAGACTCCTACAACCGCCACCATCAACCTCAATGGTTCTGATCGGGGCGCAGCAACTGGTGTCATAAACGGTATCATCAATAATGGATCTCTGGTTAGCGCAAACGGAAACGGCACTCTAAACGGGCAACAATTTGTGGTTTCGTTCAAATCTAATTAGCATTCTTACTGCACAATTTGATGCAGATGAGTCCCAGAAAACCGCCGAGTTCGGCACAGGCGATCGTTACTGCGCTGATTGTCAACGCTGAGACCAGCGCGTGCCAGCCGATTCCAGATGTTGGGATAGTCACGCAGATAGTGGCGAACGCTACGTTGGCGACATTGAACGCAGTGATCGGCAACACGGCTATGGTGGCAGCGCCGGAAGCCATTGAGTAATTCTTGGCCTTTAGGGCTACTGCAGCGAGTAATCCGGAAAGGATAACTAACTCACAGTAGATTGGTAACTCGACTGTCCATGAGTGTCCGAGATCGGCAACCGGTAAGAACGCAGAGAGGACCAACGCTGGAACACATGAAAGCAGTAGTCTGCGAGCTCGATTGCGTCGGGCAAGTGCCTTGAAAAACAATCCGGTTGGAAGGGTCACTATGGCGTAAAGGATCAGCATTCCAACTAACCCTAAGACCTGTTCTAAAGTCATGGGTTCGAAGCTCAGACGGAAAAGCGTAAAACCAAGCATGGTTGGAAGGATGGCAGCATGCCACTTGAAGCGGCCGCCGAGGGTTCCAGTTAATGCACCACTTGCCACACCTGATGCCAGCGCCGGGAATACGAAGAAAAAGAGTCCCAGTGCGCCCGACCATTGTTGGTCATTTTCAGGCTGTCCGACAGCAGTCTTGGTGATGTAATATCCCCAATCCAGTCCGATGCGCCCAAGCTGACATGTACCCCAGACAACTAAGACCGTCAGCAGAATTATGCCTGTGAATCGCGCTACCGCTGTGACCACTGGATGCGCCGTGAATGCGCGCTCAGGATTGCATCTGGGGTATGTGTAACTCATCGTTGATTCCTTTGTGAATGACTTGCCGTGCATTTGTCGTTCGTACTCAACGCCGGTCAATCGCGAATTAGATGCGCTTGACTATGTGATTTGAAACAATGTGCTGATCAGGCTTCAAGCGGGAGGGACGAGCCTCTCGCCTACCAGCACAGCCAACGTCTCAGTTAGACGGATTCATATCCGAGACCCTCGTACGAGCAACTTCGAGAGCTTCTTTTGTTTCTTTCACATCGCCATTCTGATTGCAGCTTTATCGAGGCTTAGGTTTTTTGTACTCATGTCCTTGTCGTCGATATGCGAAGTTACTGAGTAATCCAATTCTGTCATGATGTCCGCGGCTGAAGTGCTTGAGGTTACCTAGATAAAACTACGCGCGGCTTGCACTAAATAGTTGTCTGCCGGGGAATTATATATGTGAAGTAACGTTAAAGCTGGCTCCCGCCTAATTTATGGCGCCAGTCCGAAGATCAATAGAGAAACGAACGCTTGAGGTTGGATGATGAAAAGGGCTCTGCCGACAATTCTGCTGCTGCTGCTGGCAATATCAGCCGCATCTGCCGCACCCCCTGCTCCGATTTACCCCGGCGCGAAAGGTATGTTTTACGAGCAGCTTCAACGTCCGACCGAAAAACTCAACACCGGCATTCAGTATTGGATTGAACTTAAACGCAAAGGCCAGACGAACCGCGTTAGTAACAAGTTTGAGTTTCGTTCCGGAGACCAGATTCGATTTCATGTGAAGTCGAATGCAAATGGATTCGCCTACGTCGTGTTGCGCGAAGGGAGTCGAGGCGAGCAATCTGTTCTGTTTCCAGATAAGCGACACCTCGATGATAACTGCATGAAAGCTAACGTTGAATATGCAATTCCCGGCGATAGCTTCTTGCTGTTTGATGAGTTTCCCGGCACCGAGAAGCTAACCTTTGTGATGGCGCGAACCGCGATCGAGCCGAACAAGTTTATGCCAGACACCAGCCACAAGGTCATAGTTGCTTCACGCGCTGATGGAAGCAAGGATCTTGTTCCTGGTTCATTCGTTGTGAGCTACGGTGGAGCTGATACGCCTTCGACGGTACGACCAGCTTCGCTGCCTTCGCCGCAATCCCCTGCAAATTTGCCACCTGCAGACATTATTGAGGCAAGCACCGGCACAGCGGAAGTTCAAAACGATGATCAGAGCAACGCTATCATCACAATCGTTCAGAAAAATCCGGCTGATGCCTTAGCCGTAGACATATTTTTGGAACACAGACCGTAATGAGTTTCTGACTGATTCTAACTAGGAAACCAAAGACCCCGTTCGACCCTTCACTCTGCACCATAATGGTACGCCTGATGTTCAGCAATAGATTGTTCGCACTGCTTTTATCGCTAACTGTGATTGGACAGGTGCTGATTGTGCCGCAAGCTCAGGCCGCTCCAGGCGGTGCTAAAACGATGGGCAAAGCACCGGTTCGACATACGGCGCCGGCTGGATCTAAGTCCGCAGCTTTCGAACCTATTGGCGACAAGTGGGCGATCGTGATTGGAGTTAGCAAGTTTGCTGATTCCCGAATGCCGGAACTAAAGTACGCAGCCAAGGACGCGAAGGATTTCTATGATTATCTCGTAGATCCAACTGGAGGTAAGTTCCAGAGTGATCACGTGAAGTTGCTACTCAACAGCGATGCCACCAAAATCAACATCATGGATATGATTGGTGACTCCTTTTTGCCGCATGCCGCCGGTCCAAATGATCTCGTAGTGATTTATTTGTCCACCCATGGCTCACCAGCCGGTGCTGATGTTCGAGGCGTCAACTACGTCATTGCTCACGATACCCGACCGAACAAACTGTTTGCAACTGGTATGGAAATGAGGCAACTTCTGCGGATTATCAAAGAACGCGTGCACACCAATCGCGTATTGCTCGTGCTGGATACTTGCTATAGCGGTGCCGGTGGGGTTGGTCATAAGGGCTTGTCACGTACGAACGTAGACTCTCAGAGTCTTGCTCAAGGGATAGGAAGCCTCGTTATTTCTTCCAGTTCGCCTGAACAACGCTCTTGGGAATCTGACGGATTGAAAAACAGTTATTTCACGCGCTACCTAATAGATACTTTGAAGGATAGCGCTGGAAACGTACCAATTGAGCTGGCCTTCAACAGCATGAGGCAAAAAGTGCAGAACACGGTTCTGCGCGAGAAAGGAGAGATGCAAACGCCTGTCCTGGCAGGAAGTTTTTCTGGACCCAGATTGGTTCTTGGCGTTGCACCGAGGGAAGTCCGCCCGGCTCCAATTACGATTCCGCTTTCGTCCGGTGACGTTGCACCGGCCACAAGTGAGGCAAAAGGCGACGACTTCACTTCTTACGGACAACAGATGCGTGCCGCGCAGGACCTGATCGATCGAGGAAAGATGTTCGATGCCTGGCACGAACTAGACAACGCTATTAAGTCGAATCCATCTTCAGTTGAAGCGCAGCTTGTTTTGTCGGATGTGCTCGACTCACAGACTAAGTTCATGCAAAGCCTTGAGGCCGCTAAGTGCGCAGTACGGAACGACGAGAATTCGGCGCAGGCACGAGAAAAGCTTTCGCGCGCTTATGTGCGGCTCTATAACTCCGACGAGGCTCTAAGGCAGGCGCAGAAGGCTGCTACGCTGGATCCGCAAAGCTCCATGGCTCACTACTACATGGGATTGATAAACGAAAAGTTTGGCAATCGAGTTGACCAGGCGGAGCAGTTCTATCGAAAAGCTATTGAGTTGAATGGAGCTAACGCACCGGCACTGGTGGCATTGGCGAATCTGCTGCGTCGCGAAAATAGAAATGTGGAAGAGGTGGAAACGCTGGTGAAGCACGCATTAGAGGCTGATTCGGATGACCCGGATGCGCATCTGGCGTATGCTCGCATGCTGCATGAAAGCAAAGGGCAATTCGCTGAGGCCGAAAAGCTGCTGCGATCTGCAATCACCGTATCTCCTAATGATCCGATTCTTCATTCGGAACTTGCTGTCGTTTTGTCTTACAACGCAGATCACTACACCGAAGCGGAAGACGAGTTCAAGAAGGCCATTGAGCTGAATCCGAATATTGCCTATCCACGCTTCGTCTTTGCGCGCTTCTTATCTGAAAAGCGTCAACGCTTCGATCAAGCGGAGGAAGAGTATGTAGCTGCGATCAAATTCGAGCCAAGTTTGTTTAATGCACGTATCGAATATGGCAATCTGTTGGTCCGCCGCAAGAAATATGATGATGCAGACTTCCAATTCAACAAAGCATTACAGACAAATCCAAAGAACTCTTTAGCCCATTTGGGTTTGGCTCGAATCAAATACGAGTTGTTCAAAGATTATCCAGGAGCTACAGCAGAACTCACAAAGGCTACGGTTATCGATCCCAAGTTATCCGGTGCCTACGATTTGATGGGCGATGTAAACTACCATGGTCTGGGTCGCTATGTGGATGCGAAGCAATCCTATGAGAAAGCAATTCAAGCCGATCCCAAAAACTCTGCTGCCTATTTCCATCTTGCAATACTGATGCTTGATCGCGTGAAGGAAAACAACCCGCAAGCCATTCTTGAGGCGTTGAACAAGGCTGCAAGCACCGGTGCCGGTGAATCGCGCTATCAGACGAAGAGAGGCTGGGTGCTGCAAAATCACTTTAAGCAATTCAAAGAAGCTGAAGTTGCTTATCGTAAAGCAATCGAGCTGAACGTGGCTGACTCCGAAGCGCATCTAAATCTTGGGTTGCTATTGATTACAAAATTTGGCCTTCGCAAAGAAGGCGAGCGTGAAATTCGCACCGCTTTTGAGCAGAGTCCGAACCTGACTGAGATTAAGACAGCCTACGAACGCTACGTGCACTAGATTCGGCAGAAGAACTTTGATCTTTGATCTCGCTTGGACCGGCTCATTCCCTCTGGCGCAGAGAAGTGCAATCGTTGGGTGGCTGCCGTTGCCGGAATCACCACTTACTCACAGTTATGGAATAACGTGATAAGTTGACCCAGATGCTGGCCTGGATCTTTACCAAGAGTATGTATCTGAATGAAGAAAGCTTTCATTGGTTATCTGGCGTGGGTGAATCGCATCCTCATTCTAAATGCGTTACTGGTGGTTGCATTGGCTGGTCCAAGCGTAGCTGGTAAGGTTACCATCGAAAACGATAATGATGATGTTCCTTATTACGCCTCGGAGCGACAAGATCGGGACGCCATGCACCAATTGGAATTGGCTCGCCTTAATCCACCCGGCGATCTGAGACGCGCGCGAGCTATTGTCCGTGTTTTGCGTGAGTACGACTCCGGGTTTATACTGTATGGATTGCGTGACCCAGCATGGATTGAGGCAGTAGCAATTTTGGTAAAGAAGCTTCCGCCGGATTCAATAGAATTGGGCGAGGCATATCGAGATGCTGCCTTCCAAGGAAACATTCCTACTAAGGCTCGTTTATCCTTGGTTGAAAAGTCTGTGGCTTGCTTTGAGCGAAACCCGCAAAGAATAATTCGGGATCCGAAGCTGATCGAGGATGTGTGGAATTTGAATGCGAAGTTAGGTAGAAATGAGCGAAGTGCAGATTTGTTGGAGCGGAGACTGGTTTTACTTGATCGCGGAACAAAGAAGAATGCGAATGAAATTGCTTCTCTTCTTTCAATGATCGTAGATTGTAACTTGCGTTTACGTCGATATCCTAGGGCGGAAAGTGCGCTCAAACGCACAATGTCCATGTTCTCATCGAACGGAGAAAACAGTCGCAATGCGGCAAAGTTGCATTTGCGACTATCTGGGATTCTCTGCCAAGAACTAAAGTTCGAGGAAGCGCTCGTCGAAAACGATTCGGCTTGCAGAATAGACAAGAAGCTCTTTGGATCCAAGCTAATGTATGACTACGTTATTTCTGGCCTAGGTCCAACCTCTCCACTTGCTTTTGATCTGGTGGCGCGGGCAGAGATTTACGAAAAGAAAGGCGACCGCAAGAAAGCCGAATCCATTTATCGTGAAGCGCTGTCCATTTGCAAGGAGCATGATCCTAAGGGCAGTCACGCACCAGCTTTTCAGTACCAATATGAGCAGGTTATGAAGAAATGCGGGCTCCTTCCCGAAAAAGCCGGCAACTCGCCCGATAAATAGGGAAAAAATACAGGGTTTTGTGTTACTTCGTGACTGGTTTTCGCGGCTCGGATGGTGGCACGCCAAGCTTTAACTCCACGCCTTTCCACTCTGCATCTTTCAAGATGGGCGTCTGAGGCTCTTTGAAGTCGCGTGTCGATTCGTCCTGCACACGAAGGCTAGCGTAGTTGAAAGCTTCGGTGAGTTTTGTGTGTTTCGACAATCCATCTATCAGGTGCTTAGTGAAGATGCCATTCTTGTATCGGGTTGAATCATGAGCGGTCTGATTCGCGGCCGCTGACGCGATGATCAGGTGTCCGGTGCCTTGAAGCAAGTCAGCCATGTTGAGTGGGTTGGCGACAGGCATTCCCTTAGAACCAGTTTCTGCAGCGCCTGAATGGCAGGTATCCAATATCAGGACGACGCGTTTTGATTGTAATCTGCGGACGACATTTTTCGCCAGATCTTGAAGTTCAATTCCGGTAGCGAAAGGGTTGGTTGGATCCGTATCGTATGCCATCAGGAAATTGCGATGCGCAACGTCCAGTGCAGTTGATGTTCCGTGCGTGGCAATGTAGATGCAAACAAGGTCATTTGGTTTTGCGTTTTGAGGAAGCCATTGTGAGCCGACATCGGTCATGATGCGCTCGCGAGTGGCAGCAGAATTAGTGAGCACCTTTACGTGGTCGGCTGCAAAATTGCATTTCTGGGTGAGAAATTTAGCAAAGTCCGTCGCATCTTTGTCAGGGAAGTTGAGATTCCATCGCGGATTCTTGAATTGGCTTATGCCGATTACCACGGCCCATTTGTCTGCTACTGGTGAAGACCCAGACAAAATATTCTTTACCTTCTGGTTCGGCTTGTCTGCTGTGATTATTTGCTGTGTGCGCGCCAACCGACTTGTTCTATCGTTGCCTGAGCTTGCTACACTAGGACCGGATGTGTCATTCGCTTGGTGGCGAAGCAGGAGGTCAACAACAAGTGGTTTGTCTGCAGCGGTAGTTACCATGGTCAGTGCCGGTTGCGATTCAAAATCCTGGGCTGTAACGGCTGATCCGTCCGGTATTGTTAATGGTGCTGCCGGATCTATGGCAGAAAAGTCTATGAAGAAGTCCGACGGTAGCTTCTGCGAATCTTTCTTTGCGTGAATCACAATCGTCCGACGCGAATGGTCCAGCTTTTGATCTAAAGTTTTCGCCGAGAGCACAAGCTTAAGTGCCTCAACGCCAGCATCGTTATCAAACGTCAGCATGCCGTTCTCGGGAATCGTAAAGCTGCGCCCTTTCACGACCGCGTTTTTGTCGTCGCCAGCACGTGGAAACATCAAGTTGGGACTTCCACCTTGTTCATCATCCAGGACTATGTACATGAATCCGTCGACATTTGGTCGGACGTGGAAGCGAATTTGGTCACCGCTGCGAAATGGAAAGCGGTTGTCGACTTTGTACAACTTGCCCTGACGACGAAGTTCGATGGAATAGGACAAACCGATGTTCTTTATGGAGCCATCGGCGGCATTCAACTGTCCGGCGAACATGTCTTTAGCGCCATCCAGCGCCTGCGCATCCACTGCCATTCCGATTGAAAAGGTTAAGCCAAACACGGCAGACAGTGATAGATTCGCGATTTTGCTGAAATTCATCTTTTACCTAAACTTTGACGACACTATCCTTTACTCCAATCTCTGGCATTTTAGGCTATTTGCCTCCCAGCTACCAACAGAACGCGTGTGTGGTCAGGTGGTTACCGGGATTCTTGAGCCAGCTCTCTTAAATAGCGGATTTTCTTGCGAATGTAGTCGCTGTAGATGATGTTCAGCTTGAAACACAGCGCTCCATCGAGAACCCCAAGGCGAATCACTTGGCGGTAAAACAAAGTCCACCAAGGATGCAACAACTCATTTAATGGATGCGCGCGCCATGGCTTGTACGCGTTTTCATAATAATGCCGTGCGGAAAGGCGAGCGTATTTGTCCATCGCTGCGGCAAATTGCTCGACGTCCTTGTACGAATAGTGAAGCATTGGATTCTTCAAGCGAACGACGTCTCCGTCTACTTTCACGGCTTCATGCACGATTCGAGTTTTGAATCGCCCGCGATCTTTGCGAAATAGTCGCAGTTGGGCGTCGGGATAGAACCCGCCCCTTCTCACCGGTTGATCGCCGATGAACAGTACTCGAGGTAAGGAGAAACCGGATACGTTGTCCGGAATGTCGGACTTAAGCAGCAGCCGAATCTCTTCTTTGAGTTCGGGAGTGAGAATTTCGTCGGCGTCGAGGCTTAGTATCCACTGCCCGCTAGCAAGATCGATTGCTTTGTTTTTCTGCTCAGCGTAACCCAACCAATCCTGATGGTACAGGCGAACACCGTGACGCTGCGCAATTTCTATCGTTTTATCTGTTGAACCGGAGTCAAGGAAAACGATTTCTTCCGCGAGATCTTTGACAGCATCAAGCACCCGATCCACGGTGCGTTCCTCGTTCTGCGCGACGATCGTGACGGACAATGTCATCTGACTGCCTTAATTTGGGACGCTAGTAACGTTTACAGAGTTTGACTGTGAGAAGGATATGTTGCACGTTTTCAATCCTTGAATCAATTCCGAAAAAACATTATCCACTGTGATTCCGGTCATGCACTCAGTGGTGCCAAAACGACATGTCTTTTTATGGCAGGGCTGGCAACTCAAGGCTCCTTCAGTCGATAACGCTGCCACAACCGGGCTCCCAAACGGAGGCGTGCGGCGAAACTCGGTAGGTCCAAATATCGCTATTGTGCACGGCGTTTTGACTGCGCCGGCGATGTGTTGCGGTGCACTATCCGGACCGATTGCTGCCGCGACATTTTTGTAAACGGCGTACATTTCGCGAATGTTAGTTTTGCCGGAAATGTCAAAGACTCTGCCATTGAGTTGACCGGCGGAGAATGTCTGAGTGATGCGCCCACAGAGAGCAGCGTCGCCCGGCGACCCCACCATCAGAATATTCAGGTCCGTCTTCGTGAGAATTGATTTGATCAATCCGACCCAATACTCTTCCGGCCAGAGCTTACTGACCCATTGTGTTCCCGGAGCAATTGCAATTACCGGTTTACCGCTGGATAGCCCTGAGGTGATGAGATCGGAGATCTTGCTTTCCATTTCTAGTGGCACAGGTGGTGCCTGAATGTCGTATTCGAGATCGGTGCAGCCTACTGCTTTTGCCAGGATGGCAAAATGCTCCATGTGATGGACGGCAGGATCAAAATACTCCTCTTTCGAGATGTACTTCTCGTTCAAGAATAGTCCGCTCAATTCACGATTATGATCCAGGCCGACTCGCCGCTTAATACCGGCGAAGTAGATTGTCACGGCTGTTTTAAATAAACTCTGCGTGTCTATCGCAACGTCGTAATCGACTGCCTTTATATCGTCTATGTACTGCTGAAATTCACCAAGGATTCGACTCCACTGCGATGGGTCCTTAAGCGCCCGGGACCACCGCTTTCGGCCAATCGGGTGTATGTAATCCAGGCACGGGTGTCCTTCGATAGCTGACGCCAATTCTTCGTTGATTGCCCAGCCTATTTTTGCTTCAGGAAATGATCGACGCAACCATGTCAGCATCGGCAGCGTTTGGATAACGTCTCCAAGGGCGCTAAAGCGGACAATCAGTATTTTGCGTGGAGGTGTGCTTGGCAACATGGTGGATGGCGTGGGACTAGCTTTCTAAGGCGATGTTAGCGCATCACTTGATTTCGCGTTTGATAAACGTCTCAATTAGGGCAGCCACGTTACAGGAATGGGCTCCAATGACCCACGATTAATATTGGACAGCCGACCTTCCTTCGTAATGAAGAGACCATTGTCAGGGTGTATCCGTTAGACTGGCAGCGATTGCGGGGCTGTGAGGCGATTTTATGCAGCGATGCCAGCTTGAATCGCCAGTACCAACGGTTGAAGAACCAAAAGTGACTACTATCGTATGTGGCTTTCGCTGGCGCGTGTTGCTGGCTTATGCAGTTTGTGCAGTCATATGGGGAACCACCTGGTACGCTATCCGCATTTGCATTGAACCCGGTGGCTATCCTAGTTATGCCGCGGCAGCGATCCGCTTTACTATTTGTTCAATCGTGCTTGCTGCAGGCTGGTTCCTGTGGAGAAAACGGGCCGCCAAACCTGAGTTCCATCGAGCTCGTTGGATAACTATCGCTGGATTGTTAAGTGGTGTCGGATACGGACTTTTGTATTCTGCAGAAGAGCAAATAACAGGTGGACTGGCAGCGGTTCTCTCAGCTATGTCACCTTTAATCGCAGCCACGCTTGCCTCCATGACAGGGACTGAGAAAAGCTCGCGAACCGCTATTGCTGGATCCGCAGTCGCTTTGCTCGGCGTGGTCTGTGTCTTCCATGATCGGCTATTGGTGTCTCAGGCGCAAGCTGTAGCAGTTGGAATGATGCTTGTGATTTGCGTCTTGAACGCCTGTTCTAATGTAGCAATGAAGCTATATTCTGGAGGAGTAAATGCTCTGGTATCAAATGCGATCTTCTTCATCGCCGCGTCGGTATCCCTTTGGGTAGCCTCCGCTCTTAGCGGAAAGTTTGCTGTTCCGCTGCCGCTGCCATTTTGGCCGACTGTGGCTATGTTGTATCTTTCTGTTTTCGGCACGCTCATAGCCTTCGGATGTTTCTTTTATCTTCTGAAGCACGTTCGTCTTTCGACTGCAATGACACTTGCTTTTGTGACACCGCTGATCGCACTTGGAGTTGATGCCTTGTGGGAGAAGCATGCAGTGCTGACCCAAGAATCATTTTTTGGCATCGCGATTGTGATAATTGGCGTGGCGGTTAGCGTTATCAGCTCTTCGCGCAAGAAATCGGAGGAACAAACCCTTCCCTTGCCGTCAGTCGAAAAAGAGCCAAGCCCTTCTTCTACCGTCAGTTGAAAGGGCGGGGAACCACTAGGGGACCGTCCTCGGCACATCAAGCTGTGCACGCGCTACGGTCAAGCCCCTCCCCAACAGGCACCAACAAAAAGGGAGGGGGCAAACCCTCTCCCTTTTTGTTTTTGTGACAGGTAGTCGGACTACATGCCTGAAGCGTTGACACCGATGCGCATCTGCGGCAGATTTGCACCAATTGAGTTCAATGTTTGGTACATCAAACCGGCGACTTCGCCGCGAGTGGCCAAGGCGTTCGGACGGATCTGCGAAGCGTCAGGGAAGTTCACGATGATCTTCGCATTAGCCGCTTGGGCTACGTTTGCCTCTGCCCAAGTAGGGACAGCGGATCGGTCTGTGTAGGCTTGCAGTCCGCGAGTGCTGGAATCAGGGTTACGCAAAGTTTTCGACAAGATGACCAGCGCTTGAGCGCGGGTAATATTGTCGGCTGGTTTGAAGGTTCCATCAGGGAACCCACCAATTAAGCCGGCATTGCTTGCCGCGGCGATTGCGCCTGCTGCCCAGTGGCTTGAAGGAACATCCGTAAATACGCGTCCACCCGATGACGGTTGCAGATTGAGTGCCTTGATTACGATGGCTGCGAATTGAGCTCTTGTGATCTCGTCGTTCGGGGCGAAGCTTCCGTTTGGAAAGCCACCGATTACGTTGCGTGATGCAAGCTCGTTAAC
>JADYXS010000066.1 GCA_021772155.1 Candidatus Obscuribacter sp.
TACGGCGCCCAGCCAACGTCGCTACGTAGAGCGACATTAGTAGTAGCCAGCTGAACATGAGGCAAGTATGGAACGCAATTTCAATTTAGATGCAGCCGCTTTCACTGGAGCAATCGATCTGGCTCAGGAAAAGCTTGGCGGCAAGGCGCTTTTGGCCAGCGATGAGTTTTTTGCCGAAAAGGAAAATTTGCTCAAGCCCGGTCGCGGTATTTTTATTCCGGACAAATATACTTCCGCAGGCAAGTGGATGGATGGATGGGAGACACGCAGAAAGCGCGTGCCTGGTTACGACTGGTGCATTATCAAGTTGGGCGTCCCAGGTGTTATTAATGGCGTCGACATTGACACCAACAACTTCCTGGGCAACCACCCGCCTTATGCTTCTTTGGAGGGGATTTGCATCGACAAGGATGTCAAAGATTCAGTGCTGGTAGAGAGCAGTGAATGGCAGGAGATACTGCCGCGCGCGGCTCTTAAGCAAGGCTCGCAGAATATTTTTCCTGTAGCCAGCAACAAGCGTTGGACTCATGTTCGCTTGAATATATATCCTGACGGTGGTGTTGCAAGACTGCGGGTCTTCGGTGAGGTTGAGCGCAATTGGAGCGATGCTAAGCCTGATGCGCTGCACGATCTTGCAGCTATCGAAAACGGTGCGGCCGTCGTGGCAGCAAACGATATGTTTTTCGGCAGCAAAGACAACTTGATTATGCCCGGACGCGGAGTGAATATGGGTGATGGTTGGGAAACCCGTCGACGCAGGGGACCGGGAAACGACTGGGTCATTGTTAGACTGGGGCATCCTGGTCTGATTCACAAAGTTGAAGTGGACACATGCCACTATAAAGGCAACTATCCCGATGTTTGTTGGATGGACGCAACTTACGCCCCTGGTGCAAATATTGATATTTTGACGTGGCCTGATTTCGAGTGGAGTGAGGTTCTGGCAAGAACGAAACTGAAGGCCGACAACCGACACTATTACGATAAAGAGATTATTCACGGCGGACCTTGGACTCACATTCGCCTGAATATCGCTCCCGATGGCGGTATCAGCCGTCTGCGAGTGCACGGTGTGTTGGCCAAACAGGAACGAAGCCCTGTCGCTAGTGGTGGGGCCTGTGCAGTTAAGTGAACTGAACCAACTAGATGGAGCTGCCGCGCGGGCAGAAATGCTCCGCTGTTGCCATTCATCGCGCTGGGCCGACGGTATGGTCCATGAGCGTCCATACAATTCATTTGATGATCTGGTCCAGCATGGTGCAACCCTATGGAATTCTCTTTCGTCCGAGGACTGGCTTGAGGCCTTTTCGGCTCATCCTAAGATTGGCGACATGGCAAGCTTACGTGCTAAGTACCGAAGCACAAGTGGATGGGCTTCCGGTGAGCAATCCGGCGTCGATAATGCTCAAGAGGAAGTGCTGAGGGGGCTTGCTGAAGGCAACCAGACCTACGAAACAAAATATGGATACATCTTTATAGTGTGTGCAACCGGAAAGACGGCGGCGGAAATGCTCGAGATTCTTCGTTCGCGAATGGATAACGAGCCTGCTCGGGAACTGTTTATTGCGGCAGAAGAGCAAAACAAAATCACTAAAATTCGTTTGGAGAAACTATGCCAAGAAGTCCAATCACAACCCACATTTTAGACATCGCTCGCGGCAAGCCTGCCGCTGGAGTTTCTGTGATGTTGGAAATTCAAGAAGAAGGGACGTGGCGTGAACTTGCCAGCGCGCGCACGGATGCAGACGGGCGCGCGGGAAACTTGCTGGCAGAAAGCGAAAAAATAACCCCGGGAGTTTATCGATTGACCTTCGATACATCTTCCTATCAAGCAACATTTAACGGTGAAGGTTTCTATCCCTACGTGCCGATCATATTCCAGGTCTCGGATGCGTCGCAGCACTACCATATTCCCCTGCTGCTGAGCCAGTACGGATATTCCACTTACAGAGGCAGTTAGATCAAAGCAGGAGAAGTCATGAAAGAGTCGTTGTCGAAAAAAGAGATCGAGACCGTGTTCAAGCCGTTGCAGGAAGCAAATAACGTTTTCAATAAGCAATTTCCGGGAGACTCCGCTGCTCGTCAGCCAGTACACACCGTATATGGTGGCGCGCAGTTGTTCAAGGCGGATTCGGCGCAGAAGCTCTCTGTGATGGCTCTGCGATCCTTGGAGCAGTACGCTCCTGATGCTGAAAGCCTGGCAAAGGCACTGGGCATGCCTGCCGACAAGAAGCTGACGGCGACGGTGTATGCCCGAGTTAAGGCCAAATTACAAGCCGAAGCAGTGGAAGATTTCCGCATCGATTTCGAAGATGGTTACGGTAACCGTCCCGATGAAGAGGAAGACAAGCATACAGAATTGGCTGCCGAAGAAGTCGCCCGTGGTATGAACGACAAGATTCTGCCGCCATTCATCGGTATTCGCATCAAACCATTTAACGAGGAATTGAAGGCGCGAAGCGCCCGGACTTTGGATATCTTCATCAGTACTCTGCTGGAAAAATCTGGCGGTTTGTTGCCTGACAATTTTGTTGTGACACTGCCCAAGGTGACAATACCTGAGCAGGTTACGGCGTTCGTAGAGCTATTGAAGCTTTTGGAAAAGAAAAATGGCTTGCGCCCAGGTACGCTTAAGCTAGAGCTGATGGTTGAGCAACCGCAGACCATTATCAATAGTCGTGGTGAGTGCACTTTGCCTTCGTTGGTTGCAGCTTGTGACGGACGTTGTACCGGTGCGCACTTTGGCACTTACGACTACACTGCTTCGTGCAATATCACTGCTGCGCATCAAAGCATGGATCACCCAGCATGTGATTTCGCCCGGCATACTATGAAAGTTGCCCTTGCCGGCACCGGCATTTGGCTGTCCGATGGCGCCACCAACGTGATGCCAGTTGGACCGCACCGCGAGTCTGACGGTGTTAAGCTAACTCCAGCCCAAGCCGAAGAGAATGCGCAGGTTGTGCACCGCGCCTGGAAGCTAAGCTACGGACATGTGCAGCACTCACTGAGAAACGCTTTCTATCAAGGCTGGGATTTGCACCCGGCGCAGCTTGTTGTGCGCTACGCAGCTTGCTACACCTTCTTCCTGGAAGGATTGGATGCAGCTTCGCTACGCTTGAAGTCTTTCATGGAGAAAGCAGCGCAAGCAACGTTGGTCGGCGATGTCTTTGATGACGCAGCCACCGGACAAGGCTTGCTCAACTACTTCTTGCGGGCAATCAACTGTGGTGCCATCACTCTCGATGAAGTGCAGGCAACCGGGCTTTCACTTGAGGAAATCCGTACGCGCTCGTTCGTGAAAATCCTAAATGCCCGTGCCGGCAAAGAGAAAATCCACGCGTAGTCACGTCACAAAAAAGGGGCGGCGCATGGCGCCGCCCCTACAATATGATCGAACGCGATCGTCCTAAGTAGTCATCATCTGCGCTACGATCTTGCCACGCACGTGTCGCATGGAAAGTCGTTCTAGCGCGTCTGGAATTTCCGTTAACCGAATCACTTCTTGCACCATCGTTTTGATCGTGCCTTTGCTGACGAGGGCGCCGAATTCGCGAGCGATTTTTGCCAGGTCTTCTTGAGCGGCCAAGTCACCGTAAGTGTAAGCGTTTCCGAGAGCAAGTTCGTGCACAGATAGTGCTTTTTCGCCAGGAGCAAGCGTGTACAGGTCAGGCAACCCAGCGACGCAGACCATTTCTCCGCCATAAGCGAGCATTAACAGCGAGTCTGTGGCGTTGTCTGAACTAACGGTGTCAATGACGTAATCAACGCCGCGTCCGTCCGTCAGAGTATCTATGCGTTCGGCGACACTATCGAGCTTGTAATCGATGACTTCCGTTGCGCCCAGGTCTTTGACGAAATTGAAGTTATGTCGCTGGCATGTAGCAAAAACGGTTACGCCGGCTGCTTTGGCAAGCTGTACCGCGAACCCGCCAACACCGCCAGCACCACCATGAACAAGCATTGTCTTGCCGGCCTGGGCACGCAGCTTACGGTTGACTGCTTGATAGGCGGTGAAGCCTGCGCACGGTAGAGCCGCGGCTGCTGAATACTCCAGACCCTCTGGCATCCATGCAAGCGTGTGGGCCGGAGCAATGCTGTATTGTCCGTAACCGCCTGGTTTGCTCATGTCGCCATGGTAGTAGACCGGATCGCCTTCTTCCCATTCTGTGACGTCAGGTCCGACGGCATCAACGACCCCGGCAACGTCAAGTCCGAGGATAAAAGGATATTCCCAGGTGGGCAAGCCTGTGAGAGCGAGCTTATAGTCGACAGGATTCAACCCGACGGCATGGACTTTAACGCGCACTTCGCCACTGCGTGGCTGCGGCTGCGGCATATCTTGCTCGCGCAAAGTATCCGGCTTACCTGGACGTTCCAAAACTAGTGCTCTCATTTGCGTTTCCTTGGTTCTCGTGCGGAGAAGATTGCGATGGTTTAGGCTCATTCTAACGCCGGTGCGACTTTGCGCTTGATTCACTTTGTAACGAAGGGCGGCTGAGGCTTCTTTTGCCTGAATCTGTTTGGCATTCGGCTTTGGTCGCGACTGTTTATTGTCCTTTATAATGAGGGCTGTTTTGCAATCGACGGACGGCTCGAGGCGGGTTGAAGCAATGGGGGCCGAAGGCGGCATTCGACCAAGATGGTTGTGGGGGCGGATTTTCGAACCGCCCACGGATTTTTATACCTTGCTGGATCGGCATGCCAGGAAAGCGCTTGAGGGTGTTGAAGCGCTACAGGAGTGGGTTGTCTGCGAAAACCGCGAAGAACGCTGCCAACGTGTGCGCGACCTCGAGAACGAAGCTGATGTTCTTAAAATGGAGCTCGGGCGGAAACTGGATGAGTCATTTGTCACGCCGTTCGACCGCGAAGACATCTTCGAGTTGAGTAATCGGATGGATGAAGTAATTAACTCGGCCAAGTCAGCGATTCGCGAAATTGAGGCTTACGAGATTAACCCGACTGTAACGCCGAATTTAGCAGAGCTGCTCGAGATTCTGGTGGAAGGTACCAGGGCGCTTGTGCAGTCTATTCATCTTTTGCGCAACAACCTTCCTGATTCGTCGGCACAGGCTCTGATCGCCCGAAAAGCCGAGAATCGATTTGCCAAAGCCTATCGTGCATCAATGAAGGAGCTGTTGCAGATGGATGATGTCCGCCACATTCTGCGCGCCAAAGAGGTTTACCGTTCGTTGATGCAGATGGCTGAAAAGATTGATCGTGTCGGCGAGAAGCTGCAGCACTGCGTCATAAAGATGAGTTAGCAGCGCGTGGTTGTAGAGATCTTACTTTTAACCGTTCTGCTTCTTTGTCTTTTTTTCACATTCACTAACGGATTTCAGGATGGTTCATCAGTCTGCGCGGCAGCTATCTCCAGTCGGGCGATGACACCGTTGCAGGCCATATGCTTTGTTTCGGTCTGCGAGCTCGGCGGGGCATTGTTCGGTGGCTCAGCAGTTGCACTGTCCATGGAGTCAATCACAACCTGGCCCGCTACTCCGGATTTACTGCCGGTATTGATAAGCGCGCTTGCCGCCGCAATTAGTTGGAACTTCATAACGCGCTGGATTAAGCTTCCAAGCAGCTCAACACATGCTTTAGTTGGAGGCATTATCGGCGCCCTTTATGCCGCCGGAGGAGTGAAACACATCCATTGGGGTGGCGCTACTTCACTTTGGGATGCTACCGGTGTTGTGAAAGTGGTGATGGCATTGTTTCTGTCACCAGTGATCGGTTTCATGGCTGGGTTCATTGTTCTGATTTTCTTGCTCCTGTTGTTGATGCGCGCAACCCTGCACGCCAACAAACATCTACGTTGGCTTCAATGGTTCACTACCGGCGTGCTGGCATTCGGGCACGGTGCAAATGATCCGCAGAAGAGTATGGGCATAATGATGCTCGCCCTTCATGCAACGGGACTTCAGTTAGTAGAGATACCGCTTTCGGTGAGATTCGGCACTGGACTAGCCATGGGCATCGGTGTGATGGCGCTCACGCCAGGCATTGTTGAGAAAGTCGGACAGCGTATCTACAAACTGCGCACTTTGAACGCTCTTGCAGTCGAGACCGCTTCTGCCATCGTGTTGCTCGGTGGGAGCATGACGGGCGGTCCGATCTCAGCATCACAGGTGATTTCGTCAACAGTCATTGGTGCCGGCAGCGCTAATCGCCCAAAGCGTTTGGGTTGGCTTATCGTGCGCGATATGTTGGTTGCCTGGTGTTTGACAATTCCGTGCTCAGCGCTGCTGGCTTTAGCCTTGTATGGGCTGGCCTTTCAATGGTTGCAGCAGGCGATTTAGGAATTGCACTATCGGATGCCGTGCATCCGAATGTAAGTTGATGGCAATAACGTCAACTGCCTCTTCGGCAACCGGAACAACTGCTGTTTCTGGCGCCATGCTAAGAATCGGTTCGGCAAGCTCAGCCTTATCGAGCTGTGCTTGAAGTGCGCCAACCTGTTCCTGTAGTTCTTGTAAGCGTGTGGTTAATTCTTGAATTTGTGATTGAGATTGTTGCTGCTGGTTCAATGTCTCTTCGATATACGTTGGGACTCCACTGGGAAAAATGCGCCAACGTCTGCCTTTAGTCGTTGCGATTTTTACGGCCGGAATTTTGCCTTCTTTTATATCTCTTTTGATTTGTTTAGCAGGTGCATCGTAGTAGTGAACGGCCTCTCCAATGCTTAGACAAGGATAGTTGCTCAATTCCATAACGACGCTCCAATGCACGGTGCATTGCCATTATGATCAAGCGCGAAGCAAATGTCGAGGGCTAAATTGTAGCCGCCAGCAACTGTTCGATTTCCGTTTTTGTCGGTAGCGACGGTTCAGCACCATTGTGTGTGCAAGCCAGTGCTCCTGCGGCGCAGCCCACTATGGCGGCATCTTTTAGCGATCTCTGTTCAGCCAGGCTGGCGGCCAAAGCTCCGCAAAAGGCATCACCTGCAGCGGTGGTATCAACTACGGTAACGCGGAAGGCCGATATGAAATGCGTTGCTCCCGAGCGTTCCAGAACAACTACACCTTGCTCGCCCATCGTGATGATCACTTCGGCGATGCCCGCTTGCTGCAGCTTTTGTGCAGCTCTGATGGCGCTGCCTTGATCTACGACTTTAATGCCCGTCAGTAATTCAGCTTCCGTTTGATTTGGTATCAGCAGATCGATGTTGGGCAAAAGTTCGGCTGGCAGCTTACCATTTAGTGGTGCCGGAGCTGGATTGAGCATCACGCGAACACCAGCCTTACGCCCGGCTTTTGCTGCGGCCAGCACTGTCTCATATGGTACTTCCAGCTGGAGCATCATGATCGCCGATTGCTCGATGGTAGGCATCGCTGCAGCAACGTCGTCGTTTGATAAACGTCCGTTGGCTTGCGCAATTATCACGATACTATTGTCGCCCTCAGAATCGACATATATATTGGCGATACCTGTACCTGCATTTCGGTCTTGGATAAGGTGAGTTGTATCAACATTACTTTGTTTTAGCATCGCCGCCAGGCGTTCGCCGTATTGGTCTTTGCCCACTCTTCCGACCATGTGGACTGCTGCACCGGCCCTAGCTGCAGCAAGAGCTTGGTTGTTGCCCTTGCCGCCGACGAAGGTATTGAAGTCGTAACCGGAAACGGTTTCTCCCTTTGCTGGGCGTCTTGGCACGCGCATAACAAAATCGACGCTAAGGCTGCCGACGACGACTATGCCTTGCTTCACCTGCTACTGCTCCGGCGCTAAGGTGTCGTGCAACATGTTGTGAAACTGGTGAACGCCGGTTTCCCATTGAGGCGAATATCGTCCCCGCGTGTAGAAGTGCGATTGAATCCCTTTTTGCACCTGGCTGATGATGCTTTCGTCTTCCATTTCTGTTTTGTCGATATCTTCAATTGAATAACCGGCCATTCTCGATCTGTCCCAAACGTAAGTGAGAAAGCGGATTCGCGTGCGATTGTGAGCAAGTGGCACAATCACGTTGATCGATAAACCCCATGGGTAGAAATTGAAAATTGTGTTCGGGAACAGCCAATAATAATAGGCTCCGATGAGCTGACCATAATCAGGAGAAGACTCAGGCAGATTGAAGGCGTCTTCTGAGCGCTGGGCAATGCCAATTTGCAGATTGCCGTGTTTGTGTAGCTCGGTGCGATAGTTCTTCGTGTCCAGCAGCACAGCCAGACTTGGATGCACGTAGGGAATATGGAAGCCTTCCAGGTAGTTCTCGATGTACAAAGCCCAGTTTGCTTGCACTTCGTAATCTCTAGAGTTTTCCGCATCGAAATGAAAATCTGCAAGCGGTAACCAGTCGAGCCGACGCTTCATATCCTCGATGACGTCAGCCAATGGAGAAGCTGGGTTCACGCTTGAGAAGATGAACTTGCCCCATTTTTCTGTAGGGACTTGCGGGAGGTTGTCCTCTTGGGAGGGAAAATCGAGCGCTTCTTCGAAACCTGGCGTGGATACGAAAGAGCCATCTAAACCAAATCGCCGGCCGTGGTAGCGACAGCGCAGCTGCTGTGTGTGGCACTCCGATTCCACAAGCAAATTTCCGCGGTGGGTGCAGACGTTGGATAGGGCGTGGAACTGCGCTGCGCTGTCACAGGTGAGCAGCATTGGCTCATTCAAGTACCCTTCCAGGATGGTAATTGGTAAAGCTAGCCCTGGGTTTTTGATCTGGTCCGTATCGGTTATGAACTGCCAACTTGGTGTGAATATTTTCTCGCGCGCGGCTTCAAAATACTTGGGGTCTGTATAAAACTTGGTCGGCAGCGTTCGGGCGATGCGAATGTCGCTGTCTATGGTCTTGCTGAGCAAATCTGGTTTTGGCATAACGTCGTTTTTTCATCATAGATACGTAGGGATCTTGAGGCGATCTTAGCCTTTTTGACCGCACTGCAAGCAAGCTGAGGCAAATATAATCACGCAATTGTGCAGCTTGAGCTGCTGAGCCAAGTGATACCAAATGCGATGCTGAACTGGGAACTGCCCTGTGACCGGTGCGTCTCCTTGTGCACCCTTTAACCGGCGTTGTGTTGCCTCTCATGGGTGTCCAAATTGAGGCTAACTCAGCACTTGCTGCTTACCAGTGGTGGCAAGGTCCAACCCCGTGCTCCTCCGATCAGGGGGTTTTTGCAAAGCGCCTGTACGACCCAGGCGCTTTGGCATTTTGGTACTTATGAAAGCGCGTTTCAGGTGTAGGGCGGCGCCGTGCCCTCATTTTGGTTTGGGCAACAGTCTTAGCGGTCAATTCTGTTTTTCCTTTACGCGCACCCCTGATGCGGTAATTTCTATCTTATTTGCGTTTTCGTCGTGAGAACTTGCCCGCTCCTTCATAATCAACATGGATCTTTCGATCTTGTCTGTAATTGCGGCTTTCAGTAGGATAATATTGTCGGACATATAGCTGAAACGTCCACCGCCTGCGGTGTGGGTCCCGAAGTCAGTCAATCCGCCCAATGTCTCGAACGTCACTATGCTTGTTACCCCTTTTACCGTAAAATGCTGGGTCAGAGCGTAGATGTAGTCATGTAGCCGTTGCCCATCGGTCGTGGTGGTTATTAAATCGCCAATTGCGTCGATGACAATGCGCTTGATACCCAGTTCGTCGATACGAGAGAACATCTCCACGATGATACTGTCCATCTGAAGTTCTACAGGGGAGGCATATAGCAGGTCTAGACCTGCTGCCTTTAGCTTTTTGAGATCGCATCCAAGGCCGTTAATGGTCCGCTCAAGTTGCGTAGGGTTTTCCTCGAAATTCACATACAGCCCAGGCACTCCCTGCCGGACGCCATCCAGCAGAAATTGAAGAGCAAATGTCGTTTTGCCACATCCTGTAGGTCCCGCCAATAGTGTGGTGCTCCCCTCCAGGTAGCCGCCATCAAGTAATTCGTCTAAACCCTCGATACCAGTTGTGAGCCGATTCTTACTGTATTGAAAATCCTTTGGCACCTCGGGCGTAACGAGTCGCGGATAAACCTCTAGCCCATCTCTAGTGATTTTGAAAGAGTGGCTTCCTTCTAGATAGGAGCTGCCGCGCAACTTGAGGACTCGCATAAAACGCTCATCGCGAGTGCCTTTAGAAGTGCGCGACAGCTCAACAATGCCGTCGGCTGTTGCAAACTCAGGAAGGACCCGGCTGAGCTTTTGGGTGTATTCACCAACCAAGAACACAGTAGTGTCGTAGGCTGTAACCAGGCTTGTGAATTTGTAGAGCAGGTGCCGCATCTCACTTACCGAATCGGTAATATCGTGAAGTGCCTTAAACGAGTCGATGACAATTATCTTGGGCGATTGCTTTGTGATCGCGTCTTCAACGCGCTGATTGAACGCTGAGATGCCGTCCTGGGTAATGACAGGACCGATATCTTCGTAAATTACTTGATCGCCAAGCTTTGATGCGTCGAAAAAACTGAAACCCTGAACGTACCTGAGCATTTTTCCTACCGGCTCAGACAGGGTGGTGAGGTACAGAATCGGTCGATCGTTGCCTGCGTTGTGGAACATGAGCTGCTCCGCTAATATTGTCTTTCCGGTTCCCGGATAGCCCATGATGATATTGATTGAGTTCTTCGGAAATCCGCCGCTCAGGATGGTGTCTGCCTCGGCGCTTCCGGTCTCAATGCGTTCGACCTGGCGTCCCTTCATCGATGTCGTCATGAATCCTCCTGAAGTGATTTGGACGCGATTAACCAACTCACTAAGTGCAAGAGCCGTTGCTTCTCAAAGGGTTTTTTCGTAAATGCGTCGGCACCCGATTCGCGGGCAAGCTCTTCGGCGTCCAACATGCTCAACACGAGGATTGGAACTCCCCCCGTCGCGCGATCTTTCTTAAGCAGCCGGCAAAGGGTCAATCCGTCAAGGTGCGGAAGGTAAACTTCGGTGATAAGTAACGCCGGTTGAATGAGGCGCACGCGATCTAGCGCTATATAACCATCGGCAGCAAATTCGACCGCGTAGCCGGCCTCTTCGAGAAAATATGCTAGCAATTTTCGGGTGCTCGGATCGGCCTCCACAATGAGCACTACGGGCCGTTCGGCAACGATTTCCTGCTCCGAGTAACCCCCTTTCTGCCGCGATTCTGGCTGGGGACTTATGATTCGATCGTCAGTCACGCATGTGCCTATGAGCGCAGGAATTCGGGCTAAAGTATATATCGATGACAACCTCTATTGTTCGCTCGTGTTTGGCCTAAGTAGATACTTGCAGGGGGATAACTTTACCCCTTCAAGTAGGTATCATCGGACTTTAAGGATTTTTTTGGCTCATTTTTCCTTGAGAATCGTCACTGTTGGTGGGAGCAGCCAAATTGTGGACTGATTGGAAGCTAGCCGCTGCTATCGGGAGGAAACCCAAGTGGCAATGGAAAATGCAGACGCACAGTCTGATGAACCGAAAGTTGAGCCAGCAACCCGCGCGGCCAAGTTGGCGGCTAAAGATACTTTCCGCATTTTGATAATGGATAATCCTGAGCATGTCGATCAGTTAAAAGCCGCCTGTAAGGACGCTGGGCACTCGGTCATTTCCGCTAACACGATACTCGCGCTCCAGGTTACAAACCTGATGCTCGGTTGTTGCAGGGCTACTTCGGCAGCCATTTATCGGGTCCCGACATTTTTTTGGTCAGAATCCCCGCTAAGCTACTTGGCAATTCGGAACTCGCCCGGTCAGAACGATGTTTGTTGTATGAAGGCTTCGGGCTCATCTGGGTCGCCTAGCTTCATGTGTTATCAGGAGTTGTCTACTGCGTTAAGAATGGTCTCCACAAACATTTTCGGCGAGTAAGATGCTTTCTCTGGATCAGAAGACATTACTGATCTGCATCCAATCATGCTCATCGCGACCTCTTCGCCCAAAGCATGTTCAAGAAAAAAAGAAACAAAGCCTTCCTTTTCAGCCTCTCCGAGTATTGCCGCGACGCCTGTATGCATCACCACGTCAAACTTGTTTAATGTACATTCGATCGAGAACGCTGCATCAGTGGCATCCACTTCGTAAACGTCGTTCAGCATCACCAAGGCATCCTCAATGGGCTTTCGTTGCCGCCGATTGAACACTTTCCATCCTGAAAGCATAGGAGCAGCTTTGACGAAAGCATCGACGATTACTGCAATGCCCGGATCGCTTTCCGGAGTGAAGATTAGAATAGCGCTCTCATCATCGCAGGTAATTTCGTGGACATGTGGATAGTGAGCCTGAGAGAGCAATTCACCAATTCTGTCGTACGCCTCCCGTATAGATCCGGCAAAAATTTGAGAACGGAGATCGTCTTTCTCTGAGTGAAACAGCTCCCAGAACTGAATGGCTATGGGTTGTTGCAGTGCCTCGTTGCTCATACGGCAGCAGCTCCTATGCTGACCTGGATAAAACGATCTCCTATTCTAGTGCAATTCTAGAACAGAAGCCGAGTCTCTCAAGCTGGTGGAACCATTTGACAGAATGTCACTTTTGTCAAACTAAGAATCGGATTATGTGAGCGTTTCCGGCTTTCTTCTCTTTTTTGGTCCAGTTAGACTTGACGAAAGTGTTCTCGATATATTTTTAGTCAAGGGTGGATATGCCAGGGCAAGCTCGAATTTTGAGCAGTAAGGAGATCTTTGCAATTCAGAAATTTCTGCCGACAGCCAGGGAGAAAGCCTTGTTCGCCTTGGGAATCTACACGGGCATGCGCGTTGGCGAGATCGTTCAGCTGCAGTGCGATCAAGTGTTCACCGAATCTGGTGGCATAAGGAGCTTGCTAAAAATCAAACGTTCAAAGCAGAAGAACACTGTATTTAGTGGCATTCCAACTCACCCGAAACTCAAGGAGGCGCTATCTAAATACCAGGACGAGCTGGAGAATTGCAAGTGGGTGTTTCCATCGAAAGACTCTGCCACTGGGCATTTGACGAGAGCGCAGGCGCATAACATTCTCAGGAAAGCGTTCGACTCATTAGAACTGGAAGATGCTTCCACGCATTCTATGAGGCGAACGTGTCTGACTAATATGAGCAGAGCGGGTGTTCCGCTGCGCACGATACAAGAGATTTCAGGACACTCAAGCCTAAGTGCATTGCAAGCGTATTTGGCTGTAGATCCCGATGACAAGCGCAGAGCCATTAATCTCTTGAGGTACTGATGAAATCTAGAAACACCAGCATTCTCACTCCAGAACAGCGTTTGGAGTTAATTCAAATGCCCGAAGATGTTTCTGATCGGCTTTTAGCTCGCTATCACACGCTTTCAGATCAAGACCTGGACATTATTCACGGTCGGCGCCGAGATCACAACAAGCTCGGATTTGCCGTACAGCTCTGCCTGCTGAGGTTCCCAGGACGAATAGTGACTGACATTTCACACATTCCGCAAAGGGTGCTTTCACACATAGCCGCTCAGCTTGCATTGCCAGTTTCCGCATTTGATGATTATGGCAAAAGAGACAATACTCTCTACGAACACTTGGACGAAATGCGCGCCATATATGGCTTTCGCAATTACGGGTGGAGAGAAATTCTGTTGCTCACCCGCAGGCTTTTGCCTGTCGCGATGCTGACCTACAGACCTTTGCCACTGATCATGAAAGCCCTGGATTTGATGAGAGAAGAACAAATCATTGCGCCAGGAATAACGGAGACTGAACGTTTAGTCTCACTAGTTTTGGCTCTTGCCGAAGCTCGTATAGAA
>JADYXS010000502.1 GCA_021772155.1 Candidatus Obscuribacter sp.
ACTTAGTAACGTTCCCGTTGGAGCTGTCGCCGGCGCTCCCGGGATGCGATCCGACCTCCCGGGATGCGATCCGACCTCCCGGGATGCTCGCTTCCAGGAGGAAAGCTAGTTAGTTATGATGCTGCCGTCTGACGCACATCCTATGCCACCTTCCGCAAGTTTCGACGGCGGTGATTTGGATTGCGGAAATGGGCTACTTCTGCTCATTCGCAAGAATCTTGATGCTTTGGACGAAGGGCAGTTACTTGAAATCAAATCGACAGACACGTCGGTGGAAGTTGATTTGCCTGCATGGTGTCGGTTGACGAAGAATGAACTGGTATCTTGGACGAAAGTCGGGAAGCAAAGGAGTTACCTCGTCAGTAAAGGGTCTAGCCGCGTGGCTGCTCGTTCTATGACCCAGACCGAAGTGGCGCGGCCGCAGGCAACGATCCTTTCTGTAGAGGCTCAGTCGCTTTCGGCGCCGCCGGTTGAACCATTGTCTGTGATGGGAATTGGCAGTTGGCCTCGTCCGCGTTGGATGCTTCGAGCTGTTCATGAATTCCTGGAAGGCAAGCTAAGTGAGAGCGAATTTCAAGAATGTGCTGACGATGCCGTTCGGCTGGTAGTCGATCAGCAGCTGCGAGTTGGCGCTGATGTGGTGACCGATGGTGAACAGCGGCGCGATAACTATTCCAGTTTTGTCGGCGCCCGCTTGGAAAATGTCCAGCTGATACCGTTGGTGGATTTGCTGCCGTTGGTCGATCATCCGGAAGAATTTCAACGACAGTTGGATACGCTGGATATTCCCGCTTCCGTGGTGCGACATCCTGCTGTGTTTGGCAAGTTGAATAGAAAGGCTCCACTGGCTGTTCATGAGAATGCGTTCTTGCGGCGGATAACAAGCGCACCAGTCAAAGTCTCGTTACCTGGCCCGTATTTGCTAACACGAACCATGTATCTTGATTGCTTTAAGGAGCGCGCTTACGCTAGTCGGGAAGCGCTTGCCGACGACATCGTTCGCATTCTAAGAGAAGAAATTGCAGAGTTGCTTCAAAGTGGGACATCTTTGATTCAACTTGACGAACCAATTCTTACTGAAGTTGTTTTCGGAACGCCGCATCACCAGCGAACATTCATGTGTGGTGCACTTAGCGAGCGTGGAGAAACTGCTGAAGAACTGAGCTTCGCCGCAGGGTTGTTGAACCGTGTAACCCAAGGTTTTCCACCAGAGCGATTAGCAATGCATGTTTGCAGAGGAAACTGGAGTCCGGATGAGAGCGTGGCGCTGACCGGTGGGTATGAACATCTATTGCCGCTCTTCCATCAACTGGAGTTCGGGACGTTGTTCCTTGAGATGTGTACTCCACGGGCCGGCGACATGGCAATTCTCAAAGAGCTGCCTGGCAAAGTGCGAATTGGAGTCGGAGTTGTGAACCCGAAGGACCCGAAAGTCGAATCGATTGAGTCTGTGTACGACCACGCCAAGCTCGCCGCATCGTTCGTGGGCCTCGACCGTATTTGGTTAAACCCGGATTGCGGGTTTGCTACATTTGCTGATAATCCAGTGACGAACGCTGAAACCGCATCTCAAAAACTCGCTGTTATAGTGGAAGCTGCAAGGAGACTTAAACATGGCTGATGTGAAGATTGCCGACCTATCTGCTTGTCGGGCCGTCATGCCAGCTCTGTCCAACAAGAGCTATTTTAACTTCGGTGGACAGGGCACTATGCCTCAGTCTACGCTTGATGCAATTATGGATTCCTACAAGCACGTCCAGGCAATCGGACCATTTTCAATGCCGATGTTTAAGTGGATCTCCGAGGAACTGCAGCGGACACGCAAGGCGTTGGCCAGTGAACTGGGCGGCAAGCCGCAATCATGGGCGCTGACCGGAAATGTGACGGAAGGGTGCAACATCGTCATGTGGGGAATGGACTGGCAGCCAGGTGACCGCATGTTGCTCACTGATTCTGAGCACGGCGGCGTCATAAGCGCGGCCGAAAACATTGCCCGGCGTCTCGGGGTTGTGTTGGACTACTTTGCTGTTGCCGAAAAGTCCGACGAGGAAATTTTGACAGGGCTTGAAAATAGTTTGAACGAACGCACCAAGCTGGTGGTTTTCAGTCATGTGCTGTGGAATACAGGGCAGGTCTTACCTATGGAAGCAATGGCTGAGCGGATCGCCGCGCATGGTGCACAATCTCTTGTAGATGGAGCCCAGTCCGCGGGCGCCATGCCGCTCGACCTGGGGAAGTCCAAAGTTGATTATTACGCTATTACCGGCCATAAATGGATATGCGGACCGGATGGACTGGGTGCGCTCTACTTGCGGGAAGATCGATTATCCGAGCTTAAGCCGACGTTTGTCGGGTGGCGCCTGGATTTGACTGCCGAAGGTGGGCAAGCTGACGGGTCACGTTTTGAAGTAGCCACCGCACCCTTTCCGCTGTTGGCTGGGCTGCGCAATTCAATTCAATTTCACCAGCGCATGGCTACTGCAGAGCAGCGTGCTCATCTTATTTGCCAGAACGCCAGATTACTGCGAAGCAAGTTGGAAGCTCTACCGAACGTGCAATGCGTGGGAAGTGAACCCCCGATGTCCGGGTTGGTGTCGTTTGCAGTAACTGGTGGCAAGCATGCAAAAATCGTCGCCGATTTAGAAGGCCTTGGTTTTATCGTCAGAACGATTCCGAGTCCTGATTCAATCCGCGCTTCCGTGCACTACTACACAACTGAAGACGAAATCTTTAAGTTGGTTGCGGCGCTTAACTCGTTGCTGTGATTCTCGTCAACTGACCGGGGAAGACGGTCCCCTAGAGGTGGCGCTTATGCGCACCAGTGCCTTTTGTGATGAATCTAAGGTGACGGATAGACACTTCAAGCATGTGCATTCTCGGTGATTTGCACGGGTGTTTGGTGGACTATCATTTCCGAAACACTTTGCTCAATTGGGAAACCTAACTTCACTTTTGCGTCATGTGGAGACCAGAGGACAAGAAACGGGAAGGCAGACCTATGATTGAGCGACGATTTGTACTTGGAGCGATTAGCTTTATCCTTGCCGCTGCAGGTTGCGCGGAGAAGGCTAATCCCACTGCAATGGAAAGTTACGTTCGCAAAGACCGAGCGATCTCGGACAGAATCATGGATGCGATCCAGAAGGATGTCGCATTGTCTGATGATGCGCCCAACATTCAAGTGTTGACGGTAAACGGTGAATCTACTCTCTACGGTTCTGTCGACAGCGAGTTGGAACGAAGCCACGTTGAGCAGATTGCAGCTGATGCCGATGGTGTTCGAGGGGTGACTAGCAGAATCAAGCTGAGCGACCAGAAGGTACGAACGGCGTCGCGAACCACAAAGCCTAATCAGTGATTTACGCGATTTAAGTGGCGTGCGGACTTGTAATAGCAACTTCTAATGCCGCCAAGTCCTTTTGCAAGTCTTTTACGCTCTGATATCGTTTGTCCGGGTGTTTGGCTAGTGCCTGTTCTACGATGCGATCGACTTCCGGTCCCATTGTCCCCATCGGCAGTGTTGCCATCGAGGATGGCGGCATGTGCTTCGCTTGCACGTGCATCGCCATGGTTTCCCGACGCGTGCTACCAACGAACGGGGGGTGCCCTGTAACTGCTTCGTAGAAAATCAGCCCGAGCGAGTAAATGTCCGTGCGGTGGTCGACCGGTTGTGCGCAAATCTGCTCTGGGGACATATAGCCAACACTGCCGATGGCCAGACCTTGCTCGTCAAACTTAGTCTTGTTTTGCAACTGCGCGATGCCGAAGTCTAGTATTTTGACGTTGTCGACCGCTTCATAGTCACCCTTAATCATCAGGTTTTCAGGTTTGAGATCTCTGTGCACAACCCCTTTTGCATGAACTTCATGAAGGCCGTCGCAGCACTGCATTATTATTCGGGCAGCGTCAGGCACTGAGAGCAATTTGGCGCGCCGCATTACATCTCTCAACGGTTCGCCTTCGGCAAATTCCATCACCAGATAAGGCGTCAATGCATCAAGCAGAATTCCGTAATCAAATACCTTGATCAGGTTTGGATGACGCATGCGTCCGCTGATGAGCATTTCTTGAAGAAATCGGTTGTACTCGACGCTGTTTCGGTCTGCTTGCTTAAGCAGGAGTTTCAGAACGACAGGCATCTCATTGCGGTTCATATGTGCAGCGAGGAACACCTGTCCCATGCCGCCTTGAGCTAGAAGTTTTTCAATTCGGTACAGTCCGTTAAAGACCTGTCCTTCCATTCCAGACGTTGGCAGCGTTGGCTCAACGACAGGTTCGGCTGGAGGCCGGTCAGCATCCGCCTTCGCAATACCGGTTTCGCTGAATTCCAGTCCTTGAAGGTTTTGCAGTGCTAATTCCGCCAGGCTCGGTCCTGGTCTGGCTACAGGCATCGGTTGAGACTGTTTGGCTGCCGGCATCCCTTGAGACTGCCGCATTGCTTGCATGCCTTGGGACTGCCTGTTGGCGGACCCAGGAGGATTCGTCTGCGCTTGAGGATCCTCCATCTGCGTCGGGTCCGCATTCTGGTTAGGAAGCAGCGGCTTTTTACGCCACTTGTTCAACTCGTCTAATTTGTCTCGAAGTGACATAGCGACCCAAAAACGGCAGTTATTTGAGCAAAAGCCTTCATCTATGTGCCCTGACACTGCGGGAATTAACCGGGACGCAAGATTACTTATAACGACCTATGTTACACCCCCTGGAAGGCTCCATCACAAAAAGGGCTGCCTTTCGGCAGCCCTTGGTTGTTTAGACTTCGATCGATTAGACCGTAGCCGTTTCTTTCTTGGCTTCGTCCAGAACTGCTTGCAGCTTCGCTTCGTCTTCGTGTGTAAGCGATGTTTTCAACAGCTTGCCGCCGGTTCCTGCCAGTCTTTCGGCAACCTTGTCTGGAGTTGCGTGTTTAATGAGCACGAACAGTGCTGAGGTATTCGGTTGTAGGTGGGAAGCCAGTTCTTTCATGAACTTGTCATCGATGCCCATGTCTGTCAGAGCGCCGTTTACTGCGCCTGCGGCAGCACCCATTGCTACGCCGAACAGCGGATTGAGGAAAAGGACGCCGATCAAGAGTCCCCAGAAACTGCCTGCTGCTGCGCCGTAAGCAGTCATGTTGACAGCTTGGTGCAGTTTGATTTTGCCGTCTGCAGCTTTGGTTACAACTACTGCGTCTTCCAAGTCGATCAAATACTCTTCTTGCAGTTTGCGCAACGTCAAGCGCACTTCTTCGGCCTTGTGAATGTCGTCGTAGGCTATTACAACTAAGTCGCTCATTTTCTTCCTCTTCTGGTTTAGTGCACCGAATGTGGTGCAAACAAAATTCACGCGAATTGAGTTCGCCCAAGTGCAAACAAATAATTTAAGTGAGTTAACGATAACACAATAGCCGGCTCCCAGTCATGAGATCACCCATGACAATGGCTGTCGTGTATCGTATGTCTAATGAAAGTCTGGGTAGATGCGGATGCATGTCCCGTGCAAATCCGCGAACTAATAATGCGGGCAGCTCTCAAGCGCTCAGTTGAAACGGTATTCGTTGCGAATTCCGCAGTTTTGCTAGCCCCTTCCCCCTTGTTAATGCACGTGCAAGTGGCGAAGGGCGCAGATATTGCTGATGATTACATCGCGGAGCACGCAACTGCATCCGATATTGTCGTTACCGAAGACATCCCGTTGGCATCTCGACTGGTTCCCAATGGTGTCACGGTAATCAGTCCTCGCGGTCAAAGATTTGATTCGGAGAACATTGCAGATCGTTTGTCTCGTCGCGATCTGTTGCAGGAGCTACGCGAAACTGGCGCTATAACAGGTGGTCCAAGTCCCTTTAACGATAAGCTCAAGAGAGATTTTGCCAACGCCTTCGACGCTGCCGTAACGCGATTGCTTCGCCTGCAGTAAACTGCACGTGCCAGCGTGAACACTTGGTTAATCGAGGTGCCAATTGAAGTTCTTTTCGTTGCTCATTTCCCTGTTATTGATCACATGTTCGTCTGTCGGCGCTCAAGACTGGGCGAAAGCTAAACTCGAAAAGTCACCAAGGCACTCAGAATGGGTAACGGTGAAAGAAGGCGAGCGCAACATCCGCAGCTTCATCACGTATCCGGAAGTGAAAGGAAAGGCACCATCAGTCGTTGTTATACATGAAATCTTCGGGCTCAGCGATTGGGTGCGGAGTGTGGCTGATCAGCTCGCTGCTGCAGGATACATCGCTATTGCTCCCGACTTACTATCCGGCACCGCATCTGGTGGCGGTGGTACCGATGGATTTTCCGGGGAAGATGCTGTGAGAAAAGCTGTCTCCGGTCTTCCACCAGAGCAGATCACTAAAGACCTGAACGCCGTAACAAGTTATGTGAGCAAACTACCGGCCGCCAATGGAAAAGTTGCCGTCGCTGGATTCTGCTGGGGCGGAGGACAAACCTTCAGATTTGCTTCAGATAATCCTAATATTCGAAAGGCATTTGTGTTTTACGGGTCGGCCCCGGAAGAAGCAGAGCTGAAGCGCATTGTAGCTCCGGTAGAGGGGTTCTATGCGGAGAATGATGCTCGTATAAATGCCACTATCGATCAGACGATAGCATCCATGAAAAAGCTCGGTAAACAGTATAAGCCGGTCGTTTACAAAGGTGCCGGTCACGGATTTATGCGCGCCGGTGAAGCACCGGATGCAAAAGCTGGCAACAAAGAAGCAAGGTCCAAGGCCTGGAAGCGTTGGTTGGAAGTTTTGCGCAAGATGTAGTCCTGTATGGAAAATTGAAGGTCAGCAGGGCCGTCAAAGATAAACTGGAACCAATCTGTCATACTATGTGACAGACTATCCAGTCGAATTTTTGACATCCTCCATGTGTTCTGGCATACTCGCAGTCTCGGCTGAGTTTTCGCCCGCTTGAGGCTGATTTCGCGGGCTAGCTGACACGGCCGTAATTAGATTACGGAATGCATCGGTATGAATATCCGATGCCTCAATAAGGATTTCATATTGAATAAATTTGAAGAGCTTGGCTTATCCAAGCCTACCCTGGCGTCATTGGCTGAGCTAGGGTATACAGAACCGACCGAGATTCAAGAGCAGACCATCGCCTTGATCCTCGCAGGACAAGACGTATTGGCGTCTGCGCAAACCGGATCCGGCAAAACAGCCGCTTATGCGCTCCCTATTATCGAAAAAATTGGTCAACCGTCACGCGCCAAGCGCACTCGTGCTTTGGTGCTGGTGCCTACTCGTGAACTTGCACTTCAAGTTAAGGGTCAATTCGACCTCTTGGGCAAGCACAGCCAATTGCGCTGCATCGCTCTTTATGGTGGCACTGGCTACGGTCCGCAAATCAAAGGTTTGCACCGCGGGGCCGACATAATTGTCGCAACACCAGGCCGCTTGTTGGATTTGGTCCAACAAAACATCGCCAACCTATCGTCTGTTGAGTTCGTCGTATTTGACGAAGCCGACAGAATGATGGATATGGGTTTTATGCCCCAAGTGCGTAACGTTGTTAATCACTTGAAGGCTGTAAGACAAACATTGATGTTCTCCGCAACCATCGATCAACGCATTGCGCGTCTCGGCGAAGAATACTTGAAGTCACCGGCAGTCATTCGTGCAAAAGAGCAACGAATTGATCCAGCCGCTATCGATCAACACATCCACCATATTAATGAATTCGGTAAGGATGAACTGTTGTTGAATCTTGTGAAGGATTTCGGAACTGGTTCAGTGATCGTTTTCACAAAGACCCGTCGTAAAGCAACCTGGGTTGCCGAAAGACTGCGCGCTTCCAACGTACTGGCAGAAGAAATTCACGGCGACATCAGCCAAAACCAGCGTGAACGCACAATGCATCGCTATCGCAACGGACAGTTCACTGTACTGGTTGCAACCGATATCGCTGCTCGTGGCCTTGATATTCCAAGTATCAGTCATGTCGTAAATTACGATCTTCCGCAAACCGCATCTGACTATGTTCATAGAATTGGTCGTACCGGCAGAGCTGGAAAATCTGGTATCGCTCACACCTTCGTGTCTGAAGATCAAAGATACCTGGTTCGCGACATTGAGCGCCTCGTTGGCCGGAAGCTCGATTTGTCTACGACCGCAGCTGTCAGACCGCCTTCGAAGAGACCTTCTGGTGGCAAACGGTTTGGTAATCGTCGTCGCGTAGTTTAAGTACAAGATATCTCGCTCAAACAAAGGGACCGTGCAGCTATGCACGGTCCCTTTTGTTTTCCTGGGAGCGCCGGCGTCCCGCCGGCATTTGATCTAAACGTTGAACCGAAAGTGAACGATGTCACCATCGCTCATTTTGTATTCTTTCCCTTCAAGCCGCATCAAGCCCTTTTCTTTGGCACCCTTTTCTGATCCGACATTCACGTAGTCGTCGTAGCCGATCACTTCCGCGCGGATAAATCCACGTTCAAAGTCGGTGTGGATAATCCCGGCACATTGCGGTGCTGTGAAGCCTGTTTCGAAAGGCCAGGCGCGAACTTCTTTTTCGCCGGCAGTGAAGTAAGTCTTGAGTCCAAGTAGATCAAAGGCTGCGCGAATGAGAGTGTTGACGCCACTATCGGTAATACCGAGGCTTTCTAAATAACTCATGCGTTCTTCCAGAGGAAGTTCCGCTAGCTCTGCTTCTATTTGTGCAGAGATCACAACTACTGGGCGCTTTTCTTCGTCGGCGAGTTTTTTCAACGCGAGCACGTGCTGGTTCTTGTCTGGATCTGCTAGCTCGTCTTCTTTTACGTTAGCTACGTATAGTAGTGGTTTTGTTGATAGGAGCTGGAGCTGAGGAAGAAGCTCTCGTTCCTCGTCAGTGAAGGACGTCAGGTCGATGGCTTCGACGTTATCTAACTTGGGGCGAACCTTCTCTAAGATGCCAGCTTCAAGGCCAGCCCGCTTATCCCCTTGCTTTTTTTGCTTCTGCAATCTATCCAGTCGCTTGTCGATTGAAGCTGCATCCGACATGGCTAGCTCAATGTGAATCGTTTCTAGATCGCGGATTGGATCGACTGGACCATCAACGTGCGTGATGTTCTCATCTTCAAAACAGCGGACCACATGAACAATTGCATCCACTTCTCTTATGTGAGCCAGAAATTGGTTTCCCAGCCCTTCGCCTTTACTTGCTCCGCGAACCAGGCCTGCTATATCGACGAACTCAAATGCCGCAGGAATCACTTGTTGAGGCTTGACCAGTGATTGCAGCTTTAAGAGCCTTGATTCGGGAACCTTCACGATGCCTGTGTTAGGTTCGATCGTACAGAAGGGGTAATTCGCGCTTTCGGCCTGATAAGAGCCGGTTAACGCATTGAAGAGAGTTGATTTTCCAACGTTGGGAAGACCAACGATTCCTGCCTTGAGCACGAGAGCCTCCAAATTTGAC
>JADYXS010000503.1 GCA_021772155.1 Candidatus Obscuribacter sp.
GCCCGCTGTCCGAACACCTATGAGCCGTATGAACTGAGAAGTTCACGTACGGTTCTGTGAGGGGCTGGGGGTGAAACTCCCCCGGTCTACTCGACCGCCGCCCTTGCCCATTTTCGTTGCTAGTTTGGACGCTTACCAGAGTCGTTCGGTATTGTCACGCACACTAGTTATCGGACCGCGCTGCCTATAAGATCACTTCTTTTGCGAGGGTGAAATCATGAGTGCGGAACCGGCAGTGTTAGCAAATCCGATAGATGCGTTGTTGTGGCGCTACGCGACAAAGCAATTTGATCCGAGCCGTAAAATACCAACCCAAACTTGGTCAAAGATCGAGGAGGCTCTGGTACTGACGCCATCAAGCTTTGGACTTCAGCCATGGAAATTTGCAGTTGTCACTGACCAGGCAATTAGAGAGAAACTCGTTGCTGTCAGTTGGAACCAAAAACAACCTGTTGAATGCTCGCATCTAGTCGTGATATCAAGAATCGAGCGGATGGATGAGCAGCACGTAGACACCCATCTTTCGAGAGTTGCGAAACTGAGAGGCATTTCGACAGAGTCATTGGCACCCTTCAAGAAGATGATCATGGATTTTGTGAATGGATCGTCAGAGGAATTCCTCGCGGAATGGATGTCTAAACAGTGCTACATTGCGTTGGGCAATTTGATGACTACTGCTGCCCAATTGGGCGTTGATAATTGCCCGATGGAAGGGTTCGCCAAAGAAGAGTATGACAAGATCCTTGGGTTACCTGAAAAGGGCTGTCGGAGTGTAGTTCTTTGCGCCCTTGGCTATCGACATCCCGACGACAAGTTTGGCAAGTTGGCGAAAGTTAGATTCGCGCCAGAAGACGTCATCATCAACATCTAGTTTTGCCGGAGGCTTTGTGACTAGAATCTAGTGTCGCTGGTAGGGGAGGAGCTTGTCCCCTCCCCTACCAGCTGTTGTGACTAGATCCAATCGCGCCAAGAGTATATGCTGCGCCGTATTAAATGAGGTATTGCGAATGAAGGCTGCAGTCGTCGCCGGCGCTAATGAGAAGTGGACTATCAAGGAAATTGAAACTCCGCAACCTCAGGCAAATCAGGTTTTGATAAAAATCCATGCAAGTGGGCTTTGTTACACGGATGTGCACCAGACTCACGGCGGACTTCCGGGCCCGTTTCCTCGTGTGCTTGGACATGAACCTGTCGGTGAAATTGTTGCCGTAGGTCCTGGCGTGACAAGCCGTAAGATTGGGGACAGAGTCGGCGTGCCGTGGGTGCAGACGTCTTGTGGGCGTTGTGAGTGGTGTCAACGAGGCAAAATCAACTTCTGTCAATCGCAGCTAGGTACGTCAGTCGAGCTCAATGGCGGTCATGCTGAGTTTATGGTGGCTTATGCAGACGCCACTATGCTTATTCCGGATGTTCTATCGTACGAGCAGGCTGCACCAATATTTTGTGCTGGTTACACTGTGTGGTCCGGCTTGCGTTGGGCGCAACCACAGCCCGGTGAAACGGTTGCAGTTGTTGGGATCGGCGGCTTGGGTCACCTTGCCGTGCAATATGCAAAGGCTGCCGGATTCACTACCATCGCAATTTCACGATCTGCTGACAAAGCCGAGATGATCAAGAAAGAATTAGGCGCAGATCTTGTCGTCAAAGATGGAGCTGCTCTTGCCGCAGCAGGCGGTGCCGATGTCGTTCTGGGCACAGGCAATTCAACAGACTCAATGGCAGACTGCGTTCAAGGTATGAGACCGGATGGAAGACTTGTTGTGATGGGCTTTGATGCTAAGCCGCTGTGCATCAGTGCTGGCGATTTCATCATGCGCAGAATCAAAGTCATCGGCAGCCAACAAAATAACCGCGAGTACCTTTTTGAGGCACTGAATATGGTGGCGAGCGGCAAGGTGAAAGTGTTCACTGAATCGTTTGCTTTCCAAGATATTCAAGAAGCCTACAGCCGTGTTGAGAAGGGCACTGTGCGCTTTCGCGCTGTTCTGAAAATGGGGCAGTAACGATGCCGATTAAGGAATCAGATAAAAAGCTCTGGCGCATCGTGGAATTTACCCTCGATAGCGCAAACGAGGACATGGCGAGTTGGTTGATGATGCAACAGGGCGCCAATGGCTGCGAAATCGACCCTGAAGGCGAAGGTCAAGTTCGGCTGAGGGCGACATTTGAAGAGGATCGCTTGCTCGGTGGCGATGCCTCTGCGTTATCCGCTGTCATGGAAGAGTATGGACTCAGCAAGAGCCTCAGCTCGCTCAGGGTTAGCGAGCTTCAAGAGGAAGACTGGTTAGCTAAATGGAAGGTTGGCTTTGTGCCGTTCACAGTCGGTCAGCGCCTATTGGTGTGCCCCGAGTGGGAGCGTGACAGTTTATCACCAGAGCTAAAAGCCGGTCGAGAAGTCATTTACATCGAACCAGGTCTTGCGTTCGGAACGGGGTTCCACCCGACCACTCAGTTCTGTTTAGGCGCTGTGGAGAAGTGCATCACACATGCGCGTCGCGTGCTCGATGTCGGCACTGGAAGCGGAATCCTGGCGATTGGAGCAGCTCTGCTGTCGAAGGGAATTGAAATCGTCGCTTTGGAAACAGATCCACATCCCTGTAAGGTCGCGCGTGAGAACTTCGGATTAAACGGTGTGGCGGACCGCATTGTTTTGCATGAAGGGAGCACAGAAAAACTGCTAACCGGCCCTAAGGCGGCAGAGCCGTTCGACTTTGTCCTTTCCAACCTTACTTACGAAGACAATGCGGCACTCCTGGCTGATTACATGCTGTTGAGCCATCCGGGAACGAATTTCGCCTTCGCGGGCATCCTGAAGGAAAAGCTAGAGCTTATGCGGGCTGCGCTGGCAAAGCATAACCTCGTAATTGTCGAGGAAGAGGTCGGGGATATGTGGGCCGGCCTGCTCGCCCGCCGCGTGTAGCTCTTTGAAAAGTTGAAACTAAAATCAGTCGAGCACTCTTAGCGTCACTGCAACGAGGGCTTAAACATTTTGCTCTGAAATAGCTTCTTACGAACTTCTCATAACTGGTTATTAGGATGATTTTGCTAACAGGGACCGCTTGTACCGCGGTCGTTTCTTGAGGGGGCAAAATCATGAGCAATGCAGTATTCGATTCGCTAACTAATCGCGGGGACACTCGTTCAGAGGGCAACGAATCGTCGGTCGATAACTACAAACTGGCAGGCGAGA
>JADYXS010000504.1 GCA_021772155.1 Candidatus Obscuribacter sp.
AGCTGGATCGAGAGTTCGAATCTCTCCCTCTCCGATCTTTAGAGCCGGTCCTTAGTGACCGGCTTTTTTGGCTTTGTAGTGCGTTGCCACTCCGACGCTCTAAAGTGATGTCAATAGAGCTGCGAATTTGACCTTTATTTGTCCGGCGATATATGTCGTTTATTCATCGAGTCTGAATTGAAAAGTGGCAGCTACACTTATTTCTTTTTGCGCGTGTATGCCCTGAGCTTGCTGTGACTTGGCGATAATTGATCGTTTAGATGTCTCACTTATCGTGCAAACGCACGGTTGCAATCTTGACGAGAACTCCTGGTCCTTCCAAACCTTTGTCGGTGAAGCCGCAATTTCGGTGCATCGAGGTTCCTTTAGGGGCGCAGAGGAAAGATTTGACGGGTTGGATCGGCCGAAACAAAACAATCTGGCGGTGCTAAATTGTCACAGCCGTGCTATGAAGAACTCTGCGGTAGACAGTCTTGTTGGCATACTGCGGGGGCGACATTACCGCTAATACTGAACAGGCTGCGCGTGGGTATCTCAATTCTGTTAAAAATACAAAATTACGTCTGGAGAATTCACTATGTTTGCGAAGAAATCGTTATTACGGGCGGCACTAGTCGCTTCGTCTATTTCATTACTGTCAGCGAGTCAACCTGCCGAGGCTAATCAGTGGACTGATTTGTTTAGAGACCTCTTGGCTCCGCCAGCTGGCATGACAGTTACCTCGTCGGACCCAATTTCCGTGCGCGAAACGCAAATAACGAATCGAATTATTGATGCGATTAATGCAAATAAGCTAAGTCCCTCGGACACTCAAAATTTAAAAACTCAGTTGGACCGCGTTAGATCACTGGAAGTAAACTATCGCCAAAACGGTCAATTCGGACCAATTGAAATTGCTTCTCTGAATTCAGAATTAAACAAGGTAGAATCGTCTCTCAATCGCATGCTTGACACCACATATAGTGGCACCGTCGTCAGTACCAATTTAGACAATTATGAAACATTGATGGGCGAATTAAAACAGCGCATCACTGCAAGTCTTGCCGACGGGCGTTTAACTATTGAAGAAGCTCAAGCTCTCAAAGACCAGTTTGACCACGTTCGCGAGGATCGTCACGGTTACAAAAGCGACGGCGTTCTTACGCCTGCCGAAGCGAATCACCTGGATCTAGCGATTGAGAATCTGAAGCGAAGCTTGGCGAATAATACACATGGTATGCAAGCATGGCCTGGAATCAATGGACAACAATCTGTTCAATCCAGAAAAATTGAGGATGGCATTGCCACTGGAAGAATTTTAAGATCTGAATATGAGAATCTGAAAGCAGAAGTAAATCGCGTTGCCAGCCAGGAGGCTCAAGCAAGAGCAAATGGTTTGCAACTCGATGAAACCATTAGTTTGGCCATCAATCTTAAGAACCTGGATCAAAAAATTACTGCGTCACTCAACCTTAATAATCCCGTTGGCGGCGGTTGGCACGGTGGCAGCGGAGATTGGCACGGTGGTGATGGCTCGGGCGGCGGAAGAGATATTGATCTGCGTCAAGCCAATCTATTGCGCAAAATTGAAGACTTAGCTGCCAATGGACGTTTGAGCGCAGATGAGGCCGCTGATTTGCGCGCTGACTATCAAAGACTCCAACAACTCGAAACTTCGTATAGGGCCGATGATAACCTCAGTCCATATGAGCTGGATGTGTTAAAAACAGGGCTGGACAGTATCATTGTTGAACTCAAAGAAAAATCCGATACGATCGCCGTTCAGTATCCTGAAATTGATCTTAAGCAACAGCAACTCAGACAGCGTATCGATGAGAGTCTGGCACGAGGACAAATTAAGCCCAGCGATGCGCAAAAATTACTTGCCAGCCTGAAGTGGATAGCATCCATTGAAGCGGCCTTTCGTCAGTCTGGTGGACGATTGGACCAAGCGGAAGCGGACAGAATTATGGCTGACCTCGGCCGATTGAAAGTCAAGATCGATCGGCTCGCAGTTAATCCGCTGCAAAATTTGCTAAATCGAAAAGCGGATCTGCAGCGCAAGATCGACGATAAATTGGCTGATGGTCAGTTGTCATTCCGCGCTTCCCGCAGTCTAAAAAGAGAGTTGGATGGAATCAGTTATTCGATTCAGACCACGACCGTGAACGGAAGAATTAGCTCTGACAATTTCATCCGTATTTCCGCAGACATGGATCGATTGAACTCCAGGATTTCATCCGGCAGAATTTAGTTAACGATAACCGCTAGGTCTACGACCCCAAACAGAACCACAACGAACATAAACATGAATGCCAACTGCTACGGCGATATATCAGTTGGCATTCGCCTTTGGATTGGCGAATTCGTGCGACATGAGGTCGTTTGATTTGACTGGATTCATCGAGTCGAGGTGTATGCTGCGAACACTTCAGCAGAACTATGAACTTGAAATCAGCGTGGAAGGAAATGCTCTTTGAGCTTCCGCAGCGCCTTGCGCAAACGGTTTGGATCAAAGTGCCTGCGCTCGAATAATCCGTCATAACGAGTATCTGCCGCGACCACCTCTGGGTGCTTGATTGGAAATATGAGGTCTTTTGCTTCCGGCATCTTCCAGCTCATCAGTTTGTTCTTGAAGTGAACTCCGCTGTGCAAGCCGATGTTGTCGATCATGTTGACAGTGGGAAAGATGGTCAATTGGCTATTTTGCAAGGCGGTCAAGCAAGCTTGAAAGGCCCAGCTGTCGAGCTGGTGGTACTTGTGTGGCTGGCGCAGGAGGTTGTCCCAATAAGTGTTTGTATCAGGAAAAACGGGCGCCGCCAGGCGTCCTGCGAAGTCCTCAGGTTTTGGAAAAGTCTGCCAGTTTGCCTGTTGCCACGCTCTTCGCCAGCTTGCCCAGCCCCAGGACGAAAAATAGCGGGAAAAGCGGTAATCTCCGCTTTTCCCCGGAGCCAACTGGTTTGCGAACTGATTCATGCCGGTGATGGAAAAGATTCGCTCATCAGATTCATATAGTTCCAGAAGTTCCTGGCAATAGTAAAAAAAACTCGGATGCGGGACACAATCATCCTCAAGAACAATCGCTTGGGGAAAAGTGTCAAAAACAGTCGATACCCCTTCGATGACATTCTTGCGCAGTCCGAAGTTCGTATCACGATAAAGCTTGACGACCTTGCAATTCCAGTCGGGTCTGATTATCGAACGACAGCTATCTATCAGTGCTTGATCTTCACTTGTACGGGCACCATCTGAGATTGCCACCACAATTTCCGGTTTAACTAAACTGACGGCGTCCCAAACGCGTTGTAATTCGCAAGGACGATTGAAGAAAATGATCACGACAGGGACTTTTAGCAACGAGGATTTTCCCCCAGGCATATAACTTGAGCCCGTCATCTTTCATGCAAGCCAATATTATGCCAGCATATGTATTTGAGATTTTTCAACAGCTTACTTCCGGCCCGGTGATTATGGCTCATCTGCTCTTTATTGCTTTTGCAGGCTGGCGATGTACAGTTCATCCTCGTCCAAGAAGAGACAAAGATTCAGATTTAGTCGTTCGGACCATTCTGTCAGCTCAAATTTGGCAGGCAGCAGGAAAAGGACCAGCTTGGGATCACTTTCTTTCAACTGTCTGACGAATCGATTGCCCATAGGATGACTGATTACAATCTTTCCGCCGGTTTTGAGTCTGGCTGCGGCATTTGCCACTGCTTCTTGCGGATTAAACAGATTGCCGAAGCAGGCATTGAAAAATACAGCGTCGAATTGGCCATAATCGGTAGGTAACATGGCGAAGTCACCCTGCCAGAAGGAAACGCCGGCGTACCGTCGACGGGCTTCAGCCAGCATGTTCTGGCTCAAATCGCATCCGACGATGTTTACGGCCTTGACACCGACAGTCTGTAGATGCGGGATAAGGACGCCCATGCCGGTTCCCACGTCCAGAACCCGAGACGTGGCATCGAGGCCGGCGGCTAATATAATTTTCTTAGTCCGCTCCACAACATCTTGCGGAATTGGCCCGCGAAAAAAGTCGTGATTGGTGTTGAAATAGTCAGTTTGATAGTTAACGTGGTCTTTGTGCTTGTTTTCAGGCATGATTGTGCTCCGCAGCTAGTCTAGCAGTGGGATACATCGTGGAGGTCGAGAACTTTGTTAAGGCTTGCGGTGGATCCTTGGCAGCCGAATTTAGAACTTGATATGTTGGACTAATGTTGGATAGAGGTTTCGGTACATGACGACGAGCTTTTCGGCAAATAATATGACAACCCGGCCGACGTCCGGTGTTTTATTGACGGTCGTTCTGTGCAGCATTATGTTGCCGCAGATTCCGGTACTGAACCTTCTGATTGCGCCAATGGTGTCGCTGTCCACGATCGTTCATGAAATGAGCCATGCGCTGGCTTGTCTTCTGACCGGCGGCAGTGTTCAGGGCATGACTATCGTTCCTGACGGAATGGGTCACGGTGGACTGACCTTCTGTCGTGGTGGTATAGCTTTCATTTACGGACAGGCCGGCTACTTGGGCACTGCCATCGTCGGCTGCGCCTTGATTGCCCTTGCGCGCTTTCCACACGTATCCAAAGGAGCGCTTTTTGCGCTCGGTGCGGCGTTCGGCATTGCAAGCTTGACCTTTATGTTCGGAACTGTCCTGCACGGAGGCATCATGCAGGGGTTGGCCAGCATGTTGGTCGGTCTGGCTATGTCCGCAGGCTTTATATATGTGAGTCTTAAACTGAATGTGCGCTTTGCCAATCTCTTGCTGCTGTTTGTCGGTGTGCAACTAGGATTGAATTCGTTGATCGACAGCGCCGCTGTAGTTAAACAGAGCTTCGGGTTCGGAAGCGGCATGAGCGATGCCACTGTTTTGGCTGGTATGACCGGCATTCCGGCACCGTTTTGGGCTATCCTTTGGAGTTTCATGGCGGTTGCAATGTTGGTGATGACGCTCATATGGACATACAAACCGAATAACAAAAGCTAATCCAGACTTCTTAGCCGCTCCTGCACCGTAGAATATAAGGCTGCAATTGAACTGAGGAGAGCTGGATGCGGCTGGTTGAGTGCGTTCCGAATTTTAGCGAAGGACAGAATCAAAAGGTCCTTGACGCAATAGCTGACACCATAAGGAATGTCGAAGGCGTTGAGCTACTGGATGTTGACCCCGGTAAGTCGACGAACCGCACGGTTTTTACCTTCGTTGGTGAACCGGAGCCGGTAGCTGAGGCTGCTTTTCAGGCAATTGGGCGCGCCGCCTCTCTGATTGATATGTCCAAGCATAAGGGAGCTCACCCAAGAATGGGGGCAACGGACGTATGTCCGTTCATTCCGGTTAGCGACATCACAATGGAAGAATGCGCCGAGATTTCGCGCAAGGTTGGCGAACGAGTCGGTCGGGAATTGAAGATTCCGGTTTATCTCTACGCCGATGCTGCTGTGGACGAATCAAGGCGCAATCTTGCTGATGTGCGGCAAGGCGAGTACGAAGGACTTGCCGAGCGCATGCGAAAAGGCTTCAAACCGGATTTTGGCCCCAATGAATTTAACGCCCAAGCTGGTGCCACCGTAATTGGTGCGCGCAAATTTTTGATCGCTTACAACGTCAACATCAACAGTCGCTCTCAGAAACTGGCTAACGAAATCGCTCTGAGCATTCGTGAGGCAGGTAGAGCGAAACGCGACGCCGAGGGCAACATCGTCAAAGATGCTAATGGCGTTTCAATAAAGGTGCCGGGTAGCTTAGTGGCAACCAAGGCGGTGGGCTGGTACGTGGAAGAGTATCAACGCGCGCAGATTTCGATAAATTTGGTGGATTATCATCAGACGTCATTGCATCGTGCATTTGATGTCTGCTGCGATGAGGCTGGAAAGCTTGGGTTACGGGTAACCGGCAGCGAGATTGTCGGATTGGTGCCATTGGAGCCGATGCTGGCCGCCGGTAAGTATTTTCTGGCTAAACAAGGGCGCAGCACCGGCGTGTCCGAGTCGGAACTTGTCAGCACCGCCATTCTTTCGCTCGGTCTTTCGGACATAACCCCCTTTGATCCGCAGAAGAAAATCATTGAATACCGCATTGCACCCCAAGAAAAGCTTCTGAAAGACTTGAGTGTTGAAGGGTTTGTGGACGAGCTTTCGTCTGATTCACCGGCCCCCGGTGGAGGCAGCGTCGCTGCTCTGTGTGGTAGCTTGAGTGCTGCCCTCAGCGCCATGGTGGCGAATCTGACTTTCGGCAAAAAAGGGTTCGAAAAATACAATGCGATGATGAATGACGTCGGTAATCGCGGTCAAGATTTGAAAAAACAATTCGTCCATGCTATCGACGAAGACACCAGAGCGTTTAACAGAATCGCAGTTGCAAGGCGTTTACCCAAGGACTCTGAAGCTGACAAGAAGTTTCGTGACCAAGCCATCGAACAGGCGAATCAGTATGCGACGATCGTCCCGCTGAACGTGCTGGAGAAGTCTTTGCTGGCAGTTGAGCTGGCGGAAGTCGTTGCGGAAAAAGGGAATCCGAACACTTTGTCTGATGCCGGGGTTGCTGGATTGACGGCCCGGGCGGCAGCTGAAGGTGCTTTTTACAACGTCCTTATCAATCTTCCTTCGGTCGCTGACAAGGCCTTCAAGGATGATGTGGTCGCTCGAGCGCATAAAGCAATTGAAGCGGTACGCAGTCGAACCGGCAGTCTGCACGACAAGGTAGTTTCTCGGTTGCAAAGCTCTTAGCTATTGGCAGAACGGCGATTAGTTGATTCAATATACACACCCAAAGGGAAGCCACATCTAAATGAATAAGAAGCTCGAGTCGAAGGGTCCTTCCGTTGAACTGCATCCAGGCAACGAGTGGGAAAATGTAGATTTCTTGATGGTTCGCAGTCGGCTCGACAAAGCGGCGCAACTATTGAAGCTCGACCCGAGCGATCTCGAACCGATGAGGCACCCAAAGCGCTGCTTGAGCGTAGTAGTCCCGGCGCGGATGGACGATGGCAGCGTTCGAGCCTTCGCTGGATATCGAGTTCATCATGACCTGGCGATGGGCCCTGGCAAGGGTGGCATTGCATTTCATAAGGGCGTGAACCTGGGCGAGGTGGCATCGATAGCCATGCTGATGACCTGGAAATGCGCGCTGATGAAACTGCCATTCGGCGGCGCGCATGGAGGCATCTGTCTGGATCCCAGCACGTTGAGCAAAGGCGAGCTGGAGCGCATCACTCGCAGATTCACATCCGAGATCATCGCTATGATTGGTCCGGATCAGGATATTCCCGGCCCGGATTTGAATACGAATCAGCAGACCATGGCCTGGATGATGGACACATTCAGTGTCAACAAGGGTTATACAGTACCGTCGGTGGTGACTGGAAAACCTGTGTCAATTGGTGGATCTGTCGGATTGGTACCAGCCACCGGATATGGTGTTGCTTATTGCGCCAAGCGTGCAGCTGAGTACCTGAAATTGGAAGGCAAGTCACCGACCGTGGTGATTCAAGGACTGGGAACCGTAGGTTCTGTCGTTGCAAATAGCTTGCACCAGGCTGGTTTTACAGTGGTCGCCGTATCTGATCGCAGCGGTGGTGTCTACAATCCGAAGGGTTTGCCGATGCCCAAACTCACCGCGCACATCGAAAGTGGCAAGTTGCTACAGGATTTCAAAGATGCGCAATCCGTAACGAACGAGGAGTTGCTGGAGTTGCCTTGTGACATTCTCGTTCCTTGCGCGGTCGCTCACGTAATTACCGGCGCCAATGCCGCCAGGCTCAAGTGCCGCATTCTTGTTGAAGGCGCAAATTCTCCAACAACGCCTGAGGCCGATGAGATTCTTGACGCGAACAAGGTGCTTGTGATGCCGGACATTGTAGCCAATGCCTCTGGAGTGACGGCCGGATACTTTGAATGGGTTCAAGGATTGATGCGGCTTCTCTGGACTGACGAGGAAGTTTTTCAACGACTTGAAACGCTGATCGGACAGGCTTGCGACAACGTTTTCGCCACTGCGGAAAAACACAACAGCAGCTTGCGCACTGCCGCTATCTCGATTGCCGTCGGTAGAATCTTTGAAGCCCGCCGGCTGCGCGGTTTGTATCCTTAGTTAGCCGGCTGCGCGGTATCCCGAAATTATAGGGGATGGGCTTGTTCCCAATACAGTTCACTTAGGCGAATTGAATCCTCTGCCCGTGGCTGTCCTTGTCGATCCTGGGAGCGCCGGCGTCCCGCCGGCTTTTGATCGTCGCAGGCGTGGCAGCATAAGATGCTGCCACCACAAGTGCAATCAGGTGCCGGCGGGACGCCGG
>JADYXS010000505.1 GCA_021772155.1 Candidatus Obscuribacter sp.
AACACTCCCAGGTTTATGCATGGTGCACGCCCTGCCTCAGGCAGTACCCGGACAACACTCCCAGGTTTATGCATGGTGCACGCCCTGCCTCAGGCAGTAACCCGGACAACACTACATTCCAGAGAGTGCTTTTATATGGTAGGTTGGAGTAATGGTATTTATAGTCGGAGGCAGCGTTATTTGTGAACGTACATTTTAGACAGGGCGATGTCTTGCTAATTCAAATCGATGACATGCCACCAGATACGGTGCCAGTTGAACCGGATGGAGATCGAGTTGTGCTCGCTTACGGGGAAGTCACCGGACATGCCCACGCTTTAAGCACAGCCGGTGCCGCTCTTTACGAGAATATGGACGGGCGATTTTTGCATCTGGTGCAACCATCGTCCCTTGTTCACGAAGAGCACAGTACGATCGATCTGGCCCCTGGTGTATACCGCGTAGTCAGGCAACGGGAGTACACGCCGCGCGAGGTACGCTTTGTTACCGATTGAGTCTACGTTCGACCTGAGCGAAGAAGAGTATAAACGCGTACAGGCGCATGCGGAAAATTTGTTTAGCGGCTGGACTCAAACCGGGGAAAATGACGTTGAAGCCGTCGAATCCGCTCTTATCCGCATGTACGCCAGAGAGCGTCATCCTGCCCCTTACATCGTCTGGTGCGATAGTCCGTGGCAATTGCATCTGACTCCGGCGGAATTCGGTTCGGTAACTGATGAGTCGCGATTTGATAATGCCTGCGCACCACTCAACGATCCGATAACCAACGCCTTCAACCGTGCTCTTTCGAAGGCGCAGCTCACCTGGCCACCGACATGGCAGGCGAGGGTTATCCAGCGGGTTGGACCGCAGAAAGTAGCCCAGTGGCGAGAGGCCTGCGCCCGAGCTCGCTTGTTAATGACGGCCAAAATGCAAATGGACCGGCAGGCTGAAGCGGATGTCGATTCCACTAATTTGGTCTGGGGTAGATGGGCTGCTGATTTGTTGCCGGTATACGCCACACCAGCTCTTGCACTTGCTTCCGATGACTGGGCACAAGAGTTGCTTGCTCAGTTAGCAGACCTCTATACGCTTCGTACAGGAGCGTTCGCCTTTGTCTTTCGTCATTGTGCCGTCTTTATCTGCAGAAATCCGACGGTTGTAAAAATCGACGCCAATGCTCGATTGCACAGCGACGACGGACCGTCGCTTCAATTTGCCGATGGCTATTCGATGTACTGTTGGGCAGGTGTGAACATTGATCCAGAGCTGGTGCTGAACCCTACAAGCTTGACGGTAGATCGCATTGAATCGGAGCCTAACATCGAGCTTCGACGGGTGATGATTGAGAAATACGGCACCGCCCGCTACATTGAGGATAGTGGTGCACTTGTAGTGGCCGAAGATGATTGTGGTGTTTTGCTCAGGAAAGAAATTCCGGGCGATGAGCCGATCGTTATCGTGAAAGTTGTCAATTCAACAGCTGAGCCGGATGGAACATACAAGACATACTTTCTTCGCGTTCCGCCATACATAGCCGAGCCTCGGGAAGCCGTGGCTTGGACGTTCGGATTGGATTCGGATGACTATGCTCCGAAGCTACAAACGTAAGCAATTATTGCCTGGAAACATTGTCAGCATGTTTGCCGGAGCTTTGAATTTGTCACAAGGGCCGCTGGCTACAGGCAAAATGGCCTTTCGCCGGACTTATTACTTTCCGATAGTCAGTGCTCCTCTAAGCGTTGAATTCGGTGGTAACGAATAACTAAAGCACTTGGCTTCGGGCTCTTTGCAACTAACCAAAAATCACGCTTTGCTAATGGATGTTGTGGAATTTGGTAGATTGCGCCGACTATATCGGGCACTACGTTAGAATGAACTTTGACGTCATCCTACCTATTGGATAAGAAGAGCTAGCCGATGTTTTTAAAGAACTGGAAACTCCTTGCTGTGTTAGGGGTTTTTCTATGGTCACTAACTACCTTGTTCCAGGTAGTACCAGATCACCCGAACGTAACTAAGGAGAAAGCTCCTGAAGGGTCTCTGCAGTATTACGAGTATTTGAGTGGGCTTGATCCAAATCAGCTCCAGGCATTCATCAGTACGAAGCTACATTCGCAGCCGAACTGGGCGCAAATGAATACCTTCCAGCGAGAAGAGGCTCAAAAAGCGCTTCTGGAAGAAGCTGCGGTGGCAAACAACATTCAGGTTGTGGGGCGAGTGGGCGATCGTGCCATTATTTCTAACCTCAAGCTTGGTTTAGATTTGCGCGGCGGGAGCCAGCTTATGTTGCGTGCCTTGCCAAGCAAGCCCCTGGTACCGGTGATAACCCCGGAAGTTATGAAGGCTGTTGAAACGGTTATCAACAACCGGGTCAACAGTCTCGGTGTATCGGAGACTGTTGTGCAGCGTGCCGGTGCCGATCGCTTGATCGTAGAAATGCCCGGTATCAAAGATCCACAACAGGCCAAAGACCGCATCGGAACAACGGCTCTTCTTGAATTTAAAGAGATGGCTTATGGACCCGGGGATACGCCTCTTCACGATCCTGTCACCGGCGAACCGCAATGGAAAGACATAGGCTTGACCGGCTCCGATTTTGAAAAGGCTCAGGCCGTACCGCAAGCAGGTGCACAAAACTGGCGCATTACCTTCCGCTTTAAGCCTAAGGGCGCAAAAATATTCGGCGACCTGACCTCAAGACTGGTTGGAAAGCAGATCGGCATCTTTCTGGATGGACAGCCTACAGAACGCGGCCCAGATGGCAGACCTTTGCCGCAAAGTGAGTATCGTGGAATCACCGTTCGTGAGCCGATTAAAGGTGGGGATGGGGAAATTACAGGCAGTTTCACCAAGGACCAAGCCGTTGACTTAGCGATGAAGCTGAATGCCGGGTCACTGCCTGTTCCGATTGAAATTCTTGAAGAGCGCACCGTCGGAGCCACCCTTGGGCAAGACTCAATTGACAAGAGTATGATGGCGGGCGTTATCGGAATCACCGCAGTTATGGTTTTCATGGTGGCAATCTATGGCGTTGCCGGATTGCTGGCTGACGTGGCGCTTGTGCTCTATACCCTCACAACTTTGGCAATTTTTAAATCCATACCGGTGACTCTCACCCTGGCTGGTATCGCTGGGTTTATCCTTTCAATTGGTATGGCAGTTGACGCTAACATCCTTATTTTCGAAAGAACTAAGGAAGAATTGAAGAACGGAAAGAATCTCTACGGCGCTATTGAAACTGGTTTCACTAAAGCGTTCAGCTCTATTTTCGACAGCAACATGAATAGCTTGATTGCTTGCACCGTGCTGATGATCTTCGGGACATCGATCGTTAAGGGTTTCGCTGTGACGCTAGCTATCGGTGTGGTTGTTTCCATGTTCACTGCCATCACTGCCACCAGAGTCCTTATGCACCTGGTTCCCAGGTCCATCGGTCTGTTTGGAGTCAAGTTCACTTCGCGCAAGTCGCAAACGCCGGGCGATGATTCGGCTACAGCTAAGCAGGCAATCTTTCGCTAAGGAGTTAGAAAGTGTCTTTTCCTAAGGTAGATATCGTCAATTACCGGGCCATTTGGTTTGGCATTTCGCTGGCTGTCACTATTCCCGGTATCATTGCCGTCGTTCTCTGTTTCGTGCAGTTTGGCGCCCCGTTAAAGCCCGGTATCGACTTTACCGGCGGCTCGATCATGCAGTATCAGTTCACCAAACCGGTGGAACTGCAGGCTATCCGTGAGACCTTAGAACAAGGCGGATTCCATGGCTCGCAGGTTCAAGAAGCCAAAATCGGCGGTGACCGAGTAATCGTGATGCGCACGAAAGCGGCTGCCAGTGACAAGGACGATGAGGTGCAGAAGAAGAAGCTGGATGCTACTCTGCTGCAGAAGTTTGGTGAGTACCATTTGTTATCGCGCGATAAAGTAAGCGGCGTGGTCGGCCCGGAGTTACTGTCCAGCGGGCTAATCGCTCTTTTCGTGACTCTTGGAGCGATGGTTCTCTACATTGGATCACGCTTTCAATACGATTTTGCCGTTTGGGCTATTGTCGCGCTTTTTCACGATGTTCTCGTTTTGGTCGGCGTATTCGCCATATTAGGACTGGTTTTCGGCACGGAGGTGGACAGTCTGTTTATCTCCGCTATTCTCACCGTAGTCGGCTTCTCCGTGCACGACACCATTGTTGTGTTCGACAGAGTTCGAGAAAACATGAAGTTCGTGGGCAGCCGAGTAATAGATCCAAGTACAGGTAATGAGACGCGCAAGACATTCGGTGACGTTGCCAATGACAGCGTTAATCAGACTCTTGCTAGATCGATCTATACATCGCTTACCGTTATTATCACTTTGTCCGCCTTGTATATTTTCGGTGGCGTCACAACACGGGACTTCGTATTGGCAATGCTTATCGGTATTTTCTCCGGAACTTACTCTTCTATCTTTAACGCCAGTTGTTTGTTGGTATGGTGGCGCGAAAGGAAAGCGGGCGGAGCCAAATCCGCCAAAGCGGCTGCTACCGCGACGGCCTAGAGAGCAATGGACGAACCTAACGCGAATTTCGACACTTGGACGGATGAGGCGAAATGGAAATTCCTCACGCGTCATGAAAAGCTGGGCGAGGTTCTGGTTAAACAGGGTCGTTTGACGCTTGAACAATTGGAAAAGTTACTGGAAGAGCAGCGGACATCGGACTTGCATATTGGACAGTTAATTGTAGCCAGAGGCTTGCTCACTATCGATGACATTCTTGCGGCTCTCCATCTGCAGCACCTTAACGATAAAGTAAGTCTGGAAGCAATCATCGAACTGCAAACGAAGCAGAAGCCGCAGTGAAATTCCCAGGCAAAGTTGCCTTTGTTACCGGTGCCGGTTCCGGAATCGGTCAAGCTACAGTGCGGGCGTTCGTCGCTGAAGGGGCTGCGGTGACCGTGTTTGATGTGAATGGGGCCTCTGTGCGGTCAGTTGTTGAAGAAATTGCTATAGCAGGCGGACGAGCTTACGGCTTTGTTGGCAGTATCGCCGATTCCGCTCATGTTGAGGAAGCGGTTTTTGAGACGGTCAAACGTTACGGGCGGATAGACTACCTGTTCAATAATGCAGGCACAGAGTTGATCGCGCCGCTTTTGGAGACATCGGTTGACCAGTGGGATGAAGTGATGAATGTTAATCTGCGCGGCACGATGCTGGTATCGAAAGCGGTGCTTGCGGAGATGGTTCGCACCGGTGGTGGTGTGATTACTAATAATGCTTCCGATGCCGGATTGCGTGGGATTCGAGTCAATGCTGCATATAGTACGTCCAAGGCAGCTGTGATTCATCTTACGCGATCTATCGCTCTGGACTATGCTCAACAGGGCGTCCGTTGTAATTGCATTTGCCCAGGATGCATTCGCACGCCTCTTTGTGAGCGGTTTAATGAAGAAGTGGGTGCCCGTCACGGACGCAGCGGCGAGGACATGTTGAACGAGTTCGTTATGACCAATATTCCGATGGAACGGGTTGGCACTCCGGAGGAAGTAGCTTCCGTCGTCTTGTTTCTATCTTCCTCCGAGGCTGCATACGTCACCGGCGCCGTCATTCCCATTGATGGCGGTCTCACGGCAGGAATGTAGAGCAAAGCATCTGGGTACATAGTTCTGGGGCGCAGGACTATGACTGATAGCGACTTAACACGACTACTGCCGGAAGCAATCAACCATGACCTTGTGGCTGGTTCCATTTTTGCTGAGAAATTCGAGATTCTGGGCAAGCTGGGACTGGGTGGGATGAGCGACGTCTACAAAGCGCGACAGTTGCACATGGATCGCATTGTCGCGCTGAAAATTATGCGCCCGAACTTTAGCTCAAGTATCACCTCACGCAAGCGCTTCCAGAGAGAAGCACAAGCACTTTGTGCACTAAAGCACGAGAATATAGTTAAAGCGATTTCGTTTGGAGCACATGGACCAGATTGTTTTATCGCCATGGATTACATCGAAGGGATTCCAGTTTCACAGCTTGTACAGGAGAGGGGACGCTTACCTTTAGAGCAGGCTATTCAAGTTATCATCGATGCCTGCAGCGGTTTAGCACATGCTCACAGCAAAGGGATTGTGCATCGGGATATCAAACCAAGCAACATAATGTTGGTGCAAGAATCCGGCAGGACTAAAGCGCAGTTAGTCGATTTCGGATTGGCGAAACTACTTGATGGCGATCCTTCGGATCAGAAGCTAACGCAAACAAATCACCTGATCGGCACTCCTCTCTACATGAGTCCGGAACAATGCGCCAATGGGGTTCTCGACGTACGGTCGGACATTTATTCCCTCGGTTGCGTCTTCTATGAAATGTTGTCCGGTAAACCGCCTTTCGAGGGTGAGTCCCCTTATGCCATTATGTATGGTCACCTGCATGAGGTGGCTCCGGCGTTGCCACCAGATACGCCACCATGGTTGCAAGACGTAGTGTTCAAGATGATTCAGCGAGGTCCAGAGAATCGGTACCAGGAGGCCTCTGATGTGGTACGCGTGCTGGTCAATCAACACGATAGTGGGCCGGTTGCCGCGCCGCCCGCGAGAGTAGCGGGATATTCGACTGCACGGAAAAAACTGTTGGATAAACTTTTCCTGATAGTGCCGTTTTCTCTGTTATTGGCAGGCACCGCCCTCTACATTATCGATCATAATCCCTTGGCTGGAGAAGATCGCAAAGGGCGTTCAGATGAGCCCGGGGACAACTATGCGTACTTTGTAAAAGCAGGCCAACATCTCACAAATAAATGGGCTGACGCGCTCGAAAAAAAACCCTCTGTGGGCGCCGCGGATCCCAATTACTCACGAGCTATTGCTTATTACAAGAAAGCCTACGATATGTTGGTTGAAGACAAAAACCTGGTACAAATGGCTTCTGTTCAGTGGACATGCGGCGAACGCTTGTGGGAGGCCGGACGAAAATCTGGAATCTATGGAGAGAGTTTCTGTTGTCTGTCAATTGAGAAACAACTTGAAGCGGCCAGATCAGAGCTGCCAGAGAGAACTGACTGGACTCTCGAAGCTCTTCTGACGGCTGAAGATAACCTGACCAAATTTCAAACAAGATACGGTCGTAACTCTAGAACAGCATTAGGTCTTCAACGGCGCGTGTATGCAGATCTTGCTACTGAGTATATGCGATTACATGACATGAAGAATTGCGAGCGTTCGCTGCGAAAGTGGCTCGAAGCCAGCGTTGTAGACGACATTGAACGGCTGCAAGTGACCATTCACCTGAGCCATGTCGCAGACTTAACCTCATCGGAAAGGACTCGGCTTCTCAATCAGGCGTTTGTTTTGTCAGGAAAGCTTGCAGTCTCCCCGGCGACGTACCTATCGAGCGTCGATACATTGATTGACTGCTGCGTAACGCTCAAAGGCGCCTTTGGCTCTAGCAGTCCGTCCAAGGCCATCCAATGCCTCAAGAACGCCATTACAATTTCACGCAAGAAATATGGGGAGCAAAGCGCTGAAACGCTTAAGCTTCAGGTCGGGCTGGCTGATTACTATATGGACCAGAGAAAATTTAAAGCAGCGAAAGCCGTCTATATCCAGATTTTACCGCTCTTCTTAGACAATGATAATGAATTGCCCATGGAGCACATCCACTGCCTTGAGATACTGAGCAGACTTTCTGAGACTGCTGGTCACTTAAATGAGGCAGAAAGATATCTTCTGAAAGCGCTAAGGCTGAACCAGGGACCGTCCACTAATCAATTCCTGGTTGGAAAAGAAAAAACGGCCTCATGGCTATTTACTGTCGCCAGTTACGCCGTGATGGCAAAGCGACCGCAAGAGGCACGACCAAAAATATCTGAAGCCTTGCTCCTTTTGCAAGGCACCACAGGTTTGCATTCTAGCTTGATGCGATCCCAAGCATACAATTTGCAAGGGTACTCGCTGCGTGCATCGAATCGCAAGCAGGCGAAAGTATATTATCTCAAAGCATTGGCCAATGAAAAACTTTCAAACGAGGTCAGTTTCCAATCCGCTCTTACAGCGCAAGAGTTGTCTTCGATTGCCGAATCGGAGGGAAATTTGAAGTTAGCTCTTTCCTACATGGAGGAGGCTGCCAGGATTTCCCACAAAGTCGCTCCGAAAGATCTGCAGGCGGCCGCTGTGTACGACTATCATATCCTGCGTCTTCGAACGGCACTGAGGTAAGCCGATGCATCGTGCAGAATTCAGTTCTATCAACGCCGCCGACCTAGACCTTGTTGGGACTGTTCTAGATAGTCGCTACAGAATTGATTCCGTGCTTGGATGCGGTGCGATGGGAACAGTGTTCAGTGCAAGGCACCTTAAGCTGGAACGTACTGTTGCACTAAAGTTGCTTAACCGTTCCTTACTGGGTTTACCTAAGGTCCGTCAGCGTTTTATGCAGGAGGCTCAAGCCGCTTCCCGCCTGTGTCATCCCAATGTTGTGAAGGTGTATGCGTCCGGTGTCATAGACGGGCGAGCATTTATCGAGATGGAGCTATTGAAAGGAGAATCGCTTGCTGAATTGCTTCTCCGGGAAAAGAAACTTCCATTGGATCAAGCGATCTCGATCATATCTGATGCTGCACGAGGGCTGGCAAATGCGCACGAGAGCGGTGTAATTCATCGTGATATTAAACCTAGCAATGTCATGCTCATTGAAAACCCCGACGGCAAAGTGAGTGTCAAGGTGGTGGACCTTGGCGTGGCTAAAATTCTCGAGCCGGACGGCGCTTCTGTCCAAAGTCTGACAGCAACCAACGGATCGGTCGGTACGCCTCTCTATATGAGCCCGGAGCAGTGCTCCAGTCAAGAATTGGATGCGCGTTCCGACATCTATTCATTGGGTTGTGTACTGTATGAGCTTCTTTCTGGCCAGACGGCGGTGCTGGCTGATTCACCTTTTGGTGCCATGTTGGCGCACATTCAAGGCGATATACAACCGCTGCCGCCGATGCATCCAGAGTGGATAATCAGTGTGGTGGACAAAGCTCTTCGCACCGAAAGAGCGGAACGATTTCAATCAATGGAGGAATTTATTGCAGCGCTTTCCTTGCGCGAAATCGTGTTTTATGGAAATGCAGGCGATGGTCCTTCGCCTAAAATCTCCTCCCTGCGCGGCTCCTCGAGACTTTGGGTGTTGGTGTTTTCGGTGGCGTGCACTATTTTGCTCCTTGGTTTTTTAGTCAATGCATCCAGGCCGATGAAGCAAGCAACCGACAGCGGTCGGCTGAGCTCGCTGAAACGGGAGATTGACCAGCTGAAGATGAAGCTGCCACGTTCAAGTTTAGAAGAGCAAACACCGGAGGTGGTTGATGTAAAGCATCAGATAGCACTACTTCAATCGGAGGTGTTAAAGCAAACGCGCGCTGATAGGCGGTTTCAGGGACATGTTGACGAAACGTACCGTTTGTTCCTCGAGGTTCTAGACGGTGATCACCTGAGGAAAGATCAAAAATGTGATGTTCTTATGGAAATGGCCGCTATCCCCGGGCTTAATCCTATAGTTGCGGGGAAAACGCTTGTTCTTGTTATGACCAGATCAAACGAACTGGCTTTTGCTTTCATGGAATCAGGTGATTCAGAGCAATGTTTCAGCAATCTTGAGCGCTCAAGAAAGGCCTGTGATTTGCTTGCGCAGCAGAAGGACCCGAGAGAATTTAGATCGATGTTTCCGCAAATTCGCGCGCTCGGCGAGTGTTACGCCAGTATAGGCCAACATAAGAATGCCGAGCTGGCTTTTACTGTTTTGGAAAAGGGTGTTGGAGCGCAGTTTCCAAATAGTGCCCGCCAGGCACAGGCGAGGTACTATCTGGCTCACTCCAAACGTTTACAGGGGCAGGTTGCCGAAGCCGAGAAGATGGAAGCAACAGCTGTGGCTATCGTTGAAGCGTTTGCAAAGGACAAAGGTCCAAGCCAAGAGCTTGCCGAGGTCTTTGGTATCATTGGCGAGTTCCAAACCAAGGCAGGCCAACCAGCTGACGCAGTCCGGAGCTGCCAGCGTAGTCTTGCAATGTTTGAAAAGTGCGGAGCCGGGCCTGCCGTTATTTCCGGGGCGCGACTTTCTCTTGCTTGGGCGTGGTTGCTGGACCTTAGGCACATTGATCGTGCGGAAGAGGAATCAATAAAAGCCTCGAAGGATTTTGGAGACGCTCGTCATGGGAACAAGCTCCGGTTTTCGCGGCTTTCGAAAGATATCGGCGACCGTTATACGGAACAGCCAAACGGAAGCCTGGAAAATGCACAGAAGTGTTATCTAAGAGCAATTGCAGTTTTTCCTGTTCCGCGTTCGCCCGCTGAGCGCGTGGCCGTTTTCTGGGGCCATGTTGGTATGGCTCATGCGTCAAAGCAAAGCAACCGCTCTACGAACGCATTGCGTATCCTTGATTCTTCGTGCTTAAGAGCTAACATCCCGAACTCTATCCGGGTCGAGGCATATAAGCTCAGGGGAGAAGTATTGGCAGAGCAGAAAAATTACCAAGATGCTCTAGAAGCGTTTCAAACTGAGCTTAAACTTCGTATAAAAGTCAAGGCTGCACCGTCCGCGGTTTCCCTGGCCGCTCTGCAGGTGGCGCAGTCATATAGGGGCATGGGCAATCAGTTTGAATGTGATAAATATCTGCAGCTGGCTCGTGAATATGCCCGCGACGATCAGACTCAGACTTGCCTGGAAAGAATTGATCGGAGCACCAAGTGAGTCAACTTTGCTCGAGTTGAAATCGCATCGCTTCCTGGTTAGTGGTTTCGGTTTCGATGGACAGTAATTGCTCCAACAGAGCAGATGCCTTCTTGTCCCTGTACTGTGCCAGAGCCCAGGCGGCATGCTCGCGCAGCATCGGATCCGCTTCGGCTTTTGCAAAAGAGGCTATTATTTGCGGTCCACCATCAGGTCTTTGATTTCCCAAAACGACAAGGGCGTTGCGCAGCAACCCTCGACGCTTCGGTCTGCGGACCGGTGAGCTGAGGAAGCGAGTGCGAAACTGTTCATCATTTTGAATAGTAAGTAAATCGAATAAATCTAAATGGTGCCCGGCTCCTGATTCGGGTTGGAATTCAACCCACTTTGTTTCAGGTGGCCTTTGATTGTAGGGACACACATCCTGGCAAACATCACAGCCGAACACCCACGAACCAACTTTGGGGCGGAGTTCTAGTGGGATGCCATTTTTATTTTCAATCGTCAAATAGGAAATACACAGTCGGGCATCAACGGTGCGCGCATCTACGATGGCATTTGTTGGACAAGCCGAGGCGCAGCGGAAGCAAGCGCCGCAGGTACCGTTGTACTTTTCATCCGCATCTAATTCAAGATCGGTTAAGAGCTCAGCGATAAAGTTGTAGGAGCCGGAAAGTTTTGGACCAATGATCAAGGTATTCTTTCCGGCAAACCCTAAACCGTAATGGTTTGCGAAGCCCTGTTCATGCAGGGCAACATCATCCGTGTAAGCTTTTCCGAGCAATGGACGGCCGATGGTTTGCTCTACTTTGCTCTTGAGTTCACGCAAGCGTGCGCGCAGAACAGCGTGATAGTCGAGACCAACGGCGTAGTTTGCTACCTGGCCGAACTGCAATCCGGGCGATTCCGGCGGGTGGCTGTAGTAACTTGCCGAGACAATAATTGCTGAAGTAGCTTGTGGGTAGAGAAGTTGTGGCGTTGTACGAAAGTCCGGGTTGCGTTTAAGATACTCCATGCCTGCGGCGTAATCGTTCTGCAACCATTTTTGGTAGCGCAAGCGTTCGTCTTCCAACGGCTGCAATCCGGCAACCACAATTCGTTGGAAGCCGATTGACAGGGCGATGTCGGCAATCTGTTCTTTGAGGTTCATGTCAAACACATCCCCCGAACGCGAATTTGGTATTCAGGATTTTGAATACGAGCTGCCTGACGAATTGATCGCCCAGCGTCCTCCTGCAGTAAGGCATGGATCGAGGCTCATGTGGTTGAACCGCGGCGCGCAGGAGATTCAAAATCGCCGGTTTGATGAGATTGCGGACTTGTTGCTGCCGGGCGATCTATTGATTGTAAACGATACCAAGGTCATACCTGCCAGATTGGTGGCACAAAGGCAGACAGGCGGGAAGGTGGACATTCTTCTTTTGCGTCCTGAGTCGACGCGACCGTGGATCTGGCAAGCAATGGCCACTCCGCTGCGCAAACTCAAAGAAAACGAGACGCTGAAAATCACCGGAACCGAATTCGAGCTGCAGGTTCATTCTTTCATCACTGCTGAGGACGGGCAGAAGCGCGTGCTGCTGAATTTTGGCTCGCAAGAGAAAGTATTTGAAACTCTATCCAGCGTTGGGCTCGCTCCGCTGCCGCCTTACATTCGCAATCTGGAAAACAACGATACGTCCCAGCGGCGAGATGACGACCTTGAGCGTTACCAAACGGTTTTTGCCAAGGCCCCAGGTGCAGTTGCCGCTCCAACTGCCGGACTGCATTTCTCCCATGATATATTTCGCCTGCTTGAGGCGCGGAAAGTTGATGTGCATTATGTGACCCTGCACGTTGGGCCTGGCACCTTTAAGCCGATAACCACCACGGTGGAAGGGCATGCAATTGAATCTGAGTTGTTCTCGATTTCTTCTGACACTGCCTCTGCGATCAACTGCGCACTGGATGAAGGCAGGCGCGTAATTGCAGTTGGCACGACGTCCTGTCGGGCCCTTGAGAGCGCTGGCGTCTCGGGCAGAGTCCGGCCCGTGGAGAGCGGCTCAACAGGGCTCTACATAAAGCCTGGCTTTCAGTTTCAGATTGTCGGCGGCCTAATTACTAACTTCCATTTGAGCAGATCGAGTCTTTTGGTCTTGGTTGCTGCCTTTGCTGGCCACGAGTTTGTTATGCGGGCCTATCGGCAAGCTGTGGCGGACAGATATCGTTTTTATAGCTACGGTGATGCGATGTTGATCACTTAGCATCTGTCGGTGACTTAACTGCAGCTAATTTTGCCGTTTGCGCAATGCCCCAAAGTTATCTACAAGGGTTTGCTTGTACATATACACAACTCGAATCCCCGATATAGCCAGTGTTTCCACATAGAGGGCGGCTATGCACAAGGGGGTTTCACTATATAGTTTTCTACACTTCCTCTACAGGATGTCATGAATGTGCAGCAAGGAACATCGCTCAGCAGCACCCGTCAACTCATTGCAAATGGAAGAGCAAAGCGCCGCGAGTTCAATTAGCGAACTCGCCCAGACAGCCAGCACCTTCGTCGCACGTCAGGTGCTGGCTGTCTTCTTTAGCTGGTAAGAGGGAGGGGCTTGTCCCCTCCCCTACCAGCTAAATTTCGTTTCTCAATAGCATCAGGCGCACCATATTCAGTGCTTCGCTGGCGCTTCTGTGGCGAATTTCAGACCGCCCTAAATGGGACGGCAGGCTTAATCTGCGCGATACCACTCCGCGCTCGGTACTGACTCCCATGTAGACGAGCCCGATCGGTTTTTCATCGGTGCCACCAGTCGGTCCGGCGATGCCTGTAATACTTACGCCGACGCTCGATTCGCCAATATTGCGTATACCAAGGGCCATTGCTTCTGCGCACTCGGGGCTTACAGCGCCGGATGTTCTTAGCAGGAGATCATCGACGCCCAGCATCTTTAGTTTCATTCCATTTGAATACGTGATCAAGCTCAAATCAATGTAATGAGAGCTGCCTGCAATGTCCGTCAGGCGCGTCGTTGCTAGCCCGCCTGTGCAAGATTCGGCAAAAGCTATAGTCAGATTGCGCGAACTCAAAAGCGCTCCGAGCACTGATTCAAGCGTATCATCGTCGCGTCCATAGCAAAGTTCGCCACTGCCGGCCTCAATTTGCTGGGCCACTGATTCAGCCAGGCTCACGGCATCATCAATGGTGCTGGCGCGCGCCGTCACGCGCAATTTGCACTCGCCGCGACCGGCATAGGGAGCAACTGTGGGATTAGCCATATCCAGAAGTTTCGCGTATTTTTCTGCAAGCATCGATTCCCCGATACCGTAGTGCTTGAGATCAACGGAGTGCAGTACTTGCTGTCCATACTGCGATTGTAGATATGGCGCTGCAGTCTCTTTCCACATGGTATGCAATTCCGAAGGAACGCCCGGGAATGTCATGATGATTCGTCTGTCACCATCTGATGCATTTCCGACCTTCTCAAGCGTTGCCGGCTCCAGTTCCCAAATGATTCCCGGAGCTGTGCCTTGAGGATTGGGCAGAATTTGTGATCCGTCCGGGCGCATTGCCTGCTTGCGATTCGACTCAGGCATTGGATATCCGCGTACTTTGAAAAATTGCTGAATGCGATCGCAGACAGCTTCGTCGAAAATCAGTGGAGTTTCGAATGATTGCGCCACGCACTCAGTCGTCAAATCGTCGGCAGTCGGACCTAGCCCACCGGTGATAAGCACGATGTGCGCACGCTGTATCGCCTGGCGGATCGCCGCCACGATGCGCGTCGGGTTATCGCCTACGGTAGTTTGAAAATAACAGTTGATGCCGAGTTTGGCTAATTCTTGAGAGAGAAACTGAGCATTTGTATTCAGAATCTGACCAAGAAGCAGCTCCGTTCCGACGCACAGGATCTCGCAATCAGGCATTGGTCTTCCTTGTTTCTCGTCGTCAGGCAGAAGTGTAATTATCGCTTTCTTGACATGGTTTGCAGTGATTTCGTCAAATTGATTTGATATCCTGAGTGCATGACTTCTGCTTTCAAGCTTCATCTTCTGGCAATAGCTCTGGCACTGAGCTTTTGGGGTCTGGCGGCACAGTCTGCCAAGCCTGCGTTTTGGACTGAGGTCCGGGACGAAATGAATTACCGCGCTTCGGAAGGTACGCATCTGTCAGTTGTCGGAGATCAGATTGAAGTTACTTCCGGTGCCGTTCTTGTCGAGCCGAAACTCGATACGGTGATTAAGACGCCTCAGTTTATAATTCAAGCGAAAAAGAAGTCTCTGATACTTGTCCGCGTGCGCTCTGGTTGCGACCGCGTATTTACTTTCCTTGGGCCAGCTTCGATGCTCATCGGCAAGCAGGCGACGAGCCTGGTCAGCGGTGATGAAGCGATTGTCACGGACCACGAACCACGGCTTGTTGATATCGTCGGGGAAGATGAGATCGGTCGCCGCCGGGTGCGCACAACTACGATTAGTGGCGGCAAAACCATCTCGCTCACGGAATTTTCGCTCGTTCACTCCATCGAGCGTGAATCGATGCTTTACCATCTCGTCCATTCGTCCGAGAAACAGAGCAAAGGGCTGAGAGACAGGCTGATGAAGATGGCTGCTGCCTTAAACATCGTAACTTCTCGACACGGACGATACACGACAGGCACACACTGAGCGACTCTTCGCCATGTGAGTATTAGATGAAGTTCTAGCGATGTTGCGGGTTGACCATGTAGCATTCCTTCTGCGCTGATCTTGCAAAGGAGATTGTCATGGTTACTTCCACTAAGTCGGAACTCGAAACCGATACTAGCCCAATTCTCGACGAACTTGTCAGATGGGTTAAACAGCTTGCTACCGCAGGCGTCTCCCCAGATAAGGCAGTCGAAGTTGCTCGTGACTTCATGCTGGCTTCGATGATGTCGGAGTGCGGTGAAGGCGAAGAGTACGACTACGACGATGAAGATGATGATGAGGACGACGAATAGTCGTTTTCCCAGTCGGTACAGATAATCGGAAAGGCGCCCTCACGGGCGCCTTTCATGGCTTAAGAAATGACTGATCTAGGCGAAATACGCCAACTTGTGGCGCTCTAGCGGCAGATTCATGCCGTGTCCGCCGCCACCGCCCGGTGAGGGCTCAGGGGCGTCGACGTTGTAAGTGAATACAGCCAGAAGACCAATGCCGACCATGATGATCACAAAGCAAACGAAGAAGAACCACAGCCACATTTCGCTGGGATTTGAGTGATGAGCTTCTGTTGACATGCCTGGCCTCCGGTCGCTGAAATCGCGGTGGCAATATGATAAGCCAGCAAGCGAGTCCTGACATGAAGGATAATTGCATACTTCATCACAAAGTTAACGAAAAGTGTTAATCAAAGACCAGGCGCTTGAAGACCGCTGGGTCGACATTGCCACCACTGACTACGCAACATACGCGCTTCCCGCTGAATCTTTCGGGCTGTTCAAGCAAAGCTGCAAGGCTGACTGCGCCGGTTGGTTCGGCTTTTAAATTGGCCAACAAGAACAACAATTGCATGGCTCTGACAATCGATTCTTCTTGAACTTCCAAAACGTCGGCAAGTCCACTGCGCAGGACTTCCCAATTTGTTTTTCCGATGCTGAGGGTGCGCACTCCGTCGGCAATTGTCTGTGGCTCCTTTTCGAAGGTTTGGATTGCGCCTACTTGCAGTGACCGCGATGCGTCATTTGCCAGCGCTGGCTCAACTCCCACAACTTCTGTCGCCGAACTGCTCTTCTTTAAACCATTGATGATGCCTGCGCTCAGTCCGCCGCCTCCAATGGGCACCAACACAACGTCGAAGTCTTTCTGTGCAAGCTCCTGCCCAAGTGAAGCATTACCTTCAATAACGAATGGATCGTCATAAGCACTGGCAATAAATGCATCTGGGTCTTGCGCGGCTAATTCCGCCACCCTGTGGGCGCGACTCTTTGTCGCCGTTGGCACCAGATCAACTTGAGCGCCAAATTCTCTAACCGCGTCAACTTTCACCTGGGCGGAATTGTCCGGCATAACCACGGTGCAGTGCTTTCCGAGAAGCTTGCAAGCGTATGCCATTGCCTGGCCAAAGTTGCCTGAAGAGGCAGTGATTACGCGCTCTTGTGCGATGTTCAATCCGAGATTGTAGGCGGCCCGGAATTTAAAACTGCCTGTAACTTGGAAGGTCTCGCTGGCGATCGTGACATCGACACCGAGCTTGTTCTGAAGCCTGACTGAATGAATGAATGTTGTTGGACGAATCACCGCATTTAGTGGCATCGGTGACTTTTGAACAGTCTCGTGCATCTCAAAAACCTTTAATGGATCCAAGCAACTGTTTTGTAGCTTCCATGTTGTATGGACCGCTGGGTGTGCTTCCTGTCAAAGTCATTACGCGCTTGTTGCCGATGATCAGCGCGCCACGCATTTGCTCGATGGTTTTGCCCGTCCCGCTGCCAACGGTGCCCAAAATGTACTCAAAATCTTTTCCGGCAACGGTTTCCTTTCCAGTTGAGGTTACCTTCAACTTACCGCCATACTGCGTACCGGCAGAAGCAAGTTGCGTCGACAACGATTTGGCGTCAACATTATTTACCGCCGGCATCTTCATTATTGTGAAAGTAGTGCCGTCCTTTTCGTGAACTACCAGCACAACGCCATCGCCATCGGGCAGCGAAATGCCGCGATCGAAGCGAAATCCTGGAGGTAAATCCTCGACTTTGGCCATCGATTGCAGGATCTCTTTCACTCGGGAAGGATCACCGGATATAGCAACCATATAGGCAAACACTCCGATGCTTCCAACTGAAACAACGGTGCCGAAAATAAACAATCCCACGAGAATTCGTGCCCATGTTGGCAGTCGGGATTTTGCAGACGCAGGTACTTCACTCATCCGTTTATTTTAGCGCAGGGGACGTTTCGCGAACATTCATTCTTTTGCGATAGTTCTGGACCGTGTTGGAGAGCAGCATGGCAATTGTCATTGGACCAACCCCTCCTGGCACAGGGGTGATCTTGGAGGCAACTTGAGCTGCACCATCAAATTCCACATCACCGACAATTTTTGACTCGCCTTTGTCATTGGTTGCTCGATGTATACCAACATCGATGACTACTGCTCCAGGTTTTATCCAAGAAGCTGTTACCATCTGCGGTCTGCCTGCAGCGACCACTAGAATGTCGGCTCCACGTGCTATTTGATCGAGATTTTTCGATTTGCTGTGGCACATGGTGACAGTGGCATTCTTCTCGAGAAGCATCAGTGCCACTGGTTTACCGACAAGGTTCGAACGGCCGATCACCACTGCTGTCTGTCCGTTGGGATCGACGCCATAGCGTTCAAGCAATCTAATTACACCCAACGGCGTGCATGGTCTGGGACCAGCCTTGCCGGTGGCAAGCAGTCCGACATTTAGGCAGTGCAGTCCGTCTGCATCCTTTTCCGGGGAAATTGCTTCCAGCACTTCTTCCGTATCAATATGCTTGGGTAGAGGCAGCTGCACCAGGATGCCGTCCACGCTATTGTCTTCGTTCAGTTCGTGCAATTTGCTTAGCACCGCAGATGGTGTTGCATCAGCTGGGAACTGAAATAGCCAACTTTGAATTCCGGTCTTCTTGCATGCGTTGACTTTGTTCTTAACGTAAATGTGACTTGCCGGATCGTCTCCGACCAGCACGACTGCCAAACCGGGGGCGCGTTTACCGCCGGCCGTCAATTCCTTTACCTGAGCAGCCAGATCCTCGCGGATAGCCGCAGCAGTTGCACTACCGTCCAGTATTTGGGCACTCACGTTTTTTTCTCTCATCGCTCAGCTCCAGGGTTGAAACGTCTTATCCAGCGTCAGTGGGTATGATCTACCGCCTGCTCCTTTAAGCAATATTGTCGAATGTTTGTCGGTGACGGTGCCGATTTTCTTAAATGTATTGTTGGGCAACTGCTGCATTCTAAGCCAACGCTCCGCTGCAATAGTAGCAACCAGTTCGTAGTCTTCACCGCCGTAAAGTGCCCAGTCCATGGCGTCCGCCCCGGCCAGGCGGGCGACGTCTTGAGTCTGCTGATGAATTGGAATGGCCGCTTCGTCCACTTCCATGCCCACTGCGCTTGATCTGCCGATCTGCACCAGGGCGTCAGCCAGTCCATCGCTAGCATCCATCGCCGCCGCGCGCCCGTCGCTGTTTCTAATTAATGACCATGATTCACAAAGGCGAGGCAGGGGGCGAAAGTGTTTGTTGGAGCAATGGGGAAAGCCGGCCAGCTTCGCTTTCATTAACCACAATCCGGCAGCGCTGGCGCCGAAGTCCCCTGTGCAAATGACTACGTCCCCGGTTTTTGCCGCTGAACGAAGGGAGATGCCGTTTTCGTGGGTATCGGCAATGAGCGTAATGCTTATTACAATGATGCTGCCAGCCGTCAGGTCGCCACCGACAATCCGGCAGCGGTAGGCCCTGGCGCAGTCCACTATGCCGCCGTAGAGCATTTCGATGTCGCGGTCGGTCACCTGGGGTGGAAGCGTTAAGTTGACCACGGCAAAGCGTGGACGACCGCACATTGCTGCAATGTCGCTTAAGTTGACGGCAAGTGACTTCCAGCCAAGGTCCGGGAAGCTAATTCCCGGAATAATAAAATGTGAATTCTCGACCAGGGTATCGGCCGTGACAAGCATCTGACTGGGCAATACAGCGCAGTCATCGCCAATCAGCCTTTCGCCTGTCCATTTCTTTATGTTGGCGATCAGCCGCTGTTCCCTGGTTGTGTTTTGCTGGTCGCTCACGAACTTGCTGTCCCAAAGGGCTGGTCTATTTTAGGTCTGCGCATCCAGTTCGGTGCGTCGTGGCTCCGGCCCGGCGGCAGAAAAACACCTAAATTTACTCAGTTGCGGCCCTTGGTTCTGGCGCCCTCGCCCAAGCGTTGAAAGCACGGTGTTTACACTGGTATCGCGCGGAGGCAGTTGGTGTTACAATTCCAGAAAGGTCAGTCTAGCGAAAAGGTGCGCTGCCGTGATTTCAATCGGTTTGCTCCTCTCAAATATAGTCGAGCTCTATAGTTTTATCGTAATATTTTGGTGCTTGCTTAGCTGGTTTCCAAACATTCGTTGGTACGACCAACCTTGGAAAACACTCGATCGCATCGTCCAGCCGGTCGTTACACCTTTACGCAAGGTCCTGCCGCCGATCAATGGGATAGACTTGTCCCCGATGATCGCCATGGCACTTTTGCAGGCGATTGGCATGCTCATCAGGAATACCATCCCATAGGTCTGTCCTGATAAACAATGCTTTCTAGACGATCATTCATTGCCGCCTCATTCGGCCTGTTGTTTCAACCTGAGTTCGCTCTTGCGGCCAAAAAGAAAAAGCCGGTTGAGGTCAAGAAATTCGGTCCGCGCACTTTGTCGCGAGAACAGTGGCCGCCAGCTATTTCTCCGGACTTTGTTTCCATTGTGGACAAGGGCTACGCCCTCATCAGCGATCATACCGGTCGTCTTGCCATTGTTGATTTGAAGCGAGAAGAAGGTCCTTTGGTCATAGGTGAGCTTGGCGCGCTGGCAAAAAACACCATCGATATGGCTGTATTACAGGGGAGAGCCTACGCGCTTGCTTCCCAGGAGCCAGGTTCTGACGCCCAACACCAGTTAGTAACACTGAGTATTTTGCCCTCCAACGATCCAACCATTTTGTCGCGCATCCCGCTTACGGCGCTGTCAGAGCCAGTCTCAATTGCTGCTTCGGCGGAAATGGTGGCCGTTGCAGGAGTTGGGCCGCGGGGCGAAAATCAGGTTTTACTTTATGCGATAAGCGGTAAACGCAGACCGGAAGAAACTACACTGCCGTCAGCCACTCTTAACTTTGAGCATCCGGTAACGAATATTGACCTTTATGACAAGCAGCTTGTGGTGGTGCAGGCCGGCAGAGTCACCCAGTTAGATGTGTTCAACGTTATGAACATCCGTAATCCGGAACGGGCAGGCACCATAAAGCTTGATGGACGATATTCGCACCTGGCTCGCACTCGCGATGCTATCGTCTGTGGTGGGCAGGCAGCGGATCGCAAGCAGGAATTAGTTATGATTGCGCCGCGACCAACACCGCACGTGGTATCGACGCTGAAAGTTCCAGCTTCTGAGTTTCTGGATCTGGCAGTGCAGCGCGGCCAGATTCTTCTTTTGGCGAACCAGATCAACAGACAAGCTGTAATTCCCATTTCATTCAATCCGAAAAGTCTTTCCATGACCGCCGGAGACGCTGTGTTACTGCCCGTGGCAAAGCGCGGGGCGGCCTCAAAAGCACGCATAGCCGTGCGCGAGAAAGAAGCTTACATTGCCTCTGACTGGGGCGGCGTACAGGTTTTGAGTATTTCCAAGAGTGGCTGGCAATATGTATACAGCCACACAATTCCCCGCCTTCCGGCTGCGGCAATCGCGGCAATCGGCAACCGAGCAGTTTTGGCTGGTGCTGATCTAAAGGTTTATGACATAACGCAGCCTGACCATCCGCTTTTGCTGGCTACCGCTGAGGTAGGTGGAACTGTGCGCGCCGTGGCGCTGGCAGGTCACTTTCTACTTGCGCTCACTCGCGATACTTTGACACTTCGCCATTTAGATAAACCATCAGAAGTGATCAGTTCCGTAAAAGTAAATGGACAGACCTTGGCTTACGATGCTGCACAGAAACGAGCCTTCGTTCTGCAGGCAAAAGATAAAACCACGGTGCTGACTCCGGTGCATGTTTCCAACACGTTGACCGCGCAGAAGTCTCACGAGTTGGCAGGTTCGTTCAATCACGCTTCTGCAGCCAATGGTCATATTCTGGTCAGCGGGCTAAATAATCTGGCGCTATATTCGGTGGCAGAGGAGGTCCAGCTTGTAGGTACGCGAACTTTTCCCAACCTGGCATTGCGTGCCTTGTCACTACTGGGCGATCTGGGCGTCATTACGGCAGTTGATTCTAATTCCCGCGGTTACGTTCTGATTGTGAATACCTTACGCAATGAGCTGCCGACA
>JADYXS010000506.1 GCA_021772155.1 Candidatus Obscuribacter sp.
CCTGTGTGGTTCATCGCTCGTGTCGCAACGGCTTTGTACCACGCTGGAGGCCCTTTGCATTCTCAGCTTCGTGAATAATCCGGGCTAAGACTGAAGACCGGAAAGCTGCCGAAGCACTTGTCTCGAAGCTAAAACTAGACGCGTTCAACAAGCAGCATTTCGGAATCAAGTCTCGGCGCTCATGGCAGGAAGCCGTTTTAAGGTACCTCACAGTAAAGTCGAATCTTCGGAGCTTTGAAGACGTTCGGCGGATTTGTCGAAAATTGGACCCCTATTTCGGGTCGCTGATGTTGGACGAATTGACCGGAGACTTAATCTGGCAAGTTGTCCAGGGCGAACTGGAAAAAGGCAACAAACCGGCAACCGTTAATCGTTACCTCGCGTTGATTCGTTGTCTGTTGCGGATGGCTCGCGATGAATGGCAATGGATTGATTCGTTTCCGAAGATCAGGCTTTTGCATGGCGAAGTGGAGCGCGACCGCTGGCTAAACCGCGAGGACGCCAACCGGTTGATTGCAGTCTGCCCCACTCACCTTGCCGCCATCGTGCGCTTTGCGTTGGCGACCGGGTGCCGTGCGCGTGAGATTACCGGCTTGGAATGGAACCGGGTGGATTTGGAACGACAAACCGCTTGGTTGGACCAGACCAAGAACGGCACGCCGCGAGGTGTTCCGCTTAACAGTGATGCAATTGATGTATTGGAAGGACAAGTCGGACAGCATCCCCGTTACTGCTTCACCTACAAGGGGAAGCCCATCCGGTGGGAGTTGACCAATACGGCATGGCATACAGTGTTAAGGAAAGCAGGAATCGAGGATTTCCGGTTCCATGACCTCCGGCATACTTGGGCGTCATGGCATCGTCAGGCGGGCACGTCTTGCGATGAGCTGAAGGACTTGGGCGGCTGGAAGTCTCGCGTAATGGTGGATCGTTACGCAAAGTATGCAACCGAGCATCTGAGGGCCGCAGCATCGCGTATCGAGAACGGCAAAGGCGGGAATGTAGTGAACCTAACTACGTTTTCCCTACGCCGGAAAGAACAAAGGGCCAGCTGATTAGGCTAACCCTTTGACTAATATTGGTAGGCGGTGCGAGATTCGAACTCGCGACCAACGGATTAAAAGTCCGCTGGTTACCATAACGAGGCCATGGTGTGCCAATAGATATGGAAATTAAATAGCGTCACAAATTTTGACGCAATCAATAAGATTCAGGCTTGACTGGGTTTGACTACAGAAAGCAATATCAACTAGCAATAAGCAGCGTTATCGAAATGCTGCGAGGGCGCGCATTATTTATTTCTGATAACAACGTCAGAAATTCCCTGCACGGCTCGCCAAAACATCAGTTTTTGCCAACAAATTGGTGGCGCGCAGAAAAACACTTTTTACGCTGCATTGGCTCTGAAAGTCAGCCCTGCCTTCGAGCCCTCTTCCGCCGTTCCACAGCGTCGAGCCCATTCAACTCGACCAACGGCCGGGAAGTAAGCCACTGCATTACCTCTGTGCGCAGCCTTCCAATCGAGAACTCGCTGCCCAGTTGCCTCGGCCTCGGGAACGACGGATCGCGCCGCATCAGGTCGTAGATCTGACTGCCTGGACCGCCGGCCAAGCAGCGTCAGCAGCGCGCTGAAGGTCAGGACTTCCGATTCGCGACCGTTGAGGTTGGCGGGGGTGGCCACGCGGCTAGGCATACTTATCGTCCCGGTGTTTCGTCGAATCCGTGTGTCAGCACTGCTAACAGTCCGGCCAGTGGCAACAGAAGACAAAAGAAAAGCAGCTTGCCGAACACGTCACCGTCCCAAATAGATCGCCGTAATCTGTTCACGGCCATGACCAAGCTCCGCGCTGATCCTGAGCCGGGATTCGCGATCGGTTCCCTTCTGCTCGGATGTGAGTTGTCTGGAAGTCGGCCCGCCCTGCACTGGACAGGCCCAGCCCGTCAGTTCCCGGTATCGCTCCTGCGCATACTGGTGGCGATGTCCGTGCACGTGCTGTATTCCCGCCGCCATGCACTGCGACTTGAATCGCTGCAGTTGCTGAACGTAGCTCAACGCCTTCGGGATCAGACTTCCACGGACTGAGAGCTGCTTGGCTTCGTCGAGTGCCAGGCGCTGCTCTGCCGTGCGAATCGGAATTTCGCGCTCCCTGCCACCCTTGGTCCAAGTGTCCTTCAAAACGAGCTTGTCGCCGCGATCGGCCCACTCGGGCCGGATCTTGATCGACTCCTCCCTTCGCAGACCGAAAGCCGCCTGCAGCTTGAGCGACATGCGCGTCCAGGGATCGGTGAGCTTCTCCAGGTCCCCGGTGGTGAGCACCCGTGACTGGCTGACGTTCGTCACATATTTGCGCTGGGGTATGCCGTATTGATCGTTGTCCTTGGCGATGACATTCTGCTTGGCAATCTTCTCCGCCCACCAGCGCAGTTCCGTCATCCGGTTCTTGATCGTTCCGGCGGAAAGCGATTCCGCCTTCCAGCGCTCAACCAGTGCCTCCACATGCTTGGGCTTCAGGCTCGCCGCCTGCATGTGATGAAAGCCCATTTCGTATAGCTGGTTGGCGATCATGGTCAGAATGCGCTCGCGCGCGTATTGCGTGGAATAGCTGCCGTCGCGGTTGCGCTGGCACAGCTGTTTCAGTTCATAGTTCAGGTCTCTCATCGCATCCTCTTTGTTCGTTCCTCAATTGGCCCTGGTGCGTGCTGCATGTCCGGTTAGTGTTTCTGTCCGTCTCGCCTGCCTGGGCAGGACGAGCACTTCGAGGGACCCGGGACACCACTCCCGTTTTGTGTCGTTGTTTTTGCTGCTTGCCTGCCCGACACGTGGCATTGGCGTCGATGGCGCTTCCTGTGGGAAGCCGATCCTTCGAGATGAGCCATCACCCAAGGCTCAGGGGTACGCGGGTTGCGCGCGAGGTCAAACGACGCCCGTTAAAGAACGGGCGGATGGACGAACCGCATTGCGCGGTTGTTACGGTGCGATGCGCCAGGAAGCGCATCACGAGAG
>JADYXS010000507.1 GCA_021772155.1 Candidatus Obscuribacter sp.
ACAGCAACAACTACTGTCTTGTCCATTTTGTTGGACACTACTTTTCCGACTAGTTCCTTCCTTGGCATGGCTTATCTACCTGGTCCTTCTTCTTTGCACTGGGCGCATAACGCCCCTACATTCCTATTTCTTCTTGCTCGGCTTTACGTCTTTGGCCTCGGTCGGCTTTACGTCTTTCTTCTTGCTCGGCTTGACGTCTTTGACCTCAGTTGGCTTTACGTCTTTCTTCGGGGCTGGCACTTCGTTACGCTCAACTTGCGTTTGGATTGTAAGTAACCGGCTCAAGCTGCGACGAGCAAGACGTAATTTTGTCGGGCTTTCCAGCTTGTGTGCAGCCATTTGGAAGCGCAACGATACGATTTCCCGACGGGTATCGTTGATGCGTGCCGTCATGTCTTCAGGCGACAGCTCTCTAACTTCACGAACCTTCATTACTGCGTACCTCCTGCGTGCCTTTCAATGATGCGGCACTTGATCGGCAGCTTTTGTGCGGCAAGAGCCATAGCGTGTTTCGCTTCGGTACTCTCAACGCCTGCCATTTCGAATATGACGCGACCTGGCTTAATAACTGCAACCCAGAATTCAGGGTTGCCTTTACCAGAACCCATGCGGGTTTCAGCGGCCTTCTTGGTTACTGACTTATCTGGGAAAGCACGGATCCACAGCTGTCCGCCGCGACGTACGCTACGGCTCATCGCTTTACGAGCAGCTTCAATCTGTCTGGAAGTGATCCAGGCTGGCTCAAGAGCTTGAAGCCCAAATTCTCCAAATTGCACTTCCGCGCCACGAGTTTCGGTACCCGTCATGCGGCCACGATGGTGCTTGCGAAATTTAGTGCGCTTTGGCATTAACATGGCAATTAACCTGTCCTTTTGGGACCTCTACGTCCCGTTCTCTGTCCTTGGCGATCTTGGCCGCCTCGGCCGCCACCACCACCTTGCTCTTGGTCGCGTTCGCTAGGAGCCTTGATGTTAGGTGGTGACCAAACGCCTGGCTCGAGCTCACCTCTGAAGATCCACACTTTGATCCCGATAAGGCCCATCATGGTGTGTGCTTCAGCTGTTCCGTAATCGATGTCCGCACGTAGAGTTTGCAGCGGAATACGACCTTCTTTTGTCCATTCGGTCCGGGCGATTTCAGCGCCGCCGAGACGACCGGAAATCATGATTTTGACGCCAACTGCTCCGGCCCGCATACAACGTTGAATTGCTTGCTTCATGGCGCGACGGAAGGCAACACGCTTCTCAAGCTGTTGGGCGATGGATTCGCCAACCAGTTGAGCTTCCAGATCGACGCGGTTGACTTCAAGAATGTTGATCTTGACGTCGATACCCGGACGATTGATCAAGGATTTGATTTTGCCGTGAAGACGCTCGATGCCTTCGCCGCCTTTGCCTACCACTACGCCTGGACGGGCAGTGTAAATGTCGATTGTGATGTGATCGGCTTTTCTTCCGATGTCGATGCGCGATACGCCGGCGTTGGTCAACTCTTTCTTGACGAAGCGGCGGACCCTGTAGTCCTCTTCCAGCAACATCGGTAGTTCTTTAGTGGACACGAACCAATTGGACGACCATCCTTTATGGATGCCGAGGCGAAATCCGATCGGATGTACTTTCTGACCCAAGACCTTACTCCTTATGTGAGATCGTCCAACTCAATGGTGATATGGGAAGTGCGCTTCTTGATAGGGAAGGCGCGGCCTCTTGCATGAGGCTGAATGCGCTTGAGCGTCGGTCCTTGATCGGCGAAGATTCTGGCGATGCGGAATGCATCAACTTCGCGTTCGTTAACCGGGTTCTGTTGGTGATTAACCAGATTGGCTCTGGCTGAAAAAAGAACCTTGCTGATCTCTTTAGCTGCGGCATGGGGCAAAAACTTGAGAATGATGGCAGCCTCGCCAACGGTCTTGCCGCGAACGAGATTCATGATGCGCCTAACTTTTAGCGGCGACATCCTTATCCATTTAGCTTGAGCTCTGGTGTGCATGATTAACCTCTCTTCGCTGTCTTGTCGCCACCCGAATGGCCTTTGAAGAGGCGTGTCGGAGCGAATTCACCGAGGCGATGTCCAATCATTTGTTCGGTGATGTAGACGGGAACGTGTTTGCGTCCGTTGTAAATGGCAATCGTGTGGCCGATCATATCGGGCACGATCATCGAGGCTCTAGCCCACGCCTTGATCACTTTTTTCTCGCCTTTGCGATTCATATCTTCGATCTTCTTAGTGAGCGAAGGATGAACGTAAGGTCCTTTCTTTAACGAGCGAGACACATGACCTCCTAATTACTTACGGCGCTTAACGATGTATTTGGACGAAATCTTATGCTTGCCACGACGGGTCTTGTAACCCATGGCAGGCTTGCCCCACGGTGTTTGCGGCTTGCCGCCGATTGGCGACTTACCTTCACCACCACCGTGCGGGTGGTCAACGGCGTTCATGGCAACACCGCGAACGGTGGGTTTAATACCCATCCAACGTGTGCGACCGGCTTTACCGATGGAGATATTTTTGGCATCAGGATTGCTGAGCTGACCGATGGTAGCCATACAGTCTAGGTGCACCATGCGCATTTCACTTGAAGGAAGGCGCAATGTGCAGTACTTGCCTTCCTTTGCAAGAATTTGAATTTGCGTTCCGGCAGCCCGTCCCATTTGTCCGCCACGACCCGGGTGCAACTCTACGTTGTGCACCATGGTACCTAGCGGGATGTTGCGCAGCGCAAGCGCGTTGCCATCTCTCAACTCTGCTGTCGGTCCGGACATCAGATTGTCGCCGACGCGGACGGTAAGCGGAGCGAGGATGTAGCGCTTTTCGCCATCTGCATATTGCAGAAGCAGAATGCGGGTATTTCTGTTCGGATCGTATTCGATCGATTTGACGACGGCAGGAATGCCGTGCTTGTCACGACGGAAATCAATTACGCGGTACTTGCGTTTGTGTCCACCACCGATGTGACGAACTGTCAAACGACCAAGGTTGTTTCGACCGCCGGTTCTCTTGATCGGACGAAGCAGGCTCTTCTCGGGAACTATGTTTTTGGTTAGATCCGAAAAGTCCTGGAGCGTCATGCCGCGACGCCCTGGTGATGTTGGATTTACTTTCTTGAGAGGCATTTTTCCGTTACCTTAACGATATTATTTTGAGTTGGCCTGCAGTTGTGAGCGCAGCCGATGAGCGCTCCTGCCGGGCTCCCGCTTATGCGCTGAACAGCTCGAGTGGCTCGCCTTCGATGGTTACGATGGCTTTCTTGCTGTCTGAAGGGAATCTGCCATGACGCTTGGAGCGGCGATGGCGCGCGCGGATTGGGGCTGTGTTGACGCTGACGATCTTGGACTTGTTCTTAGGGTAGAGCTCGCTCAAGATCTGCTTAAGTGCTTGCGCAATTTCAGTTTTGTTGGCGTCTTTTGCTACTTCGAAGGTGTATTGATTCAAAGCAGTCAGCCCAACGGTTTTTTCGTTGATGATCGGCCGAATGATGATGTGCGATTGACGACTATTCATTGTTGTTGCCTTCGCCCCTATTTCTTCGACTTTTTGGCTGGAACCTTGGCTGCTGGTTTTTTGCCAGCTTTAGGTTCAGCTTTGGTCTTTGTAGTCTTCGTCTCGGTGGTCTTGACCTTGTCGGTCTTGTCCTTGGCAGTCTTGTCCTTGGGGGCCTTGACCTTAGGGGTCTTGACCTTCACTGCCTTAACCTTGGGGGCAGATTTTTCACTAGCTGATGAGGCAGTACCCTTCGCGCGAGGTGGTCTGGGGGCTTTATCGCTGGTTACTTTCTGGAAGCGCAGATTGATCGCCTCAACGGTACGCTGAGTAGTTAGCACCGCTTGCGCTTCCATCAAATCTTTGACGTTCAGGTTGTTGATGTTGAGAACCTTTACACCAGGTAAGTTACGGGCGGCACGTTCGATTTGCTGCAATCCAGGGATGCCACAATCAACCAGTACCAACACGCAGAGATTACCGATGCCGAGGTCTGTGAGCGCTCCCCAAAAGCGCTTGGTCTTTGGTTGTTCAATCGTCTTGGGATCGTCGCCGGACTTCGGAGCTTTGTCGAACAAGGCATCGAAGTTTTGGACAACTACAAACTCATCTTTGCGGGCCGCTAGTGCCGAGCGAAGAGCGAGCTGACGAACTTTCTTATTTAGTGAGTGCGAGAAGTCGCGCGGCTTAGGTCCGAAGATAACGCCACCACCGTTC
>JADYXS010000067.1 GCA_021772155.1 Candidatus Obscuribacter sp.
AGGCGGCGCGAAAAATCTTGTGGATTTCCCGGGAAAAATGTGACTTCTTCCGCGTCCCTTTCGCCAGGGTAGCTCAGTGGTAGAGCAGAGGACTCATAAAACGAACAGGCATTTTTCGCCTGAATTCGCACTTGTCACCTAGAGTCACAATTCACTCTGCATGAGCAAACTTGCGACGTTTGGTGATTCGCTTGCATCACACTGAATCACCCGATATTGTGGCCTCGGGTGACAACAAGGGTGACAACATTGCCAATGTCGAAGGATGAAGTGCGTGCTTATCTAGCACGTCGTATCCCTGTTCGCCTAGTGGAAATGCAGATGGAAGCCAAATGGGCTTTGGGAGTACCAGTAAACCGTGGATTTCACCCTCCCCCCGACTGGGTCCGAAAACTTATCCGTCAAAATATTGGAGTCACGAGTGCCAAGACAAAGATGACACAAGAAGAGGCATTGATTGCTATAGCCAAAATTAGCGGCGCTGGCAGTGCGATGGCACAGGGTGCACGACTGCTATTCACAGATACAGAATCCTCGCACGAAGTTGGCGATCAGGCAGAGAAGCGATTTAAGAATGCCATCGGAAAAGTGATGCAGCCAGCCATCGAACAAATGGAAGATGCCTTTGCGAAACTGCCACCCGAAATCTATAAGGGTAACGCAGAAAGGTTTGCGGCTTATACAGAGGCTCAAGCAGAGATAGCGAAAGAAATGGCAGCTGAAGCTAAAGACGAAGGCATTGATGATACTGCCACAGAGGACGTGCAGCATTTTATTTGGATTTTTTGGCTAGAAGCAAATACCGCGACCAGCGTGCATGGTTTGTTCTCGTGGATGACAGATATGAGATTCATCCATTGCAGTGAGAAACTTCTCGAAAAAATCTGCGGCCAAATTGGCTTTCGTGCGTCAAAGCGCGGACGGAAGAAACGAATTCCTAAAAACTAGTCTTCAACAGTAGGAGGACGTAGAGAAGCAGATCGACTAAACTGGCGAGATGAATTCGCCAGCAACACCTGAACTACCAAACAGTAGATTGGCCTACACTCGCGTTGAGGCTGCCAAGGCTATTGGCGTCTGTCCCAATACCGTTGATCGTCTAACCCAGCGCGGTCTCCTGCGCCCTTCCAGGGCTACGCGCCGCCCTCTGTATTCAATACCAGAGATTGAACGGTTTCTCCGCGAGACAATGGGGACACTTACGTGAGCAATTCACTCACAAGAGAAGTGCGGAGATATAGTCTAAAAAAGGACGCATCGGTCCCGTGTGACGGCCGTATATATCGCACCGAGGAAGGAACTCTTTGGGTCGGTATCCGCTATACGTTCTCCGACGAATATGAACGCATCAGGCATTTTCAACTCCTGGCACGAATCGCAGCTTCCGAACGAGGGATGCCCAAATGAATGCGGCGGTTCTTAGAGAATACATCCCGGCCTCCTGGTTCCATGCACGCGGAATCTATAAAGTAATCGCCCGACTGCTGCCCCGTTTGCCGGATGTTGGAGGAAACCTGTTTCTGACATTCACGGTAAATCCTGCACTTTACGCCTCCCCCGCGACCGCGTTTGAACATGCTAGGGATAGACTCCGCAGAATATTTCATCGGCTTAGGCGTGGTGTGACCTGGGAGGGCAAAAAATATATCATCGATGAGCCATACGCCATCAAAGTGGAATTTCATCAAAACGGATGGGCTCACTTCCATGTCGTATTTCTCACACGCCGCTTCCTGCCAGGTGCCTTGCTAAATCACCTATGGGGCTTGGGCCGAACGAATGTCCAAAGGATCAGTAACGACAAATTCCACTACCTGCTCAAATACGTCACGAAGGGCGGCGGGTTGCCTACTTGGGTTTTATCCCGGCCGCGCCTCCGTATATTTCAAGCTTCGCGGGGATTCTACATTGATACTAGACGACAAGCTGTGCCCGTGCTCCCGCCTAGACCAGATCGACAGAAGCGCGAAGAATCCACTCTTGGCGAGAGGCTAAACAGATGGAGCAAGACCGCCTTGGTCGCGCAGGACGGCCACTACCAAACATATTATCTCAAGGCGCCATTCTATGAATTGGCAGCTGAGCTAATCTTTCCCGCGGCGATGGAACGTCGCTACATTGGCCGCGGGCAATTCCACATCAGCGACATGATACAACTAGAACCATGGATAAACTAATCACATCAACCGAAGCAAAACCCGCGATACCTGCCGCTAATGGCCTGTATGTGCGTGGCGTCGTCGTCTCAAACCGAGCGAAGGCGTTTAAGCGCAAGGACGGCACTGGCACGTCTGTTGCGGTAGAACACGAAATCGCCCTCCAACCAGGCGTCGCAATCTGGGTGCGCTACTTCGAACCGGCGAAAGACAACAGCGTCCGCGTCGAAGGCGACCAGGTTCTTGAATTTCCCAAGCTCAAGGAGTTTCAACAAGTCCACATCAGGGCCAATCGCGTCCGCTCGGATGAGCACACTGGGCAGCTCGTCATTAAGGCAGGTGAATTGATCGGCTAGAGCGCGACGGGCTAGGCGTCGCAAGAAGCTCGCATAGCGAGCCGGCGTCTCGTGGCCGAGCAGAGGGCACGAGTCGTAGGGCATTGCGCCATAGTTGATCAACCAAAGTGAAACCGGTGAAACACGGAGTAACGGAGGTTGATTGATTATGGCGCCTTTTTTTAGGCGGTAATTCTAAAAGTAGAATTCACTAAAATCGATAGGCTAACAGCACGGGCCACACCCCGCAGGGCCATGCGGGGTGTTTTTATTTACCACTGTGACACCCAGGGAATCGGCCCGTGGCCGGAGGCGGCTGCGGCCGCAGGCCGCGCCGCCCCGGCTCGGGCCTTTCCTTGTTATCTATGGTTAATAACTGTCCGGGTCATTTCGGGTCAACGAGGTCAGCAATAAAATCAATCACCACTAGGATGTTCTTGTAATAGGCTTTTGCTTGAGCGAGGCTTGTCCCTACGGACTCGCCGTGCGCGATCTGATGCCTAAGAGCCACCAAGCTGTTCACCGCGGCTTTCCGTTCATCCAATAAGAACTCTCCAGCTTTAATGCGCCAATCCGGATTGAACGAAGCCAGCAACTGGCAAACTTTCTCTACGTTAGGATTAGTCCAGTATTTGAGTTTGCCTTCAATGAAAGATTGTATCTCGGGAGCGCTCCGCTTTTGCGCAAAGCTCAGTATCAGAACGATAATAGCATTCTCGAGAAAGCCAGACGTTAGCACGCAAAAATACTTTGCGAAATCTGCCTGCACTTCAATGTCGGCACTGCTAACTGGGGCACGCGTTAGCGTAGTGTCCATCCGTTTCTTTAGACGCGCAACTGCCTCCCTGCCTGTCATTTCAGCTCGGAGAACGCCAATTTAGCGGCCTTAAGACGAACACTTACATTTTCCTCGTCAGCTGTGGCCTTAGTGACTGCGGAAATGTAGGTGGGTGTTGAGATGAGCAACTTATAAGCCTTGGACAATTCGGGTATGTCATTGATCGGTCCTTTATCCACTCGAGCGGCAACACCGCACATGATGGACTCGAGGGCTGCAGCATTTACGGCTCCGCCAAATGGGCGGAACGCTCCCTCGCCAATACCTCTTCGAATGGTAGCAACGGTGTCCGTGAATAAAGACGTAATCTCCTTCTCGCTTTGTTTCGCGAGATTTCTGTTGGTTGCCATATACCGATTAAGGAACAATTTCATCGGTCTTTCATAGCTGCCAGGATGAAAATAGAGCGCGAGAAATCGAAGTATTAGTTCGATGTCTTTAAGCCGCGCGCTTTTGGCACCATAGAGCGCACGCCAGTCCTGGTTGTCGTTTAATTTGCTTAGTAAGCTAGCGAAAAGACCGTGATACAAGGCGACACGGATCTCTTGTGGCTGTAGAATGGTGCCTCCCGAGTTCAGTCTTTCAAAAATCAAGTAGATGCTGCTTTGATCATCGGATGGTTCGTCCTGCTTCACAATTGTTGCGTGAAGGATGCTGTTATCAATGCGACGTCGATCGTCGGCCTTGAGTGTCTTATATGTCTTTCCCTCCCATTGTTTTTGGACTTCCTGAAGTTTGAATTCCGCGCCTTCGAAAAGTCCTCTGTAGAAGTCTAGCAACGATTGAAGGCGCTGCTGGCCGTCTAATACTAAAAACTTTCCACTAGCTTCTTTAACAAGAAAGATGCCTGGAACGGGAAGGCCTAGCAGCAATGATTCAACGAATCGGTCAGCTTGCGCTTTCTTCCAAACAAATTCGCGTTGAAATCCAACGGTCGTTTGTCCCTCTTCACATTCCTTCCGGAAGCTAGGGATGACAATGTCACCAGACTCGAGTCTCTTGACTAAACCGTCGACAGGATAGTCCGCGCCATAAGAGGTGATAGAATAGTTAGTTGGAAGCACCTCGCGCAGCTCGTCTAAGTCATCTACGTTTTCGTCGCCAGGGCCCACGGTGGTTCGCGTTGTGGTCATCCACCCTTACTAACCTGACGCGCTAGAATGTCACGCGCATTGCTGCTGCAAGGCTGTGTTCGGTGCGGAGATGACCATAGACACGCATAGCTAGCGCGCCACCGTCTTTATGCCCAAGCCATCTGCTTACTGTCGGAATATCCACGCCGGACTCTATACAGGTCGTCGCAAAGAAATGCCGGAAATCATGGTGCGTGAATTGAGGATAGCTCAGATTCCGGCACGCGGTATGTAGACATTTCTTAGCGCTGTCGATCTGGCTGACAAAGTGTTCAGGTCTCGGGTGGCGTTCATCCCTGAGCCGTAGGAGCAGAGTTCTAAGGGCAAAGGTCATAGGGATGGTGCGTTGCTCATGGTTCTTTGTCCCACGTTCACCTCCTGTCACTGTCAGTGTGTTTTTCTCAATGTCTATGTCGCGCCAACGAATGGACGTGCCTTCGTTCAACCGGCAGCCTGAATACGCCAGCAACTCCACCAGGTCGGCACCTGGCTTAGCCTTTTGCTTACTGTCGGCGCGGCCGTCAGACTGACGGATGGCCTCGAGCAGCTTCTTAAACTGCTCCTTTGTCGGAATCTCAATTCGCGCCGTGACCACCTTCTTGCGCTTAATGTGCCTGGCTGGATTCGACAGCATTAGCCCCAGGTTGATCGCGTATTCAAAGACGGCCCGCATCACGTTCAACTCGTGCGCCATCGTCTGCGGGGCAATCTCGCTCGCCCTGGTCGTCACCCAGCGCTCGCAATGCTGCGGCTGGATATTCCGGATTGTGACTCCCTCGAAATAGGGCGTCAGGTTCTTGATGCAGGTTTCCCGTCTGGTGATACTGCTGGCCTTGAGCGTGTGCTTCGTGGCGTCCATCCAGCGCTTGGCAATCTCCGCAAAGGAGGCATTCGCGTCCTCGGTGATACGAAGCTGCCCGACCTGGGCGCGAAGCTCGGCTAGACGCCTCTCCGCTAGCTTCCGATCCTTGGTCTTTAGCGACCGCCGAAATTGCTTGTCAGCCTTCTTGAGCAAAGCGTAATACCCGCCACTAGATTCCAAGCGATACAGGTTCTCCGCCACCCGATGAAACACCACCTTTCGAGCACTCTTTGTCTCCTCCGGAGCATCGATTTTCATGCTCAAAAGCATACGGTGACAACTCTGGGTGACAACTACCTAATTTCGGGAGCTTATTACTCTCGGAAGTCGTTAATCTAAATACCTTTCGCCAGGGTAGCTCAGTGGTAGAGCAGAGGACTCATAAGCCTTTGGTCGCGGGTTCAATCCCCGCCCCTGGCACCAATTAAGCCGTCGCCCTCC
>JADYXS010000508.1 GCA_021772155.1 Candidatus Obscuribacter sp.
ATGCGCCGCCGCTCAACAACATCGGTTACATGCCCGGCATACAGAGCAACTGCAATGAAAGGCAGCACCTCAGCAAGCCCGACTAATCCAAGCGATAAAGGGCTTTTCGTCAACTCATAGACTTGCCAGCCAACCGTGATGCCTTGAATCTGCACCGCCAGGCTGACGAGAACGCGCGCCACCAAGAGGCAGCGAAAGTCGATGATTTTTATCGCGCTCATGAAGACCCCGATCGAGTCTCCATTATATGCCCGTGCTCAAACCCCTGCATCCAAGCAACTCGCGATGGAGACGCAAGCTACCGGATGTGATGTCCCTTGCACGTGACAGGCACGACAATCACCGATACGGCACTGGAAGTGCTGTAACAGCATTTTTAAAAGGAAGAAAAGAGAAGACGAACTATTCTGCTTCAGTCAGCAGTGCTACTTTCTGGTTGCCCACCGTACTCACCGACATTCGCGGTGTTTGCGTGCGTTTAAAGCCTTCGGTGTACCGACGCAGAGCTTCGCGTATTAAGTCCGAGCGTGTGCGATGCTCGACTTGGGCGACCATATCTATCTGCTCAAGCAAACCGGAAGGAAGAGCCACAAGAACTTTCTTTGGCATGTTCAACTTATTCTCTTATACAAGTAGGAAGAAAAACCAAACGCCGCCTCGCCTTTGATGGACGTATAAATCATAACGTCCGCGGTTGCGCTTGAACGATTACAATCTACACTCAACACAGCATTTTTAGAAGGGGCGCAAAGCCCATATTATCTTCGGCGTTCGAAACTAATATAAAACCTTTTTTCATCAAGCGAAAATGGTGCCTTCGGGGATGCTGATTACAAGCCGGTTTGCAATAGGGCACACAAATCGCTTTGGCTTGCGCCCCATGCGTTTCCAGCAGTGTCGTTATATAGAACCGCATCACCAGCTAATTTGAGTCAATGAACAATCAAGACGAAATCTGTAGTACTACACCGCCTCATGAGATGAAGCTGACAGCGCACGTCAAAGCGGGTGGTTGTGCGGCAAAAATAAGCCCCTCGCAATTGGCCGAGATAGTAAGAGGACTTCCGGAATTCGACGTTCCCAACCTTCTGACGACAATCCAATCGTTCGAAGATGCGGCAGTTTACAAGATTAGCGAAGAACTGGCGCTCGTGCAGACGATCGATTTTTTCCCGCCTGTAGTAGATGACCCTTATTTGTTCGGTCGCATAGCGGCTGTCAATGCCATTTCTGACATTTACGCGATGGGCGCTAAACCGATCATGGCCCTTGGCGTTCTGTGCTTCCCTGTCTGCGATTATCCATTGAGCGTAGCTCAAAAAATTCTCCAAGGTGGAGCGGATGCGCTGAAAGAGGCTGGTGCCGCGCTTGTTGGCGGACATTCGATCCAGTCCGCTGAACCTATATATGGATTAGCAGTGAGCGGTCTAATTCATCCGCAACAGATTCTTACAAACGGTGGTGCAAAATCCGGCGATGCGTTAGTGCTTACAAAGCGCATTGGCTCGGGCGCTCTACTACTTGCACACAAAGCTGAATTGCTCGTTGGCGCTTCGCTACAGACATTGTTGTGCAGCTTGACTTTGCTGAACAAGAGCGCGCTTGAGATTGCCATTCCCTTCAAACCTCATGCAGCCACGGACGTAACAGGTTTCGGTTTGATCGGACATGTTCACGAGATGAGCAAGGCCAGCGGCTTGAAGTGTGTATTGCACGCGCAAAACGTTCCTTTCTTCCCTGAGGCCCTTAGCTACGCTGAACAAGGATTTGTACCTGCCGGCGCGTACGCCAACAGAAATGCCTACGAATCAATCGCCTATATAAATGATGACGTGAGTCTTTCTTATGCTGATTTGATGTTCGATCCACAAACCTCCGGCGGTCTACTGTTGGCTCTGGAACCTCCGAAAGCTGCGGACCTTGTCAAAGCGCTCATTGAGACCGGTTTGGTGGGTGCAATAATTGGCGAGATGATCGACGGCAACGCTGGACATGTAGAGGTGCAAGCAAGATGAGTGACGGAATTCGACAAGAAATCGATTTGCGCGGGTTGACGTGTCCAGAGCCTGTCATCCGCACGAAGAAGCTCTTTGACAAAGCCTATGTTGTGGCTGTCGAAGCCCTGGTTGATGACAATGTGTGCGTGAACAACTTGCAAAGGCTTGCCCGGACGCTCAAAGTGAGCTGCGAAGTCGAGGACAAAAACGGATATTTCGCAATCAAGCTGGAGCGCGGCGGGAGCAAAACCAGCACTGCAAGCCAATCGTCACATACGCATCCATTACCTATCTCAGTAAAAATTGGAACAACACCCACAGAAGTAGTCACAGTTCTCTTTATCACCAAGGATTACCTAGGTGAAGGAGACCCGGATTTTAGTAAAACTCTCTGCGATTTGTTTTTGCAGACTGTCTTCGCATCAGGTCACCGCCCGAGAGCCATCCTGCTCGTCAACAGCGGCGTGCGACTGCTGGCTAAGGACTCTTCCGCGCTAAAAGTGCTTAACGACTTCCGTGACGCAGGGGTTGAAGTCCTGGCGTGCGGTCTGTGCGTAGATTTTTATAAACTAAAGCAGGACATTGCCACAGAACAGATAACCAATATGTTCGCGATTTGTGAGTATCTTTTTGCAGCCGACAAAATAATTCAGCCGTAGATGCTCTTTATTCCCGTTCGTTGAAGTCGCGCTGGAATACTCGAAAGAAAACTACAATTGAGCCGATTCCGATCAGGATCAAGGCGACAATAGCCAGACGGATTAACCCGTCCAACATTTCCAGTCCTTTGATATGTTCCAAACTCTTGACTCCGGCAGCTCCTTCCGAATACTACCAGCCAGTTCCCAAGTTTGAAAGTTAAAGAATCAATCTGCTTGATGGATTTGTAGAGGTGCTGCCATGGTGTGCCACGAAAGCACAAGGAGGTGACAGATCCAAAGTGCCAGTTGTGTAAGGGATGGAGGCAGATCCTCCGAGATCGGCTGATGCAGCAGA
>JADYXS010000509.1 GCA_021772155.1 Candidatus Obscuribacter sp.
CTCTGCAATCGTGCCATTTTGATTTCGTAGTTTCATCTTGCAGCCCCGAATTGTCGCTCTCTCCTCACTGACAGGATTGGCAAGCAAATTTAGGCGGACGACCAATAAATCGGACACGATCGTAGAGGGGAGGGGCTTGTCCCCTCCCGTCGGCTTTTTCCTACCCGGGAGCGCCGGCGTCCCGCCGGCATCAGATGGCAGCATAAGATGCTGCCACTACAGTAAATGCCGCCGGGAGGGCGGCGCTCCCAGACAAACGGGCGGCGCATGGCGCCGCCCGTTCCGTGTAGTTTGCTACGTCTTATCTACCTAAAGAGTCAGATTCTTAGAGGTGATGCCGCAAAGTTGCTGGATTCGTTGGCAGGTCATTGGCAGGTCCATGTCGATCCACTCATCGTATCCAAGATTTTCAACACGAGCGTCCTTGATCGCGCGAATAAGGGCGAAGTAGGTTGTTACACCAAGAGTCAATGAAGATTCAGTGAAAGCTTTCGTCGATTTGACGGCCTGTTTTTCCGCCAGCATTTCTCTGGCGTTTCGCTCTTGATTCACAGGATGGAGTCTTACTCTGAAATCGATCGGAATCGATTTGGTGCAAGGTGGCTTATAGCTCCAGATATTATCTGTAACGAGCCGTCCATCATGATCGTAGACCAGTTCCTCAGTGGTTGCCATTCCGACACCCTGAATGAAACCGCCTTCCAACTGGCCAATATCAATGGCAGCGTTGGGAGACTTTGCTCCATCCATTACAACGTCCGCGCGGTTGATTTTGTACTCGCCGGTGAGCACATCTATTTCAACTTCAGTAACGGCAGCTCCGTATGCAAAGTAAAGGAAAGGCTTGCCTTGAGGGTTTCTGTAGGTGGGTCCTTTGTAATGAGGGCTCTTGTAAAGTTCCGCCACACTGAGATTGATTCGATGGAACCAGGCTTTGAAAATAATTTCTTTCCATTTATCCGACCAATTCGTGCGCCAGCCCTCAATGCCAGTGTGAGGAAGGTACTGCTCCATGTTAATACAGAAGTCTTCAAGGCGATTGCGCAAGACTCTACATGCCTTTTCCACAGCGCCACCATTCAAATCAAATCCGGTTGAAGCGGCGGTTGCCGGGGCGTTGCTTATGCAATCGCTGCTGTTTCCGGCAATGCGAATCAATTCCATTGGAATTCCCAGCGTGTTGGCTGCAAGTTGGGCAATCTTGGTGTGAACGCCCTGTCCCATTTCAACAGCGCCATGGTGAATAAGCACAGAGCCATCTGCCATGTTTACGTTCACCAGGGCACTCGATGAGTTGAGAGACCCACGCGGTTCGGTGAATGCAATTCCATGCTTCTGCGGCATCATAACAATGCCCCGTTTGCGCCAGCGATTATTCCGGTTAAACTCCGCAACTTCTAGTGCACGGCGTTCAAAGTCGGAAGTAATCTTCAATTCATCCCAGATCTCGCGAATGTTGCAGAAGTCGAGCTCTTGACCAAAGTGGGTGACGTCATACGACTCAGGTGTACCATTTCGATACATGTTCTTTTCGCGAATTTCCTCAGGACGCACCTCGCGCCCAAGCTTCTTCGTAAGGTCAAATGCAACCCGCTCGATTACCGTTTCCAGAATCGTCCACATTTGCATCACACCGAATGTGCGGAATGCAGTATTGCTGGTTTTGTTGGTGCGATAGCACTCACCGTTTGCCTGCAGCGTATCAACGTTGTAGCAACCATCGGCAGTCAGAAGGCTCAGATCCAGCACAGCAAATGAGCAATCGTAAGTGTCGCCTGCATCATTTTTGAAGTCGAGACGCATCCCGTTAATTTTGCCATCGTCGGAATAAGCCACATAGTAGTCGGCTTGATATGGATGGTGCTTACCGATCATTTGCATATCTGTGGCGCGGTCGTAGAGCAGGCGAACCGGTTTGTTGAGTTTGTGCGCTGCCACTGCTGCTTGTGCACCAACGATATCCGAACGGTGTTGTTTGCCGCCGAAGCCACCGCCAATTTGCTCCAGCATCACTGTCACTTGATTGACATTGACACCAAGTGCCTTTGCTATCGCCATTTGGGTGCCGTTTGGATTCTGCGTCGAGCTGTAGACAGACATTTGGTCGTAAGGGCCTGGCAGCGCAAGTGCACAATTGGTCTCTAAGTAGAAGTGCGCTGTGGCCGGTGTCTTGATGCTACCGTTGGCCACGTTTGTGCCGGGCATTGGCTTTGTCGGATCCTTCAGCCACTCTTGATTGCTACCAGTGCGCTCAATAGTCGGCATGCGCTGGTTTACGTCTTCGTCAGGATCGGACGACAGAAGAATCATGGGCATTGCCGTGTTCTTTTTGATCGCATCTTCCAGAGTTACTACCGCCGGTAAGTCCTCGTAAGCGATGCATTCCTTTTCTATGAAGTCAACAGCTTCCTTCGCACATGGAATTGTGCTGGCAAGTACCAAGGCGATTGGTGCACCAACTGACGTAACCAGGCCGTCGCTGAAAACGGGATCGTCGTCACCAAGGCCGATCAGATTCGCTCCGCCTTTAGGAATGTCCGCTGCCGTTACCAGATCTTTAAAGCCTGGGAATTGTTTCTTCAGCAGCTCCGTTAATGCTGCCAGTCCAGCCGTATTTTTTGTGAAGGTAAATTTGGCATGAGGACGCGAACTCTTTACCATCGCTCCGTGAAAGCCACCAAACGGCAACGCAAGATCCTGGGTGTAGCGGATTTCCCCGGACGCCTGCACGAAAGCCGCTCGTTTGATGATTGGCAGGGTCAACGGGAAAACTTCAGGATACAAAGTGAATTCCTGAGTTCCTTGCGAAAGCGGACGTATGTCGTGATTTGCAGCCGAAACGTATGGCTTCTTCAAATCCTTCGAATCTATTTGCAACGCAACGTGCAGATAGAATTTGTAGAAAAACGTTTCTGCAAGTTGTAGCCGGTACTCTGTAGTGATCCCCTCTTCTTCCATTGGAACAGTGACTTCAAGCACTTCTTGCTTGAGCACAGCTAGCACTTCATTTAGAGTTTTTGCGTTCCAGACTTTGCCCTTGAGCCATTGCTCCGTCTTAGTAGCTTTATAGATCATGGTGGCAAGGCCACCGAGGATAATCGTGATTTCTCCAACTTCGTTCTTATCGTTGAGGCGCACTCTGAACCCGGCATTTACGATCGGGTGAGCCATTTGCGGCCGCCTGGCAATCCGATGGGTTTGAAGATGCTCGCTCTTTTGACTAAAGGGAATATCAAAACAAACAATAATCGAGTCTTCTGGAAGCGCTTCGGTCGCCGGCATTTCCATTAATTCGAATTGCTTAAGTCCGCCGTCATAGGTTTCCGACGCAATCGTAATTTTGGTACCGAGGGCCGATAGAACAGTAAAAAGATCAGAAGGGAATGGTTCCCCTCGTTTGGCGTGATCGCGGGTTATGAAAATATTGCCGGCCACGCTGCCGGCGGAACGCACTTGAAGCCCCGCGATGAATTGACCGTGATATGCCAGGGCCTCAAGCCCTTTCCCGCGATCGTGTCCAACTTTCTTGGCTACTTCGGCTGCAAACTCAAGCATATTTTGAATCGGCGTGGTGGCACCGATAGTGACACCGGATTCAGATTGAGACAGTGTTGTCAGTTCTCGAATGCAAGAAATATCGATCACATGGCGCGGCTTTTCACCCGGATAAACGCCGGAGGCAGTATTTCCAAAAACCACTCTGACGCTGTCGCGACCATCAGCTGCAGTCAGGTGCTTCTTGATGCGCATGACTTCAGCAAGCGTATTCGGTCTGTACCATTCACGAGTACTACCAATGAAATGTAATAATCGCGGCGGTAAATCGTAGGCTGGAGTTTGCTCCAGATCGATCACCGCTAGCTTCTCGCGAACGGTCACTTCAAAGGAAGGATCTATCTGGCATTTCTGCGATTGATCGCAACTAGCCTCATAGTCACAGGCGAGCGTGCGCACACCGGCTAATATCGGTCGATATCCTGTACAACGACAAAGGTTTCCACCATAGATTGTCTCCAAATCCGCTTGAGTCGCCTCAGGATGTTCCTGCAAATAGGCATGCGTATTCATCACAAATCCGGGAGTGCAATAACCGCATTGCGTACCGTTATTCTTGGCAATGCAATACTGCACGGGATCCAGCCCGTCATGAACGGTGCCAATTCCTTCCGTCGTCGTAACCATGAACCCATCGAGTGAACAGATTGGACGCAGGCATGAGTTGATTGGGCGATGCACCGGTTTGCCGGACTCTGGATCACGATGAGACAACATGATCGTACAGGCGCCACAGCCGCCCTGTCCGCATCCAACTTTGGTGCCGGTTGAACCTATTGAATGCAGATAATCGGCCAACATAATTGTCGGATCGGGATTGTCAATTACCACTTGCTCTCCATTAAGCCAAAAGATCAGCTTATTGGAATAAGTGGTGTCGACAACGGCTTGATGCGCCGTGCGAGTGCCTAGTTCTGCCATTATTGTGTCCCTATCAACCTCGTCAAATGATACACCGGTTGTTAAAACGCGTGGGTGCTTTTAGAATATGAGGATGAACCAAACAAGCACCGACTCAGCAGTCGCCAACTTAGTCACCAAAATTTCTCTTGGAATCAAGTCCGACTCAACTCCTGTCGGTTGGCTAGTGAAATCGATGATGTCAGGTTCAAATTTCCCCGGATTTATAAGTGCTGAAATTTTGCCACCAGATCAACCAGATACTGGCGAATGGACTCTTATACAACGATTTCTTGCACGCTCACAGGCTGATACCTGGCAACAATCAGAGCAGCATCTGCGTTTGATGGAAGAAGTGAAGAGCGTCTCGGTTGGAGGTGAGTTCCACATCTCGGAAGAAAGCAACGAGCAATACGGTGCACGGGGAAGCGTAACAACAGCAATCGTGACGCACGTTTTACCAGGCTTGGAAGCTGACTATCGCGATTGGGAGCGCCGAGCTCAGACCGCTCAATCCAAGTTTCCAGGCTATCAGGGATCCTATTTACAGCCGCCAACCGATGGCGCCACTGGCTGGGTTACGCTTCTGCGCTTCGATAAGCCGGAATCGCTTGACCGCTGGTTTAATTCTGAGGAACGGAAAGAATTACTGCGCGAAGGACAAAAGCTGGTCAAATCCACAGACATCAAGCGCGTGACTAGCTCCTTTCCAGGTTGGGTCCCTGTAGATGACTCAGGCAACAGTCCGCCCAACTGGAAGACGTTCTTATTGGTGTTGCTCGGACTCTACCCAATCGTTATGCTGGAGATTCGATTTTTGATGCCGCTTTTGCACCCGGTGCCATCGGCAATAGCGAATTTGATGGGCAACAGCATTAGCGTTGCCGGGACAACGTGGCTGACGATGCCCTTATTCATAAAATGGTTTAGTCCATGGTTGTTTACTGCTGACAAATCCTGGCAGTTTGAAGCAAAGTGGTTAACAATCATCTTTGCCTTATTTGCCGCTGAAGTCGGCGCGCTATGGCACTTGCTGTCCTAGATTTATCTTATCTGCAACGTTGTCCGGCTGTAGGGCGCTTTCATTCTGAATCGTCGGGGCGGCTCGCGTTCTGAATCGTAGTGGTGGCGCCATGCGCCACCACTACACTTGCAAATTGTGCGAAAGAAGAATCGAGTAGCCACTATTGGCGGTGCCACCAGGAGCACCGACGCGACACAACCTCAAGGTTGATTCCATTCACTTTTTGGGTAACGTGCCTTCAACACCAGGGGCCAGCCAATTCATCGACTCGACAAACTTGAGGTCGGGCTTTTGCCCTTCGGACAAAAGCGGTTTGCCGTCCCTGTCTTTCAATGGTCCTTGAAAGACGGCGTACTGTCCCTGCTCGATGCGCTTTTTCAAAGACAGCGCCTCGTTTTGCACTGCTTTCGGCACGGCCGTGCCGAAAGGCGACAGCTTCACGTAACCTGAATCCATCGCATACCTGTAATTGCCAGGCTTCCAAGTTTGGTTATTTACTTCGTTTGCAATCTTGACATAGAGTGGACCCCAATCCCACATGGTGCCAGTCAGCCATCCTTTAGGTGCAAACTTGTGCACATCGGCATGGTAGCCAACGGAATAAATACCGTGTTTTTCTGCTGTCTGAACAACCGTTAGGGGGCTATCTAAGTGCATGGCCAGCACATCGGCGCCAGTATCAATTAGCCCTCTGGCGGCTTCGGCTTCCGTGGCGGCATCCGACCATTTGTTAGTCCAGACAACGCGCACCTTGGCCTTGGGATTTACTGAACGGGCGCCAAGAGCAAAAGCATTGATATTTTGCAGTACTTGTGGCACTGGATGCGCGGCGATGTAGCCCATGGAATTTTTCTTGGTCATCCGCCCGGCTACGACACCGGCTATGTACATCGGCTCATACTGCTTGGCGAAATAGGTGGCAAGATTTTTGGTGTTCTTCGTATCCATGCGTCCGCACTGTTCGAACTTTACATTTGGATGCCGTGCACCAACGCGCAGAGCGGGTTCGTAATAGCCATAGGATGTCGTGAAAATGAGACCATTACCTTGAGCGATCATCTTGGCCAGAACGCGCTCCACTTCGGCACTCTCCGGAATATTCTCGGCAATAACGGTAACTACTTTCCCAGGTAGTGCCTGCTCGAGAAACAACCTTCCCTGATTGTGAGCATAGTTGTAACCCCAATCATTGATCGGTCCTACCGTTATGAACCCGACCTTCAAAGGCTGCTTTTCTGCGGCCAAGCAATTACTGACTGAAGCCAAAAGCACAGCTAAAACAGCCGCACCGCAGACGGCAAGGCTAATCCACTTCAAACCAGGCTGTTCTGTGTCTTTCATGCACGAATCTCCTATGCGGCTTCTGGTCGTCGGCCATTTTGCTCGAACTCAGGCGGGCAGCATAGTCTAAACCAAAATGTTGCCAATAGTAATTAACAGACAGGGACATTGATTAACTAACAGAGGTCACCAATGACAGCTCTCCAAGCGCTTTGGCGTTGCCATTAAGCACCGCAGCCAATGACCGCATAGCAAGCTCGCTAGGATCGAACGTGGCTAATGCATTGCCCCATTCAGGCAGCTCTAAGAGCTCGTAAGGCACATCTGACGCCACCAACAATCCATCCGGTATTGTTCCTGCTAGCTTACGCGCAAGAAGCAACTGCCCTTCATTCAACAATGCTCGAAAAGTAATTAGCAAGCATTTTCGTCCGCCGACGAATTTCACGATATCTTCAATCTCGACAGGCATCGGATTCACAGAATAGCGCAGCTCATACAGCGCTGCTGATCCAGGACGCATGTAAGACGAAAGATGGCTGAGTAAATCGAGACGGTATCTGGGATGGTTGGGTACAACCAAAGCCCACTCTTCAGTCTGATCCAAGGGATTCAAGATTGCGCCGCGCACAAGGGCAATGGACTGGGCAGACACCAATGATGCGACCGCGGTACCCGACTCGATTTCCTGCTCTAGTTGCCTTTGCCTTTCGCTAAGCGATTCGGGTCTTTCATCACTACAAACCGAAAGCGCACGCTCACGCCTAGTGAGAGCCGACTGCACGCGTTCTTCCGAAATTACTCCAGACTGCACCGCTTTACACAAAGCTGCATGCACAGACTTGATTTGGGCAACGCTTCCAGAAAGCAATAAGTTGTCTAGTCCGGCATTGATAGCCAGTACTCCAGCTTCCTCAAGACCCCAATGATCGACGATCGCTTTCATCACCGGCATATCATCAGACATCAAAAATCCGTCATAACCAATCTCTTCACGCAGCAATTGTTGCGTCACTCGGCGAGAAAGACTGGCAGGCAGCGCTTCTCCTTCAAGAGAACTTAACCAGACGTGCGCGATGAGCATTGAAGGCATTCGCGGCGCACACTTGCGGAACGGATAAAGTTCGCGCTCGTCAAGAACTGCTTGCTCGGCAGGCACCACAGCAAGCTTCAAATGCGAGTCTTCAAAAGTGTCGCCATGACCGGGATAGTGCTTAGCCACCGGCAGGATTCCCTGCGACAAATATGCTTCCGTCACTGCCATGCCCAGCTCGACAACACGCTCACGATTGGCACCAAAAGAGCGCGTGCCGATAATCGGATTCTTCGGATTACTGTTAATGTCGAGCACCGGAGCAAGACAACAATTGACGCCCAGCAACCTGAGTTGCTTTCCAGAAATTGCCATCAGCAGCCTGACAGCTTCCAAAGATGACTGCGCCGACAATGCCATTTGTGACGGCAAAGGCGTCAAAACGTCATCGAAACGCTGCACCGCACCGCCTTCTTGATCGACCGTGATAAGAAAGTCTGGCCCGCCAAGCTTGAGCAAACTATCGACAAGTGAAATTAATTGCTGCAAGTCGCGAACATTGTTCTTGAACAGGGTGACACCACTCATGGTACCCGCCAGTATCAACTCTTCCGTTTCAGGATCCAGCTCAAATCCAGTTACCTTACCGGTAATCAACTTACCGACAGCAAGGTGCAACTGATCTGAAGACGGCATATTACGTATTGAGACTCAATAACCGGAACACATCCACGGCTCTCTGGCGGCCTTTCACGGTGTATGAGCCAAGTGGGTGCACGGTGAAATGCTCTTTGATCAGCTCGTAAGTGGTGCCATCCATGATGATGTCACCAGGAGTATCCGCGCCAATCATTTTTTCCAGTCGAAATGCCAGATTTGCCGTATCGCCCAATAACGCTGGATTCGCTTTGGCCGACCCCAAGACGCCAGCTGCCACTGGTCCGGTCGCTAAAGCCACATCCACCTGCAAGGGGTGATTCGGGAACGGCCAGCCATCTGCGCTGGCGGCAATCTTATGTATGAGATCGCGCAGTTGCAATGCGGTATAGCAGGCCTGATAAGCACACATGTTATGCGCGCCCTGCGGAGTATCGCTTCCTTGCCAGTAAGCCATAATCGCGTCGCCGGCAACCTTCTCCACTTGCCCGTGCTGCCGCTTGATCTCATCTCCAAGGAACTGGAAGACGCGCTGCGCGGCATGCATGACCAGCTCCGGCTGGGAAGAATAGGTCTCCATCAAGCCGGTAAACGAGCGAATGTCTCCGACCAGAATGGTGGCGTTTATGAGTTTGATATGAAACTGAGTCTTTTCGTGATCGTCTTCAACAATCTGAATACGTCTTTGGGCGGCTCCATTGTCATTAGGCAGATTAACCTGTAGGTCTACCTGCGCAATCTTCACAACATCGCCGTTCTTGAGCATATACTCTTGCCCGGGCGTGATCCAATCACCGTTCAGGCGCGTACCATTGGTCGAGCCTAAATCGCGAATTGTCCAACCATCCGTTACCTTACGAATCTCA
>JADYXS010000510.1 GCA_021772155.1 Candidatus Obscuribacter sp.
GCTGCTTCAACTACAGCCCCGATATTTTCAAAGTTCAGTCCGTCTATGGTTGTTTTGCTGAAAGTGTTTAGCCCATTGATATTCACCACGATATCAGTGAACGTTGTCGCCCCACCAACAGGAATATTTGGGTCGGTTTTGTTTCCCGGAGGAGCTCCTACTTCCGACGTCCCTGTGCCACCGCGGAGGGCCGGACTGAATTGATAAGCGTATTCATTGCCGTTAGCGTAAAGAGCAGCTTTAGAGTAGTCTGCATAGCTAAGGTTTTGTGGACCGATAGCGTTGACACGAGTTCCAGAAATCGGCGGGCCCTGCATGTTGTAAATGCATGAAGGAGGTAGCGATGTCGGAGAAGTTCTCAACTGGGAGACGACTTCGTACTTCACCTTGTCAGTGTCCCAAGAGCGTTTGACAAAACTTACCCTAGTCTGGTCGTCCATTGAACCGGAAATGTCGTAACAGAGAATAATGTCTAGCTGCGGCAACCCACCTTCAGCGAAAGCGATAACAGGAATATTGTTGAATCCAAGCGCTCCACCAATAGGTGGCTTGTATCCGAAGGAGCTTTCGCAACGAATCAACTTGGCTGCGGGATCGCCAATCTCGACTCTTTGGAAAGTCTGATCAAGGAGTGTGAAATTAACGATGCATTGACCAGGGTTCGGTGTTCCAAGAGGGGCAGTGGGGTTGTAGTTAACCGTAGTCCCCGTGGCTAGCGAATCGCCAAAAATATTGTTTTGTTTGAAAGTGATGAACGCCGCCTTCATCGCTTCTTCTTGAGCCTGTTGCGGAGTCCAGGTCGAGCGCGTGCTGGCAATTGCCGCCGCTCCAGACAAAGCGGCAGCATCGCAAACGGAGCGCAATTGCATTTGAGCAATGGAGAACCTCAACATCTCAAAACCCAAGACTCCCAGTGGTAACAATATGAAAAAAGCGGCAATTAAGGCTGCCACAATCATCGATACCCCGCTCTTATTGCGAATTTTGAGGGTCATTCTAGCTCTCCAAACCGTTAGGGTTTTCTGCAAAAACTTGGTAGGTCCAGTTTGTAATTCTTATGGGACCTGTCAGTCCTGGGATGCCGCTCCAGAATGCTCCTGGCGGGAACGTTACTAGAGGATCAATGTTCGCGCTCAAGCTGGTTCGGATGAAGTAAGAGTTTAATACGGTGTTTACGCTGCCTGGCGCAAGTGGAGCTGTAAAGACCTGCTCTGCTCCGTCTGCAAGGGTTGTGACTACTATCGAAACCCTTGGTTCATCGGCATCAAGTTGGACGCCTTTTATCTGCTCTGTGTCCTTTATGAGGACCTGCTTGGCCTTCGCCTTGGCTTCAGTGTAAGACTGCTCTATAGATGCTTGGTAACAAGCATGCCGCGAAGCGCTGTACAAGACAATGCCCCGGTAAGATAGAGTAACCAGACCGATAAGCGGCATCAACAGTCCGATGAAAAAAATGAACATCGCGCCAGGCATTTCTGCCATAGCGCTGCCGGAAGTTCTGTGCGGGCGAGATTGGAGCATAGTAAGAATTATACCTGTAGGGTATTATTAGCAATTGTTAATCATGTTGGTCCAGTAGTCAATCCATTTCACCGAGAAATAATCAAGGCATGTCCCGCTACTTAGTTTACGGAATCTCTCTCATTATTCCCGTTCTTGCTCTTTGGGGATGCAATTTTGGACTTCCTTCGTCGATGAAATCCGAAGTACAGCACGCATCCGAACTTATAGAGCAGAAAAAGTTTGACCAGGCTTCAAAAATTCTGACTAAGGTGATTGAGTCTGATCCGGGCGACGCTAAAGCCCTCTACTACGCTGGTATGGCGGCTTTCGGCGAGCACAATTATCAACTTTCGGCAGACAAATTGTCCGCTTCGTTAAACATCGATCCTTCGTTCTCACCGGCATACTCCCAGCGGTCACTGGCTTACACGAGATTGGGCGATCAGGATAACGCAATTGCCGACATAAACCAGGCTATCAGTCTTACACCAGACGTGGCAAAAAATTACCATCGACGGGCAATCATTCAATTGAATAGTAAAGAGTACTCGCTGGCATTGGCTGATTTGGAGAAGACTCAGGCACTAGATCCCAAAGAGACGCCATTTTTTGTGCACATGAACCGCGCTGAGAGCTACTTCGGACTTAAGAAATACAGCCAGGCTCTGGCCGATTACGACAAGGCTGTGAAACTGGCGCCACCGGGTAACCACGATGCTTATTTGCGCCGCGCTCTTGCGCGGGCACGTTCTGGCGACTTCAAAGGCGCGCGACTAGACTGCATCAGTTTCCTCAAGAAGTATCCTGAGGATCCTGAGGCACACGCACTGCAAGGAGCGCTTCACAGCATCGCCGGTGACGATGACAAAGCCGCGAAAGATTACCTCAAGGCAATTCAGGGTGCACAGGCAATTTGGATGGCAGAGCTAACAGACTTTGGCGCAGACAATTCCGAGACCGTCACCAACTTGATTGATGTCTGTTTGAAAGTGCACAAGGCGCAACTGGCATCGGCAATTCTTACTTCCGTGGAATCGCATCGACCACTTGAACCCCAGGAACAATATCGTTTGGCGCTGGCCAATTTTGCGATGAAGCGTCCCGAAAGGGCCATTGCGCTACTGAATTCGTGCATCGCCATGTCACCCGATTATGTTGAACCACGCGTTCAACTAATTCGCTATTACTCTTTAAATGGAATGGACCACAAGGCCTTGGATTTGCAGCGTGAAGCCTATGCCGTGGCTAAATCGCAGGGTGACCGGGCTCGCGTTGCCGAGGCCTTGATTCGTAGGCGTTAGCGCATCTTTTCTTTAGTGCTGCAAGCGCGTCGATTGCGTGCATCGTATAGTTGGGAGCACCATCTGCGGTGACTCTAGAATTCAATGTGCCAGGCATTGAATTCAAAAACTAGCGATTGGCTATTATCCGTTTGGGATGGCGAAAGCGACGCACCGAGCTGGTCAAGGCCTTGGGCTGCTCCGGCTCGGCATAAACAGGAACGGCGATTGGTTGTGGGATGCCCGCAGAGGGAGCTGCATCGGAGCGCCAGTGTGGCGCTTGATTCGCCAACGCGTTGTAGCTGCTGCTGATGGCTGTTTGGTTGGCATACCAGCGTAATGATCCATCGAACCAAGTGTTCATGGATGGACCATTGAAGTGCGGGAGGGCAATTGCAGCGCCTGGTCCCTGATGATCGTTGTAAGAAGTGCGCGGCTTTCCGAATCCCAGAGTTTTTGCGATAGATACGTTCAAGCCTTTGAGGTTGGGCGCGCTTCGGATTGCGCCAGATGTTGCCATCTGTTGCACGATTACTCGCGGAGCAACCTTGTAATTAGAGTACGCTTCGGCGTAAGGCAGCATCACAGGTGGTGGCGGAATTTCCAGGACCGGTGTTGGCGGTGGTGGCGGAATCATGAATTGACTGGTTCGACGCGCCATCGCTTGAGATGTGAAAACAACCAATAGAGCGGACCCAAGGAGTATTGCGGTACATGCAAGACGTATGTACCGTGTATACGTTGCAGTGCACCGTCCAACAATCCGATTGTTCATGACAAGCAGTCTCTGCCTACTAAACTGGCACATTCTACAACATCACCTACACTTTTGTGCCTTTGGGCGCCGACCCTACCCAAGCATCTGCACTGGGCTAGACGAACTGTTTTGACAACCGGAGCTGGTCAAGCTAGATAACTGCCGTATCATTGAATCGATGCCCGTTAAACGAATCATCATCGCTGTGGTCCTTTCGCTCTTGCCTTGTCTTGCCGTCTGGTACGGCATGTTCGAGCTAAACAGTCTGCTCTGGACGTTCATCCTGTACCACGGGCTGTGCCTGCTGGCAGTTATTTGGGGCTGGCGTTTATGGAAACCACATCTCATCATGCCATCGCCTCGGCAATGGGAGGTTGTGCTGGTCGCGGCGTTGTTAACCAGCGCAGTTGCCGTTATGGCTTACAAACTAACCGGCGATGTCGTGATCTCGCGCACCGAGGTTCTGAAGGTTCTTACGCTGCGTGGCTTTCAGGGAACTTACTTGCTGCCACTGGCATTTTACTTCGTGGTCATCAACGCCACCCTTGAAGAGCTTTTCTGGCGAGGCGTCGTGCTGAACGAACTCGACTACGTTGGCAACAAAGAAAGGAAAATAGCCACGATATGGACTGCATTTGCATTCACCACCTGGCATTATCTCGTTTTGCGAGAACTTATTCGTCCAGGCTGGGCGGAAATCGCTCTTTGCGGCGTCCTTGCCATGGGTTTCTTCAGCTCATGGCTCTACAGGCGCACACAATCAATCGTGATACCAATTGTCTGGCATGCTCTTGTGTTTGACCTGGCAATTATTATGATGTTTGCCGTGCTGGTTCTGACCTAGTACACTCGAAAGAGCATCTTAAATTCGAGGAGACGAGAACATGCAGGATGACGTCCAGCAGACATTACGCGTTCGTGAACTGCGACTTGTTGATGCGAACGGTGTAGATAGAGCGATCCTGACAACATCCGAAGACGGGTCCGTCAGCTTGAGTATGGTTGACGGCGCTGAAGCCACGCGCGTGAAATTTGCTGTCGGGGCGGAAGGAGAAGCCAAAGTTCTACTTGGTAAGAATGCTCCGGAAGGGGTTGCAATTACCATCGCTAAGGACGGTCGAATCCTGATTGAGGGAATTGA
>JADYXS010000511.1 GCA_021772155.1 Candidatus Obscuribacter sp.
AAAAGCCGGCGGGACGCCGGCGCTCCCGGGCAAGCAAAAGCCGGCGGGACGCCGGCGCTCCCGGGCAAGCAAAAGCCGGCGGGACGCCGGCGCTCCCGGACAAGCAAAAGCCGGCGGGATGCCGGCGCTCTTAGGTTCTAGAAAATTACCCAGAAGGTGGACACAGACTGCTGTGTTTCAGCATCGCTGATTGGAATCCCGATGGCAGTTGCGCTTCCATCGTCGTCGTGTTCAGACAAAGCTCCCGGACCGACAATATAAGAGGCCTTTAGTTCACGAAGAAAAGCGCTAAATCCTTCGATGGTGGCATCAACAGCATCCAAGCCGCCTTCCTTGAAAGATGCTTTCACTTCCAACTGGAAGTGGTCCAATAACGCTTCGCCTAGCGCAAGAGCAAGCACTGAAACATGAGTTTCAGTGCTTGCTGATTCATTAGATTGGTTTTCCTTACTCATCTGTTACCGGTGATATTTGACGGCGTTAAGAACTTGCAAATTATCATTTGAAATGAGGACGGACCATCGCTGATTTGTCCGCTTTGGGGTAAACGTCTTTTGGAGCTTGGTACCAAACGGATTCATAACGGCCGGGACGCTCGTCGCCGTTCAAAGGTCTTGCCGGTGACGCGGTAGGAATGAAAATCCCATAAGCACGGTTTGGCTTCTCAGCATCATCGTAGTCGACGACCTCTGCAGCCACTGCCACTTTGCCATTTACTCTTGTCACACTCAGCTTGGTGGCGTCGCTGTTCCATCCGCCGTTACCAAAAATCGGAAACGGTAGTGCTGCTGCCAGGGTATCTCGTTGTGCCGCTGACAATGTAAGTGACTTTCCCTCTGGCAAGATTTTAGGATTATCGTACGCCTTTAAAATTTTATTCAGCGCATCTTCTGATGCCTTCTGCGGATTCCACTCTCCACTGGAAAAATTCACTTGCTCGCGCGCCTTGTTTGCGAACACGAGGCGCTTTTCTCCGTCATTGAGTACATCGGGATCAAGTCGCTGCTGGCGGAAATTGCCATCAGGCAAAATGAATCCTTTTATCGTACTTTTTATTAGTCCCGACGTTTTGCTGAGATTGACGAGCTGTTCATCGGCAACAGCAGTCGTTTCTAACTTGGCCAAAGGCTGGTTTAGGGATTGCAGTTTTGCAATTTCAACAGCGTCATTGGCTATATTTCCAACCGCGGTTTCTATCTCTCCTGGCGCACGCTCAGCCTCAGGCTTTTCAAAACTGGGTATCAAATCGGGTGGACCATCCATGGAAACATCCTTCATAGAACTTGATTCAGCGTACAGTTTGTCAAGATTGTCATGAATGTGCAATCCTGTGATTTCGCTTGCACAACTGAACAGTGTTCTAGGGGACACACCTGCATCGATGATCTAACCTGCGCAAAATTCACGTCAATGAGACCACTATGCCATTTTGACGAAACGACCGCCGCGCCACAACATTGGCGTAGGCTTCTCGTTTTCGTTGCTAGCCAGGGCCTGTTTTTTCCGGGCGTCCTGCTCGTCATCAGAACGACGACGCGCTTCAAGGGATTCCTTGGACCATGCATCTGCATAGCTAAAACTGGACGGCTCGGAAGGTCTCACAACTGGCGCGGAGTTGTCTCCCGAATAGGCCGCTGAATAGGTCGCCTGGCGACGATTGCGATTATCGTTGTTCTGGTTGCGTGAAGGCTGTGACGGCTGGTTGCTTTGGTGTGGTACGACACCACCTACAGGCTTGTCACCCACCTGCGCCAACGCTACTCGCTTTACCCCACGATCTACTCGGCGCTTGTCCCAGGCTTTCAAGTTGTTGATTTGATAGATCACCCGGTCATTACCATTTCCGTGTTGGTCGTCTTGCACGATTACCCAGTGATCCCCTTCCTTTTTCAAATGCCGAGAGCGCATGTGACCGGGGTTATAGGTGATGAAACCGCCTTTTTCCAAGAGCGTTTTCTTGTCGTTTGACACATCTTGTGTCCCACTGATATTCCGCTGTTCAACGATCTTACCGGTGACCATGTACATCATATTTCTGATGCCACCATTTCCCTCATACCAGCCACCACTGCTTGAATTTCCCTCGCTGCGTATAAAGTGAGGAATCACCTGGTCGAAAATCAATCCAACAGGGCTGCGACTACCGCTCTTGTATGCGTGTTGATCTATAGTCCAGCGACTTTCCTCGCCACCCATTTTGAGTAAGTTGCTGGAGAATTTAAAGGTTTTCGGATTCTTATCCTTACCCTCGCCATGATTCAATGCTTTGTATGTTCCGGTGAGGCTAATCTCTTTTACTAGCCGTGCCATGTGATTGGACCAGGGAATCAATCCCCCGGAAATAATGCCCGCTTGCGCCCAGCAAGTTCCGTGACCACCTTGATTCATTGAGCCCGGATCCATAGCCATGAACATGAAGTTCTCAACCAATTTTGCTCGAGTGGACAGGTTGTAGAACGCATTAGATACTTTGTTAGTGAGCATCTGAGAGAGATTATCGTAAGTGCCGGCCACTACTTGTTCAGCCTCGGCCTGTGCTTTTTCCTGATTTTGGTTAGAGGCAACTGCTGCTTCTACGCGGCTAGACATCCGCTTCTCAAACTCCTTCATCATAACTTCCATGCGGGCCTTGCGCGGTCCTTCCAAAAGCGATGACATGGCGTCGCGGAACACGTCTTTAGCCTCGTCCACCGATTCTGACATGCCATTCTCGCCGGTCTCTCTACTGGCCTTGGCTGTCTTGATTTTGCCGTCGCTATCACGATACTGATAATCGCCATCGCCACCGATAACGACGTCATTCCTTATGACCATTTTGCCTTCTTTGACCATAGAAAAACTATTGGACAAAGAGCCATCAGTATTCTTGCGAGCTGTCAACGTTTCGACAGTATCCTTACCACTAGAGCTATGACGGGTATCGGTGATGGAGCTCACTTCTTTGCGGCCATTGATTTCGTCGTAGAAGAAGTCTCGATGCGAACCATTTAGCTGTGTAACCCTAAGAAGGGTTCCATCAGTGGCAAACTGCACTTTGGCCAGATTTGCCTTCTCCATGATAGACCGACCATCACTGGTTTTATAGCCAATCTCGCCGGCATCAGAGACGGTGACATTTAAGCGTGTTTCTTCTTGTGGTGGACGCGCTCTTTGCCAAGACGAAGTTTGCCGACCTTTGTGGTAGTCGGTGATTTTGCTGATTTCACCATTTTCCCAGTCAACGAGACGAAAATCGTCTTTCGATTTGGTTATTCTGCGAACGTGACCGGATGAATCTATGTCTACCGTGGACCGATCAGGATTTTTGACCAGTTTGGTACCATCGGAATTGAGTTTTTCCTGATAATAGGATTTGTCAGGGCGAATGACAGTCCAGAGCCCATCAGGGTTTTTGCTTGTCGAATTATCTTTATAGCGAACATCGCCGGTGGGTGAAATTGCATAGTCGCCATTAAAGGTACCGAGACGCTTGTCGTTCGCGTCCTTGATCTGCCACCAATTAGAGTCGCCATCTCGGGTGAGCACCATGGCGACTTTGCCGTCGGCTATTTTGGCAACTTCCCTGGGTCGAGTGCTGTCTCCAACATATTTCAGCTGCACCGAACTCTTATCAGCATAGGTGATGGTCTCAAAGCGACCGAGTTTATCGAAAGTGAAGCTAGCCTTGCCTGGCGCCTCATTCATAAGCTTGCCATCGCCCATCGTAATCTGCTTCAGGCGATCTGCGCCTTCGCGGACGGTAACTCCATTTGGATAAACTTCAATGCTGTTGTAGGTTTTGCCTGCAGACGTTTCCCAATGATCGCCTTTGCGAACCGAGATAGTTTTCTGGCTGCCACTGCTGTTGTATTCGGTGAGTTGGACTCGTTGATTGTTTTCGTCGTATTTGGCTTCGACCAAGCTGCCGTCCGGGCGAGTGATTCTGTCCACCTGTCCGGAACTATTGAGCGCCACTCGGGCACCATTTGCTTGCGATTTTTCCGCAAGTACACTGCCGTCAGCAAGTTCGGTCCGCCAGGTGCCAGGAGTCGTTTCGAAGGAAACGTCACCTTTGGCCGATACGTCGATCCGTCCCGGAATCGGCACTTTGCCACCATCAACATCAAGGAACCATTTGTTCCCTTGTTTCAGGTAGGTTCGTTCACCTTTCTCATCACGGGTAGTAAATCCATTTACCGCAAAAGGAGGCACTTGGTCGCGGCTGAAGACGCGTTCTTTTGTTGCGCCCGGATAGGAGATGGACTTTACGCAGCCACGCTCGTCAAGTTCTGATGCCGCGGCACGCGGTAAAACTGCTTGTACATCGCCAGGAGTTGCAGACCGTAAAACATCTTGGATGATGCTGCTACTTTGCCCCAATAAGGATAGATAGCCCCTTTGCGAACGACCTGGTACCACTTCATTTGATGACACTCCTACATCGGAGCGCAGAAAGGAGACAGGCAAGCGTCCGGTTAAGGCGACTGCTTCAAATGGGTTCTGCGGTTCCCGAAAGTTTGGTCGAAACTCGGATGCACGTAGCAACGGCAACGACTCGGCAGCCAA
>JADYXS010000512.1 GCA_021772155.1 Candidatus Obscuribacter sp.
GGCTGGGAGCATACTATGAAACGGAAAAGTTATTCTTCGGCAAGGCCTTAGAATATCAAAAACAATAGGAGGTCAACTCGAGGTTGGTGTTTAGTAATTGCGGAAGACCCAAACCATTTAGCTGGCCCAATTGATTAGGCGATGAACAGCCAGTTGCGAGCCGGCCGACACTTCACCGGACGCTGCTCAGGATTCGCTCATCAAATGCTAGAGCGCCAAGTCCGCCTAACCATCAGGTGCCCAATTCGAGCATATTAATGTCTAAGTGGACCTAAGCGATCCACGGGGTCGACACCTGGAAGCCTCACAATAATGTAGCATTCCAAGTCATCATCTAAGAGTGGGCTGCCACACCGGAGATGAATCATTGGCCGACGAACTAGTCAATTGGCTAACAAGCGTGCCGTGAATGTCCATTGTGTAGATGTCATTCTGACCACCGGCATCCGACTGGAAGATGATTAACAATCCATCGGCAGACCAGGCTGGGTTAGTTTCTCCGGCGGGGCTGGAGGTCAGCAACGAGCTAACACCGCCTGCAGCAGGTACAAGTAGAATGTCTCCTTTGCCATCACAGCGCGACGTGAGGGCAAGCCAGGTACCATCGGGCGAATATGCCGGGACACAGCCGGGAGCGAGCGCCTGCAGATCAGCGCCGTTGACGTCCATCCGGAAGATCTCGTAACTTCCGTTTCGGTTGGAGGCGAAGGCAATAGCGGCTCCGTCCGGCGACCACGTGGGAAACCAATTGTAAAAGTCTGTAGTGAACGTCAACTGGCGCGTCTGAGCGGGACTGATGGACAGCACATATATCTCCCGGTTTCCATCACAGTCTGAGTAGTACACCAACTCACGACCGCTGGGCGCCCACTGGGGCGCGTAGTCATTGCAGGTGTTGTAGGTAAGCTGCGTTGAGGCGCGAGAGCTCAAGTCCAGGACATATAGCTCAAAGTCCCCGTCACGGTTTGACTGATACGCCAACTGCCGCCCATCTGGGGACCACGCGGGAATGCGCTCATCGCTTGGATCATTCGTCAATTGCTGGACGCTGGATCCGTCCGCGTTCATCACGTAGAGATCGTTCGAGCCTTTACTGTCCGAATAGAATGCGATCAGCCCGTGGCGACTATTGTCGGCTTCGCTCGGCCCTTCTGGTGTAGTCGGATCGTCAGGAAAGTCTGACGGACTGCTAGTATCCGGCGTTGGCGTCCATAGAGCCGAGCCGCCGGTTGAGGTGGCATCGGACTGACCCGGCCGCACACTGGGTACAGGAGTTGGCGTTTGCCTCGGCGGGGTTCGCGCTACTCTTGTTTCTAGAATGGACTGAGCCGCAAGAGTAGCTTGTGCTCCTTGATTGCCTTGCACGCTTGCTACGAAATAGCCGACGATAGATATTACAACAAGGAGCAGGCAGACTGCGGGGGCAGCTATGGCAGCACAACTAAGTGCAGAACTGGTCGGCGTGGGGCTGGAACGGCGCTGGTCTGGAAGGGGTGGCGCGGGATCTTGTATGATCTCGCCGCGCTCATTGAAGCGACTCATGACACCAGTTTCTCCCACAACCGTCTAGGCCGTAACAAGCCGAACTGTTTCGGCTCGTAGGATGGCCTATAGGGGTAGAGGAATTAGGAGATTCTGGCAAGTCAGCAAGATGATTCCACTCATCTTCCCCCAAAGATCAGGCTTAGTGTGTTTGATGCCGGCAGGGCGGACACGGGCTACGATAACCGACCTTAATTGAACGGGTGATTTGCAAAGGATGCGCGAATATCTCGGCCATTTCCCCGCCAATGCGAGGGTCATTCGTATTACACACCAACGTATACTGGGTGAGATATTGCAATACCCTTGGGGTAAACCGGGGGTTGTCACGATTGAGGATATCCAAGATAAGCTTGACGGCTACCAGAGTCACAAAGTTAATGTCGACCGAGATACCGGGCTCAAAGTTGACATTCAGCAATTCCTCCTCGGTCGTATAAATGCGCCGGTTCGTGGATACGCGCGCCGAAACGGAGTTGCCTTGTGGACCGACCGCGCATTCATAGCACGGCATTGGACCAGTCGGAATCCAATAGAACACCTCTCCGGCGAAGGCTCGCTCCCAAAAGCCCACGGAGATAAAGGGGGTGTTGTAGTAAGAAGCAACCTGCCGACTAAGGTAGTAATCAGCTTCCCGGTTGTCGGCACAACCAATCAAGACAGTTCCAGGCCCACAGTGTAGGTCAAAAACTTCCTTTTCCAGCGTTTCCGCGATCCCAATGTATGTTGTGACACGCGCTGTCGGATTGATGCCAAGGATCTTTTCCTTGAGTGCTAGCGCTTTATACTGACCCACCTGGTCAAGGCTGCATTGATGCCGACAAAGATTGTGATAGCCCAGGATATCGTTGTCTACCAACGCAAATTGGCCAACCCCCGCACGAGCTAGCTCAACCGCGACCAGACTGCCGACAGATCCGCAACCCACGATAAACGCAGTCTTCGCCAGCATCCAATCGGTCTCCAGAATGCCCGTATTGCGTGAGAAGATATTCTGGACAAGCTCATATAGCTCCTTATCGCAATCACGATCGTCAACGGAAAACCCAAGACCGGTGCTCGCGCGTCGTCCAACTAGGTCTGCCGACGAGTCAGGCACTGGCCCATCCACCGCTACGATTGAACCTATGCGCACAACGGGCAAATGGGCAAAGCCCGCTAGCGACTGGGGGTCCCAGGCCAAGATATTGTAAATTCCGGTCTCCACATGATAATAGCCATACACATTCCCTACGTAGTCAGAATTCTCCAATGCCATAGGAACGAAGACACGAGGAACCGCAGGGTGCTTCATATGAGCGCCTTTCAGTCAGTAAGGCCACCAGGACATCACTTAATGTATGGCAATTACGCGGGCGATGTGAGAGCGGATATATCCGGTGGTATACGGGTAGGTTTGTCCGTCGACTCGCACATACGCGGCTCCCCGGTGGATTCCAAAAGCGAAGTTAACCTGCCGCGGGTAGTACGGCGCTTCCCGGGAATATTCTAGCTTAACGCAGACCTCCCTGCCTTCTATGCGCATTGTAAAGCTGTAGTCCAATTGAGTCTCGAGGTAGTCGATTTCAGGCTCAATCAACGTAAATATGCGCTCTGATACTTCGCGGTTTGAGGCAGATGCGCTGCTGGCACCATCAGATGCTGCGGGGGGGGCGCCAGAAACTTGCCGCCCTGTTGGTCGGGCTCGTGGAATGAGTCGATCCCACAGCTTTTGTCCAAGCCAACCGCGCTTGTTGGGTAGCTCCATTGCCTGCGGCTCGGCGGCTGGCTGCGCCAACCCGTCAGGGAGTGCCGGCGCCATTGTAATGTAGGTCCGTTGGCGCATGAGCGGTGCCACAAAGCTACGAACGTCCTTCCGCGCCAGAAAAGCCTGAGGAACCAGATTATCAGCAATCTGGTAGGTGATTTGGCGGTACGATCGCGGGAAAGCCACATGATAGGCTGTGATACGGATTTCCGGATCCACATTGACGAGCAAGGAAAGCGCACCTTCGGGTCGCAAGGCTGCAAACCGAGCGTTTGTCTCGTCATCCGTCATTGAAAACGTCGAGTAACTGCCGGGGTGTCGATGCCAAAGACCAATTAGGCTAATGCCGTCCACATAGAATCGTGCTGCCTTGTTGGCCAAGTGAGTGACATACTCGTCGTCATATTCAAAAGTCGTCGGGCTGAAGCTCGATTTGGGACCAGGGTCAAGTACTTCGATGACATACCATGTCCCAGCAGAAAACCGACCTAACAGAATTCCACCCGTTTCAGTGCCAATGCGCTCATAAGTCTCAGCGACAATGGCCAACCAGGCTCTTTCTGTCATTATCAGTGAGGATTTCGCACTCATGTGACCGACTCCTGTAGTCCTAGAACGTATGTCCCTGGAATTCAGGAGTCGATACTTCGCCAGCAAGCCAAAGCTCACACACAGCGATCCACTTGGCGGCCCATGCTAACGATGAGGCCGCCGAGGTGGATACCGCACCTACTTTAACGTCCTCCTTACGGGCTGTGCAGAGGTAAAGCTGATTCGCTGAATCGGTAAGAGTATGCGGAATGGACTGTTTCATTCGCTCTGTCCATTCCCCCAAATTGGGGTCGACCGAGTAAACCTTGACTGATCCGCCCCACGAACTGTTATTCGGATGATTGTGATCGTAAATAAGCTGCAATAGCCACAAGGAGTTTTTGCGAATGTTTACAGGTTGCAGTTTACCGACCCAGCTTACACGCTTGTCGGCTAGCTTCTCCATCCGAAACTCTGGAAAAAACTCTTTCATGACGGCAATTTCATCCTGAAGAAGCTTTGGATTGCGTTCATACCAGTAAAAATCATCGGCCAGCTTGCCCGGCGGAACAACAATGGCCTTCTCTGTCTCAGCTTTTTCAGTCCGCTCTTTGACCTGGCCCGCCTGCGTTACAACTACCTCATCACCGCGCAACAA
>JADYXS010000513.1 GCA_021772155.1 Candidatus Obscuribacter sp.
ATTGATCGGTGCATCACAAGGGACTTTCGCAAAAAGGACTGCATCACTTTTGCCAGAGAGTCTTTGAAGCGGGCTGTTCATGCCCTCGAATTCGATCGCTTGTTCCGTGCCGAGACCCATATCCGTATGGCAGGCATTGTGCTTGATTGGGTCGTTGTTCTGCAGCGTAATGCGCGTGCCGACAGCGGCGACGGTTCCGGAACGAACGATTTGATTCTTGGTTTAACGCTTGTGCGCAACCAGAAACACACTCTTGCTGCCGACCACTTCGAGAAGTTGTGGATCGAAGACGGCATAGACATTCACCTCAAGGCCTGTGCCTTGCGTTCTCACGCGCAGAGCTTGCGTGATCAAGGACGGGCACACAATGCCGAAGTATACGAGCAGCTCGCGATGGGGTTGCCTAAGCTCTATCGTGAGTACTCACTACATTTCAAACTCAACTAGGCCTTGCAAGGAGAATACGCATGTATCGGTACCCGCAGATGTATGCCCCAGGTCAAGACGCGGCGCTCGTGAGCGGTATGTTCACCATTCTCGCTCTTTCGCTTGCCGTCGTTGCCATTCTGGCTGTCATCTACTTCGTTTGGTGGCTGTTCACCGTGTGGCGTCGCCACGACCCGAAAAAGTATCGCCCGTCGAGCCCCGACCTGTACCCTTACCGGGATCACCTGAGCCCTGGCGAGGTGGATTCGCACTTCGAACAAGAACCGCCGGATCCGTACCAGGGACAGCTTCCAGCCGAACGTGATAAGGAGCCGGATCCATACCAGAGCCATTGGCAGCCGGATTCACAGCAAGATGACATGCCATGGAAGCCTGAGCCGAATTCCGGTGGCACCTGGCGTCCTTCATCATCGGAACCGATGGAACTTCCCAAACGGGAGCCAGAGGCTCCGCGGAAAGTGTCTTCGGTACGGCTGCTTTATGTGGCGGCATTCGAGATGCTCACCGATGCCGAGTTGGAAGAGCTGCGGCACAAAGCCGGTGATGTTATCCACCGGCTTCGGCGTGCTTCTCAGCTGTTGATCAACGGACAAACGCAAGAGGCGGAAAACGTCTGCGTCGTTGCTCGTGGTGCTGTTCGCCGCGCTCTGGGCAAGGGACAGCACTGGCTGGAAGCGGTGATTCTTGCCGATCTTGGGGCGTTAAGCCACGAGGGCAACAAAACCGAGGACGCCGAGTATTACTTTGAACGCGCCGAAACGGTCGCTTTGCCTTGGCTGAAGCGATATCCGTGGTTGCGCTCGCTGGTGTCCACACGACGCCTGCGTGACTGAATCCGTCGTGTTGAAAGGCGAATGAGTGGAGCGCAACAAGGTGTGCGCTCCACTCGTTCTTTCGGTGACCAAATGAGGTTGCCAATCATCGAGGCCCACGTGGTCTCTTTCTTTTAAGGACCAAACCAATGCGTAACCCGCTTAACTACTTGTGGAGTTTGGTCGATTCACTTCGACCAAACGCTCTGCAATCTGCGCGCAACCGGCTCTACAAGATTTCCGGTGGCAGCTTCAACAGCGGAAATGTTCGCGCTGCCCGTCTCACCGGGGAACAGCGTCTGAAGTATTTCCGTTCGACCGAGTTCGCCAACTGGGTCAAAGAGGTGAAGGCCTCTGGTCGCGAGCCGTTCTGGCTGAAAGATGTCGATAAGACGCAGGCTGCCGGCGACGCTTTCACGTTCTTCTTCAAGTGGCGTGCCGACAACGGCAAATTCACTCCGGCCCAACTGGCTGGCATCGCCAAGGGTCTGGCAGACCTGGGCTTCGCGGTGCCAACCGACACGGCGCAACTGCCGCACGAAGTGATCCGGCTGTGGCTGCAGAAGACTGCCGGTGGAGAAGGTCTCGGGCTGATGGACTTTTGGTCGAAGTTCTACTGGCCATCGCAGATGGGGTTGACCGAGGCCGAGAAACTGGCTCAGGTGACTGAGTTTGCGCCAAACTACGCAGACCGTGTCTATCCGGGCGTCGCTGAGGAAAACCGACTGCTCGAGTCACTCGGCGTGCACGTGGTGCTTGTCTCCAACGGCGACCAAGAGCTGGCACGAGCGATCGCGCCGATCCTGGGATTGCAGTCGGAGAACGCGGTTGGCTCGAACCTGCTCTACGAGAACGGTGTGTCCACCGGTGTCATTCACAGCTACGAGCTGGTGGATGAGGACTGGGAGGATCGCCCTCAACCGGGGAAGGTGCTCAACTTCCATTGGTTCCTGCACATCAACGGTCATCGTTGGGGCTGGCTCGAGTCCGATGACGACAAGTTTGTCATCGCCGGGCGCGACGGAGACTCTGCCAGCGCTGATGGTGGCATGATGATCTTCCTGCCGCCTGTGGCCATCGGCAACTTCATCGTGAACACTCCGGGCGAACCGGATCGTGCGGAGAAGTTTTACCGGCTGGTGGCAAAGTACTCATGGACGCGCGGTCAGTTCTTCACCCTGGAGCACCAGGTGTCGAAGCGCGGGTTCCAGCCGTAGTGCTCGTCAGTTAACCGTCGACTGTTCTTCAAACGAAGGGGAGGCATTCCCCTTCGTTTGAGTCCAGTTTGACATTCGTGTCAATCATTTGGTCTTGATGGAGCGCCAGGCCGCAGAAAGGAAGGGCGCCACTATGAATGCCACAATAAGGAACCCTTGGGCTCTTGCAAGGAGTCTCAAGGATCTCTTCGTCGCAAATGCTCGAACAATCTCGTTCACGTACATGTTGTCCGTGTTGGAGAATTTCTTCAATCTGCTGTACCCGTTCGCTACGGGGCTGGCAATCGACGACCTGCTCTCAAACCGAGGCTATGGTGCCCTCGGGTTGTTTCTCGGGATATGGATCGCGCACCTGATTACAGGGGTTTTTCGACAGCGGTATGACACCGCCGTCTTCACCACCATCTACGCCAAGTTAGCTACAGACATGGTGACGGCACAGCAGAAGCAAGGTGTGCCCAGTTCACAGATCGTGGCCCGGTCTGCCTTGGCGCGAGAACTTGTGGACTTCTTCGAGCAAGACATTCCACACCTTATCGCTTTGCTCTTCAGTGTTGTTGGATCTTTGGTGATGCTGTTCTGCTATGACATGCAGATCGGAGTTGTTTGTGTTGCCATTTTGTTGCCGCTGATCTGGATCAATCGCGGATACGTTCGGAAAAGCCTGAATCTCAACCAGAAGCTGAACGACCAACTCGAAAAGGAAGCCGACGTTCTCGGGGGTCAGGATAGCGCAAAGGTACAAGAGCACTATTTGACGCTCTCAAAATGGCGCGTTCTTCTTTCGAATGCAGAGGCAACCAACTGGGGCATCCTGGAATCTACTTTGATCCTTGTTGCCGGTTATGTGATTGTGCGGGCAGCGTCCATTTCCTCAGCCGAGGCTGGCACCATTTATGCCATCATGGCTTACCTGTGGACCTATGTGGCGAGCCTGGCCAATGCTCCTGCGCTGGTTCAGAAGACGTGTCGGCTGGGAGATATTAGCGATCGCATCAAGCTGGTCGAAGAGGATCCAAGACCCTGAAACGTAAACTGTCTTGCCGTCAGCAATCGGGCTGATGGGACTGGCAGCGGTGGTCAGCAAGGAACGGATCTGAAGAAGAGGGGATGCTGCCCTCTTCTTCTTTTGACCCATGCCTCTAAAGATGACGCAGGCGAGATTAAAACCCTCTGCCCTGCGTTATCTTCTTGAAAAATGGGTAACTATATAATATAGATATCCCACCCCACA
>JADYXS010000514.1 GCA_021772155.1 Candidatus Obscuribacter sp.
GAGCAGGTCGTGACCACGCCAGTCGAGGAGGAAAGGTGCGGCCTAAGAGGGGAACGAGCCCGTGTGCTCGTTCCCCTTCGGCGGCCCATCATCTGCGGAAACGCAGCGAAAAGGTACTCTGACCAAGTGCCTTTTCGAAAACAGAAATCCACTATCTTATATCGTAGATGCCCGGCAAGAAGATCGTTCCTGGCATTCATCTGGGCATCGTTCGGATCTGCTGGGGCACGATTAACGCAGGGAAGATTTTGCCCGTTTGCTCTTGCACTCATTCAATATCTCAGCGCATCGCTTAATGTCTTGTTCGTGGACCGCAAGAGATGCCGCAACCTCGGCCACTTGCTGGGCATCGTCGAATCGTCCCAACTCCAGGTAGTCTGATGCCAGCGCGAGACAGAGTCCCAACTTTTGTTGTAGGTCGCCGCCGGGAGATCGCTTCAACGAGTCTTCCAACAGCGTAATCAGAGAAAGCTGGCAATGTACTGGAACACAGGCAGCGTGATACGACAGAACCAGGGACAAGTATTCGAAGCGGTTGTCCACGTCGACCCCACCGCAGTCTTGCAAAGCTTGCTGGCAGTACTTGCGCACCGCAACGAAATCCTTCTTTCGCTCGTAAAGTGCTATCGCCGCCTGATATGCTCGCAAGACGAGATTGCTGCGATCCAATGAATAGTCTCGGTCTGCCTTGTAAGACTCAATCAATGAAAGTAAAAGCTTCGCCTGCGATTCATTCATTGCCTCGCCGTTGTTCACGATTTGCTCCAACTGATCGTGTGCAACAGAGGCTGTCGACCTCTCGGCAGTCCCAGCGTTGCTCCGTCCGGGCGGCAACAAACTAGCAACTATGATCAAGCAGAGCACAAGCAACGCCAAAGTGAAAACTAGAAATTGCTTTCGATCGGCACGGGTTTCCTTCGGCGCGGCCGAGGCAATGGGATTGTCCAAGTCCGGCAACGCGAAGTCGACGGAAACTGCGACTCCTTCGAGCTCGGCGGGCAGACCACCAAGGACTCTTCCGAGATCTTCGTTCAAAGCCGCAGCCGATGAATATCGAAGTTCCTTTTCTTTCGCCATGCATTTCGACAGCACAGGTTGCAGTTCGACAGGAACTTTTGACCAATGCTCAGTGCTGCCTACCGACTGGTTCAACTGCTGAAACATCACTCCAGTGGCATTATCAGCGGCATACGGCGGATACCCGGTGAGCATCTGATAAACGACGCAACCGAGGCTATAAATGTCACTACGGGCGTCCACAGGCCTCCCGAGGCACTGTTCAGGACTGGCATACATAACACTGCCCAACGCCATGCCCGCTTGAGTTAACTGTACAACACCATCTCCATCAACGAGCTTCGCTAGTCCAAAATCGATTAGCTTTACCTGCCGACGCTTTCCTGGGGCTTCTATCATCAGAATGTTTGTCGGCTTCAAATCGCGATGTAGAACATCGTTGGCGTGGACATGTTGCAGCCCTTCGCAAACCTGTCGCGCTATATCCAGAACCAGAGCACGGTCTAACCGCTGATTGCTCGCAAGGAGGTGTTGAAGACTAAGGCCGTTCACTCTTTCGATCACAATGAAAGGAATATCGCTCCACACACCATACGCATAAAATTGAACGACGTTAGGATGCGACAATCGGCTCAAAATTAGCGCCTCTCTGTCGAAGCGAATGCGATCTTCATCGTCGACCGTAGTGGTGGCAGTCAACATTTTCACAGCAACAACACGTTCGAGACTTCGGTGATACGCTTCGTACACCACGCCCATCCCACCGACCCCGATGGAATTTATCACTTCGTATTTGTGATCGATTAGGGTGCCTGCGGCTATGAACATAAGCCCTCCAAACCACTTATGCCACGGCGCGTCACCTGACAATGCAGTTATCGAACTTAGGCTCGCGCAACCTTGAGCGCGTTCGCGGGATCAAGTACGGCGGTTCATAGCGTCCTCATAGGGAGCGGTAAATGTCGAACTGGCCGCAACAACTGGAGAGTTAGACTTTTCGGCAGCAGCCGGTCCAGCAGCCCCAGCAGCACCGGCATTGCGGCTACTCGGTGGTGCATATAGCTCTCTAACGAAGTCCGCCATTACTCGAGCCGCTCCATCGGCCATCGCTTGCTCTGAAGTACTAAGTACATCGTTTACAGATGAGCTTTCTCTCGTTATTTCGTCAGACATACAAACCTTCCTTTCTATGCAGACTCAGATATTTTGCGGTGATCTACCGCTTGCCCTGCCGACGCCAGTTGTTGCTTGTACCAGCAATAGGGATCAACTTTTCTGGTTTCAAATTCCATTGCAATAGCACCACTTCCGAATAGTTTTTGATCATCCAGGACCGAAAACAGTAGGACACCTTCAGCCGCCCCGGCTGAGCCGTTTCCCTGCTTTTTCTTGTTGTTGCTTGCGCGTTGAGATTCGACATAGTCGCGTACAAGTTTGGTTTTGACTTCCTGAATTCCGGCAATTCCACTTTCTGGTTGTTTTGACTTCTTCGTCGAATCTTGATTCATGACTTAACTCCCGATACCCACTTCCGCCTGATGTGGTCTATTCTCGTTTCGTCAGCTGACCAAGTCCTGACCAGATCAGTCGAGGCCGAATTCCTTGTTGA
>JADYXS010000515.1 GCA_021772155.1 Candidatus Obscuribacter sp.
ACAGGTCGCGAGCAGAAAGTCAGCATCACGGCAAGCACTAACTTGTCTAAAGACGATGTCTCACGCATGGTTAAGGAAGCTCAATCTCACTCCAGCGAAGACCGTCAGCTGCGCGAAGCTGCTGAAATGCGCAATGAAGTCGATTCCTTGTGCTACGCAGTCGAACGCTCCATCACCGAAGCGGGGGAAGCAGTCTCAGCCGGAAACAAAGAGAAAGCGGAAACTTTAATGGCGCAATTGCGCGAAAAAGTAAACACCGAAACTCCAGATGAGCTAGCCATCAAGGAATTGATGAACGAACTTCGCGGAGTGGTGGTCCTTATCCAGCAGGAACAAGCGGCAGCACAGGGCACCACAAGTGAAACTGATGCTCCTCCTGACACTGATGCGACGGCAACCGACGTCAAATCATCAGCGGAAGACTCTACGGCTGGCGAACCAGTCGCTTAACAGCGGTCTGGACCATAAAGAAAGATTCGGGACCGACAACCAAAGCAGGTGCCTCAATTTTGCCCTAGAACAGGGTCTGCAAAAGCCAACAGCCATTGCCGTGCCCAGATTAGTTTGGTTAAATGATATCGATGCGACACAAGCGCCATAAATCAGCGGTCTGTTTGAGTTTGTTCTTTGCAACACTTATGTGTTGCCTGAGCAACTACCTGACATTCTTTGACGACCACGGTTTTGAACCGGATGGTCAGGTATCTCAGCGGGATCATGGTAAGTCCTCAGGCCTCAACCATCAGCGGTTGGCCACGGCTCATCAAGGCTTTCAAAAGTTTGGCAACAGCAGCGGCAGCGGCGGTTCGCTGGATCGCTCCAGTTTTGCCAACACCTTCGAAGCATCCACTCTTGCTGAACACCAAGCAGAGCGCACGGGCAGAATGTCGTATACAGCGACAATTCCGGAATCCAAACGCTGGCTACTGTTCGGCTCACTTTTGTTATAGAAAAACCCCAATCTCAGATCGGTTGATTCTGTGCAACTTCCTGGAACCATGACCGTGGCTCCAGCATTTCCATAGAGTCCTGTTAACGCAAGGGGTGAATATGGCGAATATGGCAACAAACAATACTTCAACAGGGCGCTTCCCTCCGAAAGAAATAGTCTTTGGTGACCTGCTTGCGTCAGTGGTCGTATTTCTGGTGGCCCTGCCTCTTTGCATGGGGATTGCTATCGCCTCAGGGATGCCCCCGGAATCAGGCATCATTACCGGAATAATCGGCGGAATTCTGGTCAGTGCACTGGGCGGCTGTCAGCTTCAGATAAGCGGCCCGGCAGCAGGATTGGCCGTAGTCGTTATCGAATTGATTCATAAGTTCGGAATCGAAAAAATTGGCATCATTCTAGCTTTGGCCGGGTTGATTCAATTGACGGCCGGAATGTGCAAGTTCGCCCAGTGGTTTCGGGCAGTTCCGCCGTCCGTTATCCACGGAATGCTTTCCGGTATCGGGATCCTGATTTTTGCCAGTCAGTTCCACGTCATGGTGGACGATTCTCCAAAGGGTTCCGGGATTAGTAATTTGCTTTCAATTCCAAGTTCAGTAATGAAGGCTATTACTCCGAATCACCTGACCAGTCATGAAGAAGCAGCATTGATAGGGATGATCACACTGATCACGTTGCTGATCTGGGACAAAGGCGCAAAGTCTGTCAAAAAGCTGAAAGTGATTCCTGGTTCGTTGATAGCAATTGCCTTAGCCAGCGCAATCACGGCATTCTGCAAGCTTCCGATCAAACTAGTAGCATTGCCTGACAGCTTACTTAGCTCTATCAAGCTCATTTCTTTCGATGTTGTTCAGAAATCTGCGCACATTGATATGCTCGGTGCGGCACTGATGGTGGCATTTATTGCTTCGGCTGAAACTTTGCTCACCGCTTCTGCTTTGGACAAGATGCACCGTGGTACCAATACCAACTACGACCGAGAATTACTGGCTCAAGGTATCGGCAATACTTTATGTGGCATAGCCGGTGCGTTGCCGATGACAGGCGTCATGGTGCGTAGCGGAGTAAACTTGGCAGCAGGTGCTAAGAGTCGCTTGTCCGGATTCATGCACGGCATATGGCTGTTGCTGGCTGTGCTTTTGATCCCACACATCGTAGAGCGCATACCGACATCCGCACTGGCAGCACTACTGGTATTTTCCGGCTGGAAGCTAGCCAACTTCAAAGTCGTCAAAGAACTTAGGAAGTATGGTCGCGGAGAAATTGCAATTTATGCCATCACAATCTTGCTGATCATGACGACAGACCTGCTTACAGGCGTTCTGGCCGGTGTAGCGTTGGCAGCAGCAAAACTTCTCTATACCTTCTCGCACCTTGAGATCAATATAACGACAGATTCGACATCCGGTCGAACAGATATCTCCCTCAAAGGAGCAGCCACATTTCTGGCTCTACCTAAGCTGGCCGACGCCTTGGAAGCCATACCCAATGACACAGAATTGCACATTCACCTGGATGGTTTGGACTATGTCGACCATGCCTGCCTCGACCTGTTGATGTCCTGGGATAAACAGCATCAATCGACGGGAGGCACTCTGGTTATCGACTGGGATACGCTAGGCAACGTGTTCAAAGACCGCCGAAAACAAGCCCGCGACAAAGCTGAAACAAAGCAGTTTCGCAAAATGGCCACCGATCAGCATACGCCCGATCCTGATGCAGCAATAACTTCAGCCACGGCCAAATCTACACCTGAATGATCTGCACCTCAGAGCAGAAAGGCTTGTTCGCCAGGGGCGTGGCTGACAATCATCTGATTGTGCTCGGTTGATGGACGATTCAGCGAGCCAGCGCCCAAGCTGCCCGCCGAAGTAATGCCTGAATTGCACCTGGCCGCAACGGACAATATGCCAAAAGGCTGATAAGTGAGCCGCGTCTGGGGGAATAGTTCTATCGGATGCAGCGCAAGAGCAAGCTCTATGCGATGATTCCCTCGTATACGCATGGCGCTGGAATGGCTTGATTGGAAACAGAAATCAGAGACTCACTGCTTGGCACGACGCTGGATAACCGGTACAAGATCGACGCGGTCATCGGTCGTGGTGGCATGAGCACTGTCTACAAAGCACGACACCTGTTTCTGAACCGAGACGTCGCAATTAAAATCATGCAAGAACATCTTGCATCTAACGTTGAAGGACGTATGCGCTTTCAGCGTGAGGCGCAGGCGGCTGCGTCGCTATCTCACCCGAATATCATTTCAGTGACGGAATTTGGAGTCGCCGCAGCCGGCGAGCCATATATGGTGATGGATTATCTGCAAGGTGAGAGTCTTGCGGAAATTTTGCGGGAAAGCGTCCGGGCAGAGCCGGCAATGTCATTGATGATTTTCAAACAGGTTTCTGCAGCTCTTCAACATGCGCATGACAAAGGTATTTTGCACCGCGACTTGAAGCCAAGCAATGTAATGCTGGCCCGCTGTGACCCGGACAACTCGCTACAGGTCAAAGTTGTCGACTTCGGATTAGCTCGCTTTCTACCAGGAGCAGGCAAGGACCAGAGACGACTGACAGCTGCCGGCGAGCTCGTTGGAAGCCCCTATTACATGAGCCCGGAGCAGATTCGGGACGAAGAACTCGACGCCCGCTCGGACATCTACGCCTTCGGTTGCTTGATGTACGAGGGTCTTACCGGTGTTCGTCCGTTTAGTGACACAAACGCAATCACAGTTCTTTCCATGCATTTATATGAGCCGCCGCCGCCATTTTCGGCAGTGCTTCAACCGAATCGTATACCTGCCGAGCTGGAAGCGATCGTTTTGAAATGCCTGGAGAAGAACAGATCTAAGCGATATCAAACAATGCTCGCCCTGGCCGCGGATCTCGGTACAGTACACATTTGGGAAGACGGTCCTTGTAAATCGATCCTATATGTGCCGCCAACCAACAAAATAACCGATGCAAGTGGACCAATTGTTTCTGTACACCCACGCCCGCGAGATGATGATGCTGGTGCAACGACCGGTAAGACCACCGGCACCATTGACCTGAGCGGGGGTCATACGCTACGACTTGAGCAACCGAAGTTTGCCAAGAAAAGCTGGGCGAAAGAAACGCTGAGCCCCGTGGTGAAGTGGTTATCACCGCACCTCAAGAAAATTATCGCTCATGCCGCTACCGATGGGAAAAGCATTGAAGTTCGAAAACAAAGAATAATTGGCACGCGCGTGTTGGTCGCATTGCTGGGTGACGATGCGGATTATACGGATCAAGCAAAACTTGACGCCTCAAAGTATCGTGTGTACTACCAGAACGTAGAACTCCGAACAGCCCTAAATGCACAGGATTTCCTGGTGTTACTAAGTACGGATCAGTTTGATATTGTGCACTTGATGGGAAAGTTCGACAAACGCGCAATCTTCAATGACAAGACAGGTTTCGAGCTTCGCTTGACCGATGTTCGCCGCGCCTGCGAATACGCAAAAGTGCATTTGCTATGGCTTGCAACAGAAAACGAACTTTCAGTCATCAGAGACAATCCGCTCACGCAAGATCCCACATTTCACCTGGTCTTGACACAGGCGCGGGGACAAAATTTCCCAAAATTTCTCAGCACATTGTTAGCTCGTCTGGCCCGCGGCGAATCGCTTGCCGCCGCGTGGGAATCGATCTTGCCCCATGCTCAGTACAAAGGCGATAAAGTAAATTGCAAATTGGTTGAAGGACTCTGGGACGTATCGTTTTACCCGTAACAAATTACTTGTGCTTCTGTGCCCAGAGCGCAGCTTGCGTGCGATCGCGCAGGCCCAACTTAGCAAGAATGCGGCAAACATGATCGCGCACAGTTTTTTCTGTTATGTGCAAATTCTCTGCAATCTCCCGGTTTGTATGCCCTTTTGCAAGCAATCCAAGAACTTCCGCTTCTCTTGCTGTTAACTTCGGATTTGCTTCAGGCGGGGGCACAGACACACTCTGCACCAGCTTTTCACCTACCGTTGTCCCGAGCGTCATATACCCAAGGGCAATCGAGCGGACGGCAGCGGCGATTTGCTTAGCGCCGGAATCTTTCAACAGATAACCATGAGCACCGTTTTGGATCGCCTGCACAATGAGCGCATCATCGGAAAATGTCGTCAAAATGAGTATTCGCGATTGCAGATTCTCTTTCATGATGGCGCGCGTCGCTTCAACTCCGTCCATCAACGGCATCTGGATATCCATTAACACAACGTCCGGCCTAAGTAGTCGAACTGCATTAAGGGCAGCCATGCCGTTTGCCGCCTCGCCAACGATCTCGAAATCCGCTTCAAGCGCCAGCAAACCGCATAAGCCCTGCCTTACGAGAGTCTCATCGTCCGCCACAATTAATCGCAACCTGTTCATCGATGCACAGACTAACCATCGCCAAAATGCTAATGAGACTGACATTTTGTCAGCCCAAAGCTCTGAT
>JADYXS010000516.1 GCA_021772155.1 Candidatus Obscuribacter sp.
CGGGGTGGGATATCTATATGATATAGTTACCCATTTCTCAAGAAAGATAACGCAGGGGTGAGGGTTTTAATCTCGCCTGCGTCATCTTTAGAGGCATGGGGCGAAAGAAAAGCTGCGAAGGGTTTTGGCCATCCGCAGCTTTTCGATGGGCTCTGGGCGATATGCCAGCTGTACAGGTGAACAGGCTCGGCGGAGCTGTTTCACCTGTACCGGTTTGACCTGGCGAGCAAATGAGAAACAGCAAACGCACCTTCGTTTACGCCAGTGCTGGTCGGTATTTCTCAGGCTTCCCAGGTCTTGTGGGCAATCCTGATAGAAGCCGGAGTCAGTTGCATGGTGACGTCACTGGTAATCATCGGCGCACCTAGACCAACCTTTCGGCAGGCTTCAAAGATGCTCATTGAGCCACCGTAACGCGCCAGGCTGATTTCGAGCGGGGCGAAGGCCTGTGGGGGCTTCTGCGCAGCAAACTGACCTTTCAATTGGGCAACGATTTCAGTGTTGAGGCGCCCTTGCAACTCCAGCGTCCAGTCGATCGGATCGAAAATCGTTGGCTCGAAGATCGCAAGTGTACGCCCCAGATCGGCAGGACGTTGGGAGCCAGGCAGGTTCCCGACAAGGAAATTTACCCACCAGCCGGCGGCCTTCTCCAATATTCCATCCGGGACAGGCACTTGTCCGTTGGCAAGAATCACCCAATCCAGGACGGGGTCAGTTCCGGGCAACACCAACTGGAATCCACGATCGTGCCACCACTTGCTGGAGAGCCGGCCTTGTTTGTCGCCGTCGTAGTCGAGATACTCCATTCTGGCATGCAAAAGATGACTGCATGCAGAACTTAGCTCCTTGTGCACAGGGCAGGCACATTTCCAGTCAGCCGTGCACTTGTACGCGATGCGATGATTGTATTCGCGGTACATAAGGTCGTTGTACTGGGCGGCCAGAGCGACGAAATGCTGATGGAGCGCGGCATTTTCTTCTGGGCTGGTGTCACCCTTTTTCTGTTTTTCGACAAGTTGGCGAATCGAAGCGTGAACCGCCAACGAGCTGGCAATCTCAATTCTCTTCACGGTCATGTTTATTTCCTTTGAATCTGTAGGGTGCGGCCAACCTACTTCAGTAGGTCGGCAGAAGGGGTTTTGGGAAAGTTGTTTGGTGTTCCGCAGAGGCGTGCCAAAGCGCGGCAACACCCCCACGGAATTTTTAACCAAGGCGTCAACTATTTCGCGGATTCAGTCGAGCTGGCTGGCGGAGCAACAGTTGCACTTGTCACTGCGGCGGCCTCTGCAATGAGATAGACGCCGCGAAGCGTCAACTCAGGATCGATGTGATTGAACAGCGGTGCAAATGCTTGCACCTTTTCCGCCCAACCACCGGTTGCAACGGTGACAGGACGCGAGCGACCGCCACCATTCAAGCCACGCTTTCCGGACTCCAACCACTGTTTGACCAAGCCAATATGCCCGAGGAAAACCCCGTTTCGCATGTGACTTTCAGTGTCGTGACCTAGTACGTCCGATTGTCCTTCCATCGTCAGAAGGGGAAGAAGTTCGCAATGGTCGTGCAAAACTTGCAGCGTTGTGTGAATTCCCGGAGCGATCCAACCACCTTTAACGTGTCCTGAACCGGATATGGCCAGTAGCGTGGTGGCAGTGCCGAACCCCATTACGAGGACCGGGCGACGTCCCTTGCCGTAGATCTTCCAGGCGGCAACAGCGTCAGCGACACGATCTGCGCCCATGGTGTCTTTCATGCCTGTCAGAAATCTCTGCGCAGGCGCGTTCACTTCAAAGAGTGGCTTGCCGAGGCGTGTGCAAGCAGCCTTGATCGCATCGCCAGCGGTTGGGACGACACTTGCAAGAGCAACCGACGCATCTACCCGAGCGAGAAACTCGGCGCAGACCGCGGTAGTGGCATCAGTAGGGTGATGCCAGAAATTGATCAGTTTGCCGTGGAGGAAGTGCGCATACTTCACTCGGCTATTACCGGCATCGATAGCGAGTAATGATGTATTCATGGTGGTTCAGTTCAGCACGCTTTGCCGGAATCGTCAAACTTGGACGAGCGGCACGCTGGCGTGACAACGTGGAAAGAAACTTGGAAAACTGCAAGGGCACTGCTCAGCAGCACTCTTGCTTGTTGTTACGATTGCTGCTCAGTAAGCAACCTGCTGTGATTTGGTGGTGTCGTGAGCTTGAGCAAGCAAGGTGCGAATGCGTTCGAAGACGATGTCCGTAGCGGCATTGGGGTCTTCGGGCAAATCCTGTGCGGAAATTGCTTCGCCGATCACAACTACAGCTCCGTAGGTCGTCTTACCGAACAAACGGCGTAGGCGTGAGAAGAAAAGGTGCGACCACGTCTTGTGCTGTGGCTCTCGCAGGTAAAGCAAGGCCATCGGGATGATGAAGCAAGGCACGGCGGTTTCGGCGTAAACCGAGTAGGCGAGCCTGGCAAAGCCAGTCTTGAACTCGTCTCGCTTCAAAGAATCCCGCAATCCCGCTTGCGGGAAAATCAGGAAATTGTTGCTGCAACTTTCTTGCATCGCTTCAACACTGGCATTTAGAGCAGCTTCACCGCCGCCTTGCACCTTGGTGTTCACAGGAATCGCGCCAGTCCAAGCGCCGAAAGCGCCGCGGAGCCCGCGTAATTCTGCGGTGGACGTCATGTACCGGAAGCTTGTGCGCGTTGCAACCGCTACCAGATCGAAGTCCAGTTCGTAAGTGTGATTGGGCACGAAAACTTTGCGCCCTTTAACTTTGAGATTCTGCCTACCGATTACGCGAATTGGCCCGACAAGCAAGAGGCCTAAGACCCTAGTGGAAATAGCCCAGAACAACTTGGCAAAAATGGAGGGCGCCGGAGGCAGGTAACCGCTCTCCTGCATCTTCCGACCTTCAGCTAGCCAGAACCGCACACGCAGTCCGACAATGAGCAGTGCAATCAGCACTGCAACCAGAGCAATCATCCATGTCATATTTGAACCTAATCCCAAGACAGAGCAGGAGCGTCACACCTTCTCTGTAAAAATTGGCGGCAAAACCATGCGGCACCGTATGTGGTATCAGGGCAAGCGAACAACATCTGCTCTCACGATTGAGGGCAACAGAAGAAGTTCGTCTAGTGCAAGAAGGGTTTATACCGAGGAGGCGGTGAAGGGAGACCCCTGATAAATGTGAATTGTGGAACAGCAAAAACTAAGGGGACGGAGCCCTCCGGTTCAAGCCTTACATCCGCCGTTGCGGTTTATATCGCTCTAACTATGTGCAAGCTCGCGCAAGTCTGGTAAATGATTCATTAATCGAGCCGCTTTATTTCCTACAATAGAGGCTGCAGTACACTGGTGAGTGAAATGACCAAATCAACGTCTAGTTCGCCTGATTCCTTCTCAGACGTCGTTTTAGCCATCCATGGCGGCGCCCAAGTTCTTCGCCGGGATGTCATGAGTGGGGAAGTCGAGCAGCGCTATCTGTTTCACCTGGCTGCGGCACTTGAAACCGGATTCAAAGTGCTACAAAAGGGTGGAAGCGCAGTTGACGGTGTCGAAAGCGCCGTGAGATACCTGGAGGACTGCCCTGTCTTCAACTCAGGCAAAGGAGCCGTGCTGAACATCAACGGGCACGTGGAGCTAGACGCAGCAATCATGGATGGGCGGACTAAAGCGGCCGGTTCGGTAGCCTGCATTAGGACGGTGAAAAATCCGATCTCTGCTGCACGAGCAGTGATGGAGAAATCAGAGCACGTTTTACTTGCCGGACCTGGAGCAGATGAGTTCGCACAAGAGTGCGGTCTGGAAATAGTCGATGCCGAATACTTCCACACTGATCATCAGCAGCAAAAGTTGCAAGAATTTCAGAAGGCGCAACAGCAAGCGCCGCAAGCCTTTGCGGCCCAGAGCCTGCCAGTCCTTTCGAAGTACGGTACTGTCGGGGCCGTGGCGCTGGATAAAGACCACAATTTAGCTGCAGCAACCTCGACCGGTGGCATCATAAACAAACTGCGTGGTCGTATCGGAGATTCACCGCTTATCGGTGCCGGCACATACGCAGACAACGAAACCTGTGCTGTGTCCGCCACTGGTCACGGTGAGTTCTTCATCCGCTGGGTAGCGGCATACGACATTTCCGCGATGATGAAATATGCCGGTTTGGATGTTGTTGTTGCCGCAGACAAAGTCATCAACGAGAAGCTTAAGCAAGTCAATGGCAGCGGCGGTGTGATCGCTTTGGATGCGCATGGGACCTGCGCTTTGCCGTTTAACTCGGAAGGCATGTTCCGTGGTTGTGTCACCAGCAATGGTGACATCCGTGTTTTCATCTTCCGAAACTAGCTGACCAATTGCGGAACTGCGCTTTCCTGGAGTTGTTGATCCAGGAGAGATTCTGATTGTCCTCGTATCCTGGCAGTAGCAGCCAGTTCTCTGCGCCGGCGAAGTTGACTATTAACACAGATTTATTGAAGGAGAACATAAAAGAGTTGCCGGAAACCAGTGATCAAGTGCATGTCTTTACCTGACGTTAACCGGCCAAGAGCGAAGATCTGCGAGTCATAACACCTCGGATATTTATATGGGCGCCAGCACAGGAATCCTTCTCCTCGACATCATCTTCCGACCGTTCTTGAAATTCGGCATGAAATTTCCAATCATTGGCATCGTATTACTGATGGCTATTTACGGTTACATCGCCTATCTCGTTCTGAAGTCGACTTACCTGGCTGAAAACAACTATTAACAGCGTTTGCGAAAATCGACGCGATAGTCATCTTAGATTGTATTACGTTCAGACGGGTACGATCATAATGAGGGCATTGCAGAGCTGTGGTCGAGCAACACGAAGAGATTGTTAGAGGTTCGGACCGTTTAATCGGTACGATCTTCGCCGAGCAATATGAAATTCTCGCGGCGCTGGGACGCGGTGGCATTGGTGCTGTCTATAAGGCGCGCCAGCTTTCTTTAGACAGAATCGTCGCCGTCAAGATTCTGCATGATATGACAGCACTGGCAACCAGCTCGTTGTCACGGTTCCAGCGAGAAGCAGCGGTCCTGGAACGACTATCTCATCCGAACATCGTCAACTTCTTTCAGTTTGGGGTAACGCCCGAAGGGACTCCCTTTGTCGTTCTGGAGTATCTGGATGGAAAGGATCTAGATACCCTGCTGAAAAGTGAACAGTTTTTCGAGTTCGAAAAATGCTGGCAGTTGTTCGATCAGATGCTCGACGCGATGGCGACTGCGCACGCAGCCGGAATAGTTCACCGGGATCTCAAACCTAGCAATGTTGTGATTATCGGGGCACCAGATACGGTGCGCGACTCGAAAGTCAAAATTCTCGACTTCGGTTTGGCGAAGCTGCTGGAAGATGGCGGCGATGGGCAGAAAGTAACGAGAACTGGCTCCCTGCTTGGAACGCCGCTCTACATGAGCCCCGAGCAAGCATCTGGAAAAGCAGCAACTGTGCAATCGGACATCTATGCGATTGGCTGCATCATGTATGAATGTCTCACTGGTCGTGCACCGTTTGCCGGCGAGACATTCTATTCGGTACTGATGCAGCACATGGAGACAGAACCGCCGACCATGCGCAAGCCCGATGGAACGCCAATCGATCTGTCTGTTTCAAGCCTTGTCATGAAAGCTCTTAGTAAAGACGCAGACGAGAGGTACGCCTCTGCTGTGGAATTCCAGCAAGCACTGCGAACATTAGCTACAACAGGGAAGCTCCCGGGCAACCGCTCCAGGCGCAGACCACAGAGAGCAACGGTTCCATGGGCTAAGGTAGGTTCTTACTTGTTGATTGCTGTGTCGCTAACGGCTATCGCCATCTCAGCAATAATGCTGATGCAACCGCGGCTGGGTCACCGGTATGACTTGAAGGCAGCAGGAAAAAAAGCAGTCCAGTTATGCAATGATCGGAATTATCCTGAAATGAAGTCCGTTCTTGAGAGTGCATTAGATCACCTGACCGAGCCTTCTAAGGCGCAACTGGAGCCATACCTCGTCGATTGTGTCGACACCATCTCATATCGGTTCGCTAATAGCGTGTTCACGTCGATAGACACAAAACAGCCTGCCGCGCTCATCCCTGATGGTGAGTGGGTTTTGGACAAATTTATTTATCTTCCACCGGGCTCACGCCAGAACCAAGGATTAGCTGTGGACAGCTGTTTTGTCCTGGCGACCCTTAACTGTATGGCGCCAGTCAAATTCAAAGGACTAGTCGTTGGCGGCCAATTGGATCGAGCCGAAAGTTACTTCGCAAAAGGCCTGCAAATTTGCGCTGCGGAGAACATTGACGGAAAGCCGTTTCAATCCCTCTTGTACCTTGCTCCAGAAATCATTAAAGCGCGTCTCCAATCCGCGGAACAAGCTGCCAATGCCGCCTCGAGAGAGAGTCTGTTAAACAAAGCCGAAGTCACTGCAAAACAACTGGTTGAATCATTCTCACACTCAACTGTAAATACGTTCGCTCTGCGCCCGGCGCGCCTTCAGGCTTACCACATACTTGGTGGCATCTGCGAACAAAAGCGAAACTACAGTGAGGCTTTAGCAAACTACAGGAAAGCAGCAGCGTTCTCCATCGCTGACTGCGGAGGCGATGCAAAAAAGACGCAGAGTATCCGTAGTTTTCTCAACCAAAACATAGTGCTCTGCGAGATTTCACTGGGTAACCAGGCTGCTGCATTGGCATACACAGCAAAGTTGCTTGAAGAACAGAATGCTCCACCCTCGAAAAGGGCAAACGACCCTGCGGAAGCCTTGTGGTTACATGGCTGGGCGTTGTTCGCCAATGGGCAGTTACAAGAATCCGAGGAATATTTCAATCGTGGTCTCAAAGCTTCATTAGTCGATACCGATAGCAGGGTAAGGATATTTACCCTGGAACGAGTTATTGCCAGTACTCTCCGCCGACAGGGTCGCTTTGTAGATGCTGAAAGATATGGTCAAACCAGCCTTCAGGGTTTTCGGTCCCTTTCTCTAAGAGTCGATTCCGCGGAAATTCGTAGTGGCCTGGAAGTCGGTGAAGATGAGCTTTCGAAAATCAAGGCTCACAAAACAGACTGATTGATTCCAATTGTAGCTGCTTCGCAACACAACGAAAAAGCCCGGAAAGCGGCGTCAGCGCTGGTCTGCAATCGGCCGAGGCATCCACCTGGGGAGAAATCCCATTGTTTGCCAGGATGCACCCAAATCCGCATGTATATAATAACGCCAACCCGAAACAGGGAAAAGTACATGGGCTGTCCATTTCACACAAACTGTATTCAGAGGACGACGGATAAATGACGACCAAAATCAAAGCAGCAGTTCTTGAGCAACCAAACGTACTGGGGATCAAAGAAGTAGACATGCCCAAAGCCGGTCCTGGTGAGGTGCTCGTTAAAGTGAAAGCTGTCGGGATCTGCGGTTCCGACGTTCACTACTACATCGAAGGACGGATTGGAGATTACATCGTCGAGAAACCAATCATTCTTGGACATGAAACCAGCGGTGAAATTGCCGAGGTCGGTGAGGGCGTAACGCATCTGAAGAAGGGCGACAAAGTGGCGCTCGAACCAGGCATTCCATGCGGCTGCTGTATCCAATGTAAAAGCGGATACTACAATCTCTGTGCTGACGTGAAATTTCATGCAACACCTCCTTACGATGGAACGTTCGCGCAATACGTTGTGCATCCGGCTCAGTTTGCATTCAAGCTCCCGGACCACGTTTCGTTTGTTGAAGGCGCAATGATTGAACCGCTGTCCGTCGGCATTCATGCCGCTCGGCAAGGCGGTATCGGGCTTGGTTCCCGTGTATTGATTACAGGGGCAGGACCGATTGGATTGGTAACTTTGCTTGCTGCCAAAGCGGCCGGAGCTGGTGTCATCACCGTAATCGAGGGCAAAGCCAACCGCGCCGCCATGGCGCTACAGCTCGGTGCCACCAATGTGATCCAATCGTTTGATGCAGCTGAGATCCTGAAAGAAACCAATCGCATAACTGACAATTTCGGATTTGATGTTGCCATTGAGTGCTCTGGTGCTGGCCCGGCAGCGCAAACAGCCATCAAAGTGTTAAAGCGTGGTGGCACATTGGTCTTCGTTGGGCTATTCAGCCAACTTGAAGTGCCCATGGATCTCAATGCGATCACGCAAAAGGAACTCACCTTTAAGGGTGTGTTCCGCTACAAGAACACCTACCCAACTGCAATCGACCTCATCGCATCTGGTCGCATCGATGTGAAACCGCTAATTACAGTGCGTTTTCCGTGGGAGAAAGTAAAAGATGCGATGGACTGTGCTCACAAAGATGCGCACAATCAAATCAAAGTCATGACTGAGTGGTAGGACAAAACTAAATTCGAATAACTGGCGGGTCACGGTTTTAGCCGTGACCCGTTTTTTTTAACTCTTGCATATGACCAACTCTGCGGCACCAAATCGAACCGGGGTCGTCAAGCTGTGCTGAGGATTCATAACGGGAATAAACACATGCAAGTTCGCACTCCAGTTGAAACGAACAGAGCGCCGCATCCTGAGCACGAACCCTATTGGAGCTTCCTTTTACGACTATGGTATAGCTCACTGTTTCGACCGGTGATTCGCCTGAATGCGCGCTTTCCCTGGGGATTGAAAGAATTCAGCCGGTTGTATGCAGTGGCGGCAGTGTATTACGTAATCGGCAGTGTCGTACCAATCATCGTGATTTTCGGTTCTGTTATTCTGGCTCTGCATGTTGCTCCAGAAAATGTGTTGAATCTGGTGGCAACAGCGGACGGTCATCCGAACATGAACGTGGTTCTGGCCTCGACGGTAACATCGTTCCTGTGCGGCTTCGGAGCAGAGCTTTATTACATTGAAAGACAGTTGAAGAAAGAAGGCCTAAGCCTTTGGAAACTAATCGGATTCAACCTTGATAGCTTGAATGGCAGTTGGACTGAGGCTGTCAAACGCGCTGTCGTCGCGTTGGGGATTTGTCTGCTTCTTCAGAATTTACTTGATGTGTTTCCACTTCCGCAACCGAGTCAGTCCACTGCCGAGCTGGCATCCACTTTAGATGGTGGAGCGCTTTTCGGATTTTTCTTTCTGGCGGCCGTCATGGCACCATTCTTCGAAGAGATAATTTTTCGGGGATTCATCTTCAATGCTTTCCGCAATGTTTTTTCGGAAGGACGTATCTTCAAGATACTCGGGCAGAGCAAGCGTATGGCCGACTACGCTGCGATAGGCTTTAGTTCGTTGTTGTTTGCCGGCGCGCACATGGAACCAACCGCGTTCTTTCAGTTGTTCGTCGTGGGCGTCGTTCTTGCGGAATTGTATCGCCGCTCCGGAACGCTGGTTGCGCCGATGCTTCTACATGCGTTCAACAATATCGTAGCCACGTTGATTATCGTTCTATCCGGCAAAGCCTGATTGGTTACCCGGCTGCACTTTTGGCAAGATGCCCCCTGCAGCCTTTTGTACACGGGCCGGCCGAATACATGCGTCTGGAATTGATCATATTATAACGCATAGTATAAAGCCGCTAAAAAATGGTCGGGAGCGAAAGCCGGTTGCGGTGGTTTTCACCACTTTAACCAGCTTCCGTCCCGATCACCCCGAGGGCGCACTCAAGTTTTACCAGCAAACCTGAGTGCGCCTTTTACCGTCACTGCAACCTACAGCTGCTCGGACATCGTGTAGGTGGCTTCGTTGATCCGCTCCATCGCCGAACCCGGATCTTCTCCCGCGGTGCAGGCATCGGAGTACGCCTTGGCAGCACCGAGGTACGTGGAGTACATGCTTCCGGCGTCGGTGGGCAGATCGCTTTTGCCCGCCAGGAGCAGGGCTGCGGTGCGGGCGACTTTCGCTTCGCGCTGCAGCGTCCACATCACCAGGTCGCCGGTCGCCTTGCCGTTCTGAACGACCAACGGCTTGCGGATCAGAGCTTTGACCAAGGTCGGAATGGCCGCGACGATGTCGACCATCGGAATCTTGATCACCATCTTGCTCTTGCCTTTCGAGTCCACCCACGTGACGTCCGTGAACGCCTCGCCGACACACAGGCCCGAGAGCCGATTCACCAACTCCTCATCGGTCGGCATGCCGATTTCCTTGTACACCGCGGCGCCAATCGCCGTTCGCACGACGTCCGGCGGGTGAACCTCGAACTCCAGTTGCGCGTTGCCCTTATCGTCGGGGGTGATGGTGTACACCGTGCCCGTGCGCAACAGCTTGGTGGCATCCTTGACGCGGCCCTTCTGGATGAGCATCGCCGGGAAGGACAGCAGCATCGCCGTGTGGAACTGCGATCCGGACATCAGAATGCCCGCCACATCGGCATCGATCTCGCCGAGGCAGTCGCCGGCGAACAGCTTCACCAGCAAGTCGATGGTCGGAACCATCTGCTTGCCAAGGCGGGTCTTTTCGGCCGACAGCGTGAAGACACCGGCTTTGTGATCCGCCAACAGCGCTTCTGCCACCACCTTCTGCAGTTCCGCAGCCAGACCCTTCACGTCGTGGAAGATCTGGTGCCGCGACTCGTGGGCGAGCAGCGGAAGCGCTTGCGGAATCCAGTCCTGCATGTCCCAGGGCACCATCAGCAAATGCACGCCGATCGGGCCTTCGCTGCCGGGAATCGTACCCAACCCATCACCGCCGAAGCAGGTGAGCAGGACATCGCCGACCTGGAACGACGAACCGGGCATTTGCCCCGTGGTCGGGGTTCCGGTGACCACCGCTTCCAGATTGCCGGTCATGTACAGGCCGAAGCACTCCTGCATGTACCGGTTGAGCAGCTTCAGCTTGCGGGCGAAGCGGCCGTCCATGTTCTGGCTGAACGCGTTGGTGTAGGCGCTCAACACGGAGATGAACCCACCGAGCTGCTGGACGATGCCCTCGATGGCATGCTGCAGCAAGGCGTAGAACGGCACGTCCGGATTCTTCTCCGCCAGCTCCTTGATGATTTCCGGCAGCACCTCATGGAGCTTTTCGCGCAAGCGCGTGACCTGCCGAATGTGGTCGGTGATGGCCGGCTGGTAGCGCGCGTCCATCTGCTTCTGCGCCAGCGCAGCCACCGATTCCATGTCGCCGAGAACGCGGCCGATCGCCTCGTCGAACTGGCGTCCGATCATCTTTCCCTGGATGCAGTCCGAGCCGCGCACGAGGGCCAGGAAATCGACATCGTCCGGAAGCTGAGCGGCAACCGTCTTGGGCTTGATCGCCTGCCAGATGGTGCTGGTCCCGAACAGAGACTGCTTTGCGGCCTCGGCGGGGGGCGTGCGGGGAGTGAGCTTCTTGCGCGACAGTTTCTTGACCACGCTCTGGACGAGATTCGTCGGGAACGTGAAGTCCTTGTTGCCGCCACCCTTGATCACCGTGGTCTGGTGCGCGGCCTTGGGTTGGCGGCGATTGAGCGAGAGTACCAATTTGCTGTTCATACTAGTTGACCTTTCAACCGCGCTCTGGGCGCGGACAAGTATTGGTCGCACTGCAAAACGCTGTCATAGCGCCTACCTTGCGACCGGTTTCGAAACGTAATGCCTGCGAAAACATTGCGTTGTGCGTGCTCGGAGAGCCTGCATAACGCGATTTCGTTGACTGACTGTTCGGCTGTTGCGCCGAAGAAAAACGCGCAATAGCACTGCACTGCAGCACCGTCGGCGTGGGGTTAAACTTCAGGCCATGCCTTTGCCGTCAGCAAAGTGCTGGCACTACTGTGATTCCGGTGGATAACGATGTGGAATGGGTCATCCCCGGAACATCGATAGTCACGCTCGCATCTCTTCCCCATTTCCTTGATTGAGCACAAACGAAAACCAGCTGCGTTTAAAAGCGCTTTTGCGCCTCGATTTGCATATGTGGTGGTTGGTTATTGGCTCTGAGGTTGGATATCCGGAAAATGAAGGGAGGAATTGGAATGTAATTCCACTTTCACAAAAGCTGGTCGACTAAGACAAGTGAATTCTCGCGAGAGGTTATAGATCAAGATCATCTAGAAAACTCTCTATAGGCACAGGGCTGGACACTTATCGAAGGAATCCTCTGCGCATGAGTGTTTCGTTCGTGCGGCATGAGCACTCGTGTTCACCGCAATATGAGCGTCGGTTAAACAATGGCTCGGCTAGCGCTAACGGGCACGTCCGTGCCACTCCACCATCGAAGTGTGTCGTCCGAAGAGATTCGATTTGAAATTCCATTCGACCTTCAGGTGTTCGCGTGAGCTTCACGAGGTGCCATTAATGGGGACCCGTGAAGCGGAGCTCCAGTCAGAGCTCCAGCAGTAGTTTCCCCTTTACAGCTGCAGCTGGACAGCGGTTTCAGCACCGGTCCGCAAGGCTTGCAGGAGATCCCATGACGTGGCAAGACGTTCTGGATGGCGTCCTGCCAGCATTTTGCAGCCTTCACCGATATCGGGCGTGTTCCAGTAATGCTCCTCTGCGAGCAGCACCCAGTCGCCTTCTTTAAGCTCAGCAAGTTCGTAGCCCAGCGTCTTCAGCTTGTCACCGCTAACCTCAATTGCTGTGACCAGGTTGGCTCGGGAAGCCCACAATTCCGAGAACCCACCTTTGTCGTTGTAGTGGCGCATTGGTATTGGTCGCTTCCCTGGCAGGCCTGTGCGTTTGGCTTCCGCCCAGCGACGATTCAAGTCGCGGAGCAGATCTTCGGCCCCGTTGACGGTGGCATCGATGGTATCGAACCGCAGCTCTCGGGCGATGTTGTTGATCCAGTCGCAAGTGCAGTTGTAATAGAAACCAATTTTGCATTTACCGTTGGGTGTGTCTCTCCAGAACTCAAGCGTCACGTTCCATTGGGTCGGCGGTTCATTCACGGCCTGCGACATCCACGCCCCTGGGTGGGAGCCGTCGAGGGCCGCGCCGTGATCGGGTAGCACTGGAG
>JADYXS010000068.1 GCA_021772155.1 Candidatus Obscuribacter sp.
ATTGAATACGCAAATCTGCATTGAATCTGAGAGCGTATTGCACATGCATATGTCGCCGGACAAATAAAGATCTAAAAAAGCGGTCACGTAAAGATCAAATTCACATAAATCGAAAGGCACTCTTGTATAGCGGCTACCGCACTGCGACAGTGGACGGCATGTAGCTTTCCGTGATTTAGTGACGGTTTAGTTAGCGTCATTTCCATCACCAACATATTTATCAACCATTTTTTTAAGATCGTCTATAAGCGCGGGCTTTTGTATAAAATCATCCATGCCGGCCTGTAAGCATCTGTCTTCAACGGCATGTCCGGTGAGAGCGACTATCGGCATTCGTTTTCTTCCTTCTCTCAATTCTTTCTCGCGGATGAGCATCGTCGCTTGCACCCCGGTAATATCCGGCAGCCCGATGTCCATGAAAATAAGCACGATATCTTCTAGATCTCGTTTGACGGCGTCTTCACCGTTCCCGACCACTTCACACTGATAGCCTAGATGTTGGATGGCCATTTTGGACACCATCTGCAGGGTAGGGTCATCTTCGACGACTAGAATTATGCCGTGCTGCATAGGTCATCTCTAAACGAAAGAACGATCCAGAAAGTTGAGCCGGACCCAACCTTGCTGGTAACCCCAATTTCTCCATCCATAAGGTGAACACAAGTGCGCGCGATGTTGAGTCCAAGTCCGGTACCACCGTAAATGCGCGTAGTCGAATCATGACCCTGCGTGAACGGCTCGAATATGCGTTCCTGCTGCTCCGCGCTGATACCGATGCCGGTGTCAGTTACAGAGAATTTCAGAGTCGTCATCGTTGCGGTTTTGTTTACCAATTCAACTTGGACGGTGACCCTGCCATTGTCCGTGAACTTAACTGCATTGAAAACCAGATTCTGCAATACCTGCCGTAACCGCAGTTCGTCTCCACAAACAATCTCAGGGACATCCACCATTACAGTCGGGACAACTTCTATTCCTTTTTTTGTTGCCTCAGCCATAGTCAATTGAACGAGATCGCCGATTACGGGGCGAACCGAAAAAAAGCGTTTTTCGAGCGTGACTGCTCCAGCTTGCAACTTAGATGCATCGAGGAGATCGTTCAACATCTGCAACAAACGTTTGCAGGCTTGCAATGCCACGCTTGCAAGCTTTCGCATGTCATCGCTTTGAGCAGAAACAAAGATCAGTTCAACCAAGCCAATCACGCCAGCCATTGGTGTACGAACTTCATGACTCAACGTGGATAAGAATTGGCTTTTGGCAGCAAGTGCACTCTCGGCAATTTCTTTGGCGGCGATTGCTTCATCTCTGGCAACTTGCAACTCAATTAACGCTCTTGTTTTCACGTTTAGCGCTTCAACGGCAACATCTTTTGCGGACAAAATTTCCGACACGTCTGTAAACACTGCGATCACGCCTTGCACATCGTGATTCTTAAGGGGACTTGTCGAATACTGGAGATGCAGTATAGTCCCGTCCGAGGCTTGCAAATCAACTTCGCCGCGAAGAAATCCCTGCAGACTTTGTGCAAGATCACGGTCAAATTTTTCGCGTGCCTCTTCCACAACTAAAAATTTTAACGATGATCCTATAACCTGTTCCAACGGAGTCCTCAGCAATTCAGCAAATCGCCTGTTGCAATATAAAATGATGCCGTCCGCTGAATAAGTGGCAGCACCCTCATTCATGGTTTCTACCATGATCCGATACGGCTCTTGCGCACCCGTTAAGGTGTACACCTGCTCGCCTCCCGGTCCCAGCACCACCAGTGCATCTACCGTGCCTGAGCGAATCGCATTCAATGTCTCTTGTGCTTCATGTAGAACTGTCCGAATATTTTCGATTTCGGATTCCAATTGCTGCTCCCGCGTTGGCTTGCCCACGCTATGCCCCTTCATCATCTATACTGGTGCGTAGATCTAGTCCTACCAGTACTTTATCCTCTTCCGACAGATCACCGATCAGGTGCCGAATCGGATGCGGAAGACATTTGATAAGCGCAGGCACCGCAATTATCTGCGCCTCTTTTGTCAATTCAGGTTGCTGGTACACATCGATGACTTCTAATTCATAGCGCCCAGCCAGTTCACGCTCACAGATAGCCTTGATGTTTGCTATGGCCTCGGTCGATCGCACAGTGGCACCACTCACAAACAAGCGCAGTAAATAACGTGGCTTTTCGCTCGGGTCAGTAAAACTTTCGTCGTTTGGTTCAATCATACAGTCGCTCAGGCTCTCTCATCTAGTAAGTCAGCGGAATGGACGAAGCTGCAGTCCGACCAGAACTTTTTCGGTATTGGATAGATCTCCGATAATCTTCCTCAGGGGTTCAGGCAATTTCCGCACCAGTGTCGGCAGCGCGAGAATTTCATCTTCACGTGCTAGCTGAGGATTCACCAGGAGGTCCACAACTTCAATGACATACCTGCCCTTCAGGTGTTCCTCACACAGCCGTCTTAGATTTTGCAGAGCTGCCAGAGACCGCGGTGTTTGTCCCGCCACGTAAAGCCGCAGTTCCCACTCGGCTTTCGGCTCAAGTGCACCAGTTTCAGGTTTAGCATTAAGTCCCGTCATTTTTGCCCCCCATCCGCCGTGAGCTTTGTGCATCAGCGATTTTGAAACATGAGCCGCGCAAATCTTCGGACTTGAACTTCACGTCTTCAATATACCTTTCCAGTTCCTTTCGCTCTGTTTCAAGCTCAAATGAAAGTGCGGCCATCTTCGACTCCAGCATCAGACGCTTGCGCTCGATTAGCATTTCACGACGTTCAATTTCCTGGCGGGACGCCAGCTCTGCCGTCCGCTCGTGCATCTCCTGAACGGCGCGGGCAGTTCCTGTAAGAACGCCATCTGGTCCAACATAAACATCAGTCAGCTTTATCCCATCGTCGGTGAGCAAAAACTCCCGTTCTCGGTTGGAGTGTGCCCGGCCTCTCGACTTGATGATAGACAGCGTTCGGGTCCGTTCACCACCCTGCTCGAGGTTGCGCAGCGATAGCCACGTATCGATGAGAGATGAGACTCCCACCACCTCTTTCTGTGGTAGACCTGCCTCGGTAAGGCTTGCGAACATACAGCTGATCTGGCGAGATTTGAAAAGATCTATCAAGCACAGGAGCGTAATATGGACATCCTCCAGATTACCTGCTGATTTGAGGCTCGAAATAGGATCAAGAACCACCACACGGGGCTCAAACTCATCAAGAACCCGCGTTACCATCGACTGGTGCATATCCAGTCCGTGGGTGGGCGGTCTTGTCGCCTTGAGGCGAAGCAATCCTTTTGCAACCCACTGCTGCAGATCTATGCCAATTGAGCGCATGTTCCGTATCAACTGTTCCGGGGATTCTTCGAAAGAAATATAAAAACAGCGTTCTCCTCTGCGGCAGGCAGCATCGACAAAATGGGCACACAAGCTTGTTTTGCCACAACCTGCCGTTCCGGAGACGAGAATGGTGCTTCCACGATAAGTACCCTGTCCGCCGAGCATCTCGTCTAGCTGGGGGACACCGGTAGAAATAACTTCATCAGAGACATGGTAATCAAGGTCAACGGCGGTGATGGGCACCACAGTGAAGCCACACTTGTCCAGCAGGAAAGGGTATTCATTGGTGCCATGAGCGGAACCGCGGTATTTGACAATACGCAGACGCCTGGTGGCTACTTGTCCGGAAACGCGCTGATCGAGGGCAATGACGCAGTCCGAAACGTATTCCTCAAGCCCATGACGTGTCAATGTACCTTCACCGCGCTCTCCGGTGATGACGGCGGTGATGCCTTTGTCCTTAAGCCAGCGGAATAGCCGCTGTAGCTCACTGCGCACGATAGCTTCGTTCGACAGAGCGGCGAAAAGTGTCTCAATTGTATCTAACACTACTCTTTTGGCGCCGATGGTGTCGATGGCATAACCCAGGCGCACGAACAGTCCATCGAGGTCGTATGCTCCTGTCTCCTCAATTTCGGCACGCTCAACGCGAACATGGTCTATGAAGATCTTCTTGTTGGCGGACAATTCGGCTAAATCAAAACCCAGCGACGCCACATTCTCGGCCAGATCTCGGGCGTTTTCTTCAAACGACATGAAAACGCCGGGTTCATTGTAATCAAGAGCTCCCTTGACTAAAAATTGCATTCCGAACAGCGTCTTGCCGGTGCCGGGCCCGCCGCAAACCAGAGTTGGCCGTCCTGCTGGCAGACCACCGTGTGTAATCTGATCAAGCCCTGCGATGCCGGTTGCACACTTCTCAACACCGCCCTGTTCAACTTGATTGCTGGACATAATTTCCCCCGAGCTGAGAAGGCAAACTAATCATGGGTTGAGCCTCTCCCCATGGTATGGGTCAATAAAGCCAAGTATAAATAATAGGAGAGGCGCAACATAATCAATCTCAAGTAATCATCGAATACACGACAGTTTCAAATAATAACTGCTTGACAGAGCCCCCCCCCTTGGCAAGCAAACCTGTATTTTTACTCCGTCTGATAATGAAGCATTATGTTTCATGCCTTCTCGTTCAATCCTCGAAATCGGCACTACGCGCCACTTTCAAGGTTTGAATTTCAAGGCTTCCCAAGAGCCGAAAACAGCAAAACCATTTTTGGGGTAGCCAAAAACCGGGTGATCTCGGCGGTTTTAGGATTTATCAGACTGCCGCTAGAGCCACTTATCGATCATCCTCTTTAAATCCTGGATCAGCGCTGGCTTCTGCAAAAAATCATCCATCCCCGCTTCCACACACTTATCTTTGGTGGCATGCCCTGTTAAAGCGATTATCGGCACGCGCCTGCTCCTCTCGTTCAACTCTTTCTCCCGAAGCAACTGTGTTGCATGGCCGCCTTGGATGCCCGGCAATCATACATCCATAAAGATCAAGCCAATGTCTTCTGCGTG
>JADYXS010000517.1 GCA_021772155.1 Candidatus Obscuribacter sp.
CGGGGTGGGATATCTATATGATATAGTTACCCATTTCTCAAGAAAGATAACGCAGGGGTGAGGGTTTTAATCTCGCCTGCGTCATCTTTAGAGGCATGCACGAAAAAAAACGGAGGCGCACAATGCACCCCCGTTTACGCCCCCAGCGGGCGTCCTCTACCAACATCGCGAAGGACCAACTAGTCCTTCTTCAACTTCTCACCGACTTCCGGCTGCACCATCCGCAGAAGCGGGATGAAGGCAAACGTAGCCAATGTGAAGAGCGCCGACACCCAAATCAGCGGCGTCATGTTGGACTCAAACACGTTGTCGTAAAGGTAGGCACCGATGTTGGATGACCCCTTGGTCGCCAGATTCGCGATCGACATCAATCCGGCAAACGCAAAGGCCTCGGCCTTCTTAGGACACGCCTGCGCAGCCACACCCAGCACGGCCAGGAAGGCCATCTGAGAGGCCAAGCCGACGATGAAGGTGATTATCACCGCAGTCCAGGCGTTGCTGATGAACAGATAAGCGAGTGTTCCGAAGAACCCGATCCAGATGCTCAGCTTCACCAGGTTGATCAGCGACATGCGCGGCACGAGGTAGTCTTTAAACGCCCAGGCACCGAGCACTGCACCGACCGCACCGATAGCTGAAAGGTTGCCGATGAACGACTGCTTGAAGTTCAGCACATTGGTCATGTAATAGAACCACGGCGTACCGAAACCGGGGCTGAAGTTCCAGAAGGCAACGAACAGAGCGACGAACCACATCTTGCGGCTCATAAAGACCTCAAGGTAGCCGCGCCCGGTCGTTTTGACCTCGTCCATGCTGATCGTAACCTTGGCGTCTTGCACAAGCAACCAGGTCACCACAAACACCATCAAAGGCGCCGCGATGGTGATGGCAGATGCGATCTGAAGCGCTGCAGCCGGCGCGAACCACTCGCACAAATAACCGCCTGCAACCGAAGCGAGGATGGATGACACGGCCATCCACATCCATTGCGTGCCCTGGAACTGGTCTGTCTTGCCTGTGTCGCGTCCTTTCTCGATCATCAACGCATCGATGACCACGTCCGAGAACGCTGTACCGACAGATGCCACCAGCAACGCCATCACGATGGCATTGATGGAAGTTGCTCCCAACATCATGACGAAGCCGACCGCGGCAATGACGTTCATGATGAGCAGATAGCTCTTCCTTCGCGATCCGAGAATCGGGAAGAAGTCCGAGACAATGCCGTAGAGCGGCTTGATTGTCCACGGAATGACGAGTATGAACATCCAGCCTTCGATCTGCGAGGCCGTGAAGCCAAGCACATCTTTGAAGTAGAGAGTGAGCGGCTGCCCAATCAGTCCGGAGACCTGTCCCATACCCTGGGCGAAATAGACAAGTGCGAAGAAGTACATCAACTTCCGCACAACGAAATTCTGGGAACCTTCATTCCCTTCGATAGTTTTATTCATTTGGATTCGCTTTCATTGGTAAAGCGCGAACGAGAAACGCCACAGGTCGCTGCGAGAGACAGCCTGTGGCGGGCATCGGACCAGGACAGTCCGAATAATCTCGAGTCCGTTTTACCGGCTCGAACGACGTGGGGGACTTCATCAGAACTTGCGCGCTGTCCAGAAGCGCCCTATAAGATGCGTCCCAAAAACTAACTTGCGGGCGGCGCAGGTTTCTGCCCGTCCGCACCGCGGGAGGGGACGACAAGCCCCGTCCCTACCTAGTCGACGCAACAGCCAGAATTGCTTTGGCTGCTGTATATCCGGCGGTAATGACGGACTCGCGTGCCGCCATTCCCTGCTTGCAAACGCACGCATCCCCAGTGACCAGCTTCGTTTCGACGATGATGTGATCTGCACAATCAGCGGTGGTTGACTCCTTAACGCGCAGCAAATGCCGCCGTTTTCGAAGCCATTTATCCACAGCCGTGAGCATCTCAACATCTTCGCCTACGTAGGCTGCCCGACTAATAATGGCGCGTTTTTCGCAGTGACTTTCCGGCTGCCAATAATGTGTCGCGATATCCACGAGCAATCTCCCACCCGTTCGCACAGGGCGTGAGATGCCGGGCACCGCGCAACTTGCAGCCAGAGCCAACGCCAGATCGTAACTCTTTCCTTCAAACACCCAGGGCTTTGCCGAAAGCAAGTCATAGCAAACGATGCGTAGACTTTCAGTCGGCCTGAGTCCGTTCTCCAGCACGAATTTGCGAGCCGCCGGCACAAGGTCGGCAACATTGCAAAACATGCGCTTGTTTGCAGTGCAACCATCGGTTGCACCAAGCCACACTGCACCGTCGAATCGCTGCAACTGCCGGTTCAAGAACAAGTCTCGTATCCCGGAAGAGCGAACTCCGTTGGCGTACAAGGCAGCAATTAGCGCGCCTGTGGAACTTCCACAGACAGGACCAATGGCCACCCCTTCTTCCTCCAGAGCCTGCAGCACACCGATATGTGCAAAGGCCAGAACTCCACTGCCACACAGCAGCAGTTCGTTGGATTCCATAAGAGCCCTCCGTTCGACTCCATCGCCACCAGATGCGGTGACAAAGAGCGCACCGATGGCGAACGGGGTCTGACGATGAATCGAGCTGTTTTTTTGCCCACAGCCTTCCGAGGCCAAAATGGGCACTCGCTGCAAGACAGCAGCGAGCAAGGACTGCATTTTTCTCTATCTCGGGGTGAAGGTAAGCCACAGGCTTACCAACACTGCGCTGGCGATAGCAACCAACAGGTTCCAGTTGCCTTCGATACCCAGCACAGTTGCTCCGCAAGAAAACATGATCGCCGCTCCGATCAACGAGGCGACGGCGCTGTTCGAGTCCCGAATTGAGCGGACGCCCGGGCGCTTGGCGTTGAGCTTAGGGATGAAGGCCAGAGAGGCGAAACCCAAGCCGACCGTGGTTGCGATCAGCAAAGTGATGCTGTACACGTTCGTGCACAGCGATGCGATCATCAGCCCAAAACAGAACCCCATTAACCCGCAACAGAATGCAGAGCTGGCCGCAACTACGTAGCGGTTGTTCAGGTAAAAGTCCAGGACACGAGCACAAATGCTCCGCGGTTTTTCGTTCATGATTGCCTTCCTGAGGCACTACGACTGCGGCAAGCGGATAACTCCAAGCAATCCGCTCTGCCGCCTCCTTGGTTGCTCGACGGAAAGTCGAGCATTGGACTTCACTTCCCGGTGGGAGCGAAAGCCCGTCTTTCTTCGCCGATCACCTTGAGCAGTCCGGCACCGATCTTGATTGTGGCCGGGCGCTTGGCGAAACAGAACCGCAGGTTGTTGGAGTGCGTTTCCGGTCGGTAAAAGCAGTAGCCAGCGACACTCACGAGCTTGTGTTGCCGCAGCAAATACTCCCAAGCGGCTTTGTCGTTGGCGAACCCGAGATGACTGCTGTCGCTGAACAGGTAGTAGGCACCCTCGGGTTTCGGGAACTTGAAGCCTGCTTCAGCAGCTGCTGCACACAGTTCGTCTCGAGCGCCCTGATACTTCGCCACCATGCCGGAGTAGAACGTGTCGGGCATGCCCAACGCGGTTACAGCGGCAATCTGCAGCGGAGAAGGAGCGGCCAAGGTGATGTAATCGTGCAGCCGACGAATCTGCTTAGTCATCGAAGGAGAAGCATGGAAGTAACCCAACCGCCAGCCGGTGACGCCAAATGTTTTGGACAGCCCCGACACGGTGATTGTGCAATCTTCCATACCCGGCAGGGTGGCGATGCTGATGTGACGACGGCCGTCATAGACCAGGTGCTCGTAGATTTCATCCGAGATCACCACCACACCCCACTTCTGGCAGAGATCCCCTATCATGCGCAGCTCCTCATGAGTGAACACGCGCCCCGTAGGGTTGTGCGGGTTCGTCAGAAGGATCGCTCGCGTCTTGTTGTTGAAGGCCGCTGCCAATTGGCGGTAATCGAACGTGTAGTCCGGCTTCTGAAGCCTGACATAACGCGGCACGCCACCGGCCATGATGACGTCCGGGTGATAGTTCTCGTAGAACGGCTCGATGATGATGACTTCATCGCCTGGATTGATGAGCGTTTGCAGCGAAACGTGCAGCGCTTCACTGGCACCGCAAGTAACGGTCACTTCCGTGTCCGGATTTGCTTTGATGCCGTTGTAGCGCCCGAGCTTGGCTGCAATTGCCTGACGCAGGATAGCGTAACCACGAGTGTCGGAGTATTGGTTGAAGTCAGCATCAATTGCCGCTTTGGCCGCCTCCTTGAGTTCGAATGGTGCGGGATACTCGGGAAGTCCTTGACCGAGATTCACCAGGTTGGTAGTAGCTGAAAGTTCCGCGACCAGCCGAGCAGCCTCGCGAATGTTCGAATCGCGAACCAGCATGCTGCGAGCTGAGAACTTAGAACGAGGCTGGGGATCGTTGTTGAACAGAGCCGCAAACCAGTTTGCGAACTCGTTGTATGACCACATAGAAGACTCCTCCGGTGCGGTGCGAACGTCCTGGACGCTGGCGACTTGGACCGGTAAAAGACCCCGTTTTTTGAGACGTTCCGGGGATGGCGAAATGTTGGTGGGACCGAGAGACTAAGTGACGTAACGCTCTTCGATGGCAGTGATGCCTTTGATTGGTGAACGTGATTCGTCGGCAGTGCTATGGGCTGGGGTCACCTAAATAGTGAAATTGGGTATGGGTAGAAACGATATTAACTCTAAGATTAAGAGCTTCGCGGAGCAACTCCTGACAACCGTTCGTGCGCCTGTGTAATTGCCAAACGGTGGGGTTTTAGGCACCTGAAAGCCGCGCCCCTTTACGCGCGCGATTGAAGCTTAAGCAAAGCTTCTCTTAATACTTACAACTACGCTAGGTGTATAAGAGATACAGGCCAGTATCTCTAAGGACACGGGAGCAAGCGCGAAGAGTCTTACTCCGAGCCACTTAGAAGCCAAAAGACTGCTCAACCCCGTTACAGTTGGCCCACCAAATGACAACCAATTGGATCCACTTTTTTCGCGCCCGAAAAATTCTGGAGTTGTCCTCCGCCACCAAGGCTGGACACCTCTTGCTGTTGCTGGTTGAGAACTGTTCGCGGTTGAAAAGCGCGCCTGAATCCTCAATCGCTAAGTGTGCGGCCCGAAGTGATACCACTTTTGCAATCTAAATTAGTCCTTGCGATGCTCACAGAAGGGCATAGAGACTCGAAAGCATGTCTAACGAAACAGTTGCTCGGCCGACTAAGCGATGCGAAGCAGGCTGAAAACCAGGGCAATAGGTGCAGCCTGAGCCATTTTCAATGGGCTGTCGCTGATCTCCATCAGTCGTTGCAGTGCCACTAATTGATAAACATGCGTGAACTGCGAGAAGTGCTGCGCGGATTTAAAGCTATGTATTAAGAACAATTCTCACTTGAGATCTGGTTCTGAATCCGATTCTGATCAGTCTTAGAAATGCTGAACTAGCAATGCTGTAGTGA
>JADYXS010000518.1 GCA_021772155.1 Candidatus Obscuribacter sp.
CAGCGTTTCGTTGACTATGTCGAACTCAAAAAAGGATTGGAAAGCGCGGCCTTAACGCTTACCATTCACAACAACGGCTTCAAATGGTTCCGTCTGCTGATAGCCAATCAGGTTGTCGCCACCGAGAAATCACAAAAGAAAGATGGCACCGTCAAGCTCGACGTCACCGGAGTCATTCAGCCCGGAAGCAATCAAGTAGTTGTGCAAGCTGGTGGCGCACGTGGTGCAAGCGTAGACTGGAAGGTCACAACCGTTGCCTCAGCCAAGCTCGAACGCGTAGATCCAGATGAAGCTCTAATCGGCGAGACGGTCAACGTCAAAGGTCTCAACTTCGCTTTGAACCCGGCAGCCAACGAAGTCAAATTCAACAGCTCAACTGGCAAAGTGATTCAAGCCAAGGCAACGGAACTCAAAGTGCAGATTCCGGCGAACGCCGAACCCGGCGACAACACGATCACGGCCAAAGTGAACGGCGTAAAGACCAACTCCATAAAGATCAAAATTCGCGGAATTCCACAAGTAACCGGAAGCAACATGACAGGTGTTCCACCTGGTCAAACGATCTCCATTTACGGCAAAAACTTCTCCAAGAACCTTGGTGAAAACCGTGTGTTCTTCGATGAGACATCTGCTGAAATCGTCAGCGGAACTACTTCCGAATTGGTAGTAGTGGTGCCATTCACCCAATATCGTGAAGGTCACTATCCATCGCTTGTGAAAGTTCAAGTCGGTAAAGTGATGTCCAAGACCTCGGCCCCGGTTCAAGTTGGACCGCAAATGTTCAACGAGCCGAATGGCACCGCAACTGGAAAAGACATTCCGGAATTCGTCGCCCAGTAACCGACAGACAATTGTAGGGGTGGCGCCATGCGCCACCCCTGATCGCATTTTGCGACATCCGTTACAAGGGCGGCGCATGGCGCCGCCCTTACAGTTGAACCTACGCAAAGACATCACGACCGTGAGTCAATGCGACCCCAAAGGAGACAACCCTTTATGATGCTCTCTGAAATCAAGCGCGATGTAGATGCCCTTGAGGAGCGCCTGGCGAAAGTCAGGGACTATCTTTGACCCGGATAGATTAGTCCATGAGCTTGAGTCTCTAGAACAACAGACAATGGCTGAAGGCTTCTGGAACGATCAGACGGCAGCTCAGCAGTTAACCCGCAATATCAGCCGCATCAAGAATTCCCTTGAGAAGCTCGCTTCATGGCAGCGCCGCTTGTCCGACTTGCAGGTGCTACTTGAAGTGGCCATGGACGAGAACGATGAGTCGATCATGGGCGAAGCCGAAGCAGAAGCACTAGCGGTCAGCAAAGAACTCAACTCCTTTGAGCTGACCCGCCTGCTCAGCGGCGAGTACGACGACTCCTCGGCAATCGTCACCATCAACGCCGGCGCTGGCGGCACGGACGCCCAGGATTGGGCGGAAATGATGCTGCGCATGTATCTGCGGTGGGCAGAACGTCGCGGCTACACTACCGAGATCATGGACCAGTCTCGCGGCGATGAAGCCGGTCTGAAAAGCGTCACTTTCAAGGTCGATGGCCCCTTTGCCTTCGGCTACCTATTAAGTGAGAAAGGCGTGCATCGCCTTGTCCGAAAATCACCATTCAAAGCCGGTAGCGATTCGCGCCAAACAAGCTTCGCTGCTCTGGAACTTAGTCCAATGATGAGCGATATCGAGCGCCACGTGGAGATTCGCGATGAAGATCTGGAAGTGGATACCATGCGCTCTGGTGGCGCCGGCGGACAGAATGTCAACAAGGTTGAGACCGCTGTGCGCATAGTGCACAAGCCAAGTGGCATTGTAGTCAAATGCCAGCAGCAACGCAGCCAATTGCAGAATAAGGCGCTGGCACTAGAAATGATTCGCTCCAAGCTCCTTGCCATTCGCTACGCCGAACGCGAGGAAGAGCTGGCACGCGTAAAGGGAGTAAACGTCTCCGCTACCTTTGGCAACGCCATCCGCTCTTACATCCTGGATGATCGCATGGTCAAAGACGTGCGGACGAAAGTCGAAACGCCGCACGTTGAATCAGTTCTCAATGGCGAACTCGACGAGTTCATTGAGGCATATCTGCGCAAGCGCGCTAAAGATTTGAATGACGATTACAACAACGACTTCTAACCAATTGCGCAGATCGCGCAAGCGCTTGAAAACTAGACTGTGTGGACATTTGGCTACGCCACCACGCCGGCAAAAATAACGCCGAGAACTAAGTGATTGTCAGGTGCTCGGAGGGCTGCGCTATCCGTTACCGGAATCCATTGGAGCACAAGGACTTTCGGCTACAAAAAAATGCGCGGTATCACATCTGGTTGCATCGCCCCCGGCACAACAACTTGTGCGCGCTCCGCTAATAGCTAACGAAAGCCACAGTCCAAGCAGCTTGGCAACAGAACTTTTCAGCACATCTTTGGAACCACGTTTTTACTAACAATTCGCACCGCCTGCCGATATATCGACAAAACGGCTACTTATGCGGCTTCTGTATGTACTTGCGCTAGCTATTAAACGTTTTCTTTAGGTTTATCTCTAGCTAACACAGCACCAAATTTCGCCGAAAAACAGCATCTCAAGAGACAAATTCCCTACCCCATAAATCGAAGAAGAACTCGATCATTTTTGGGTGCTTGAGATCAACATAATTACAGCGCCTACGAGGCTCCTTGGCAAGCAAAGCGCACCGCGAAAACCGCTCCAGAATGACTGCGATTAGGCTTTCCTTCAGCATTGCGCTTGCTATCCAAATCCTCACTTATATGGATGTTGGGACCGTCCGGGCCCTTCTGATACGGTGAGTTCACTTCCATTTTTCTTTCATCCACACAGAGGCCCCGGCAACAGCAACTTTCCCCAGCAGACATCCCGCCAACAAACGCGCCGCCACTTCTCCGTACAACCGGTAGATAGGCAACGCAATTCAGATAGACGGCAATTCTGCTAACGCTTGAACCGGAACGTCTCAACGTGGCTTCTCATACGACGGTCAGCATCAGCCTTTGGTCACAGCATCGCTGAGTCCTCGGGTTGTTCTTGTTCGTCACCGTCAACTTACGCTCACGAAGTGAGCTGTCTGTTCGTAGCGACGCAGCGACACGGTCGCCGCGTTTAGCATTACTCCCTGTAGGAGGTACCCATGTCCAAAAATACGGATCTCCAGACTACCTCCGACTTCACTGAACTCACAAGCGCCCTGGACCTCAAGCCCGTAAAGCTTGATTCCATCCCGCTTGGTCAATTCCTTAAGGAGCTCTCCGAGCATCCTGAACGGGCTGACACTGCACACGGACTCCTTGTGCGGGCAATTGAGGCTCTCGGTGAAGTCGATATCGAAAAAGAGCCCGAGGAGCGGCAACCATATCTGAAGATGCTCAAAGACCTGGGAATTAAGCTGTACAAGGCGTTTGACCACGTCCGCGGCTCCCAGCGCTCAGTGCATAATCAGATGCAGCATCTCCGTGCTGCGGCTGCCAACGGTTATCAGCTCTTTCTCGCTCTTATCATCAAAGGCCCCCCGGGCTGTGGTAAGAGCTTGTTCGTCGATGCGTTCAAGCGGGCGCTCGAGGGACAAATCGTATACGCGGTCGAAGGCTGCCCCGTACACGAGAACCCGCTCAATCTGCTCATGCTGTTGTCTGACAACGCGATTGCCAAGTTGGCTGCTCTACTCAACCTCACCGAGGAAGAGTGTGAAGGCACTGACAAGACGTCGCTGCGTGAGATGCTGGCTGTGGCAGGTCAACCCTGTCAGCACTGCTGGTCGGCAGTGATGGAGTCCGAGTGCGAGAAGGATCCTAACCAGGCCCTGCTCAAGCTGCGTGTGACGCCGATGCGGCTCTCGAGCCGTAAGTTCGGTATCTCCACCTGGACGCCCAACTGCTCGCTGCCCTCCGCTCTCGAGCGTGGTAGTCGTGGCATGGTCGACATGGGTGAGTTGTTCGACGGCGGTAACCCGCAGTTCGGCAACCCGGCTCTCAAGATCCTTCTTGAGGCAACCAACGATCGACGCATCCCCGGTGGGACCGGTGGTCCTGCCAGTGGCAAACCGAACAAGCCGGCAAAGCCTGCCAAGGAAGGTTCGGAACACGTTCATAAGGATGGCGACGACGAGGACGGCAAGGTTTGCGGACCGGACGTTCAACCGGACGGCAACAGCTACCAACCGCTCGACGCGGTGCTGTTCGGTCAGGCCAACGAAGGTGCCTGGAAAACCTTCATTGAAAGTCTCGGTAAAGACGCCGGTAAGTTCACTCGGCGTTTCCACGTCTTCACCTATCCGTACAACACGTCGGTGACGGAAGAGACGATGGCCTACCGTGACCGCATTGCGCTGATGCGCGATGTGCCCCACTTCGACCCCAAGGCGCTGACGCTGCTTTCGCTGATGGCCATCATCAGCCGGCTCAAGCCCGAGCACACAGTTGACCACGTCAAACGCGCCCGTATCTACGACGGCGAGAAGCTCGAAGTGAAGCGCAGTACGTCTGCGATGTCCGCTTCCACCACGGAGTACTGGACTGCCAAGGACCTCTGGCTGGACGCCGCCGAACAAGAGGCTCTCACCGGATTGGACATGACCGTCATGTTCAACATGCTGTCCGAAATCATCGACCGGTCGTTGAGTGACAAGCGCTTCGAGCGTTGCGTCAGCTCCTACGAGATGATTACCTTCCTGCGCACCCGCCTTGCTCAACTCGAGAAGTCTGACGGCTTCACCGACGAGCAGCGCAAGGTGTTGAAGACCTGCCGCGAGAAATTCCTCGCTCCGGCAGCGAAGAAGGGCGAACAGCCTGGGCTGATCGAAGCTGAGTACCAGCGCGTACTCAGTCGTGAACTGTACGAGGTTGCGGCGCCGGACTTCCAGCGTCGAGCGGTCGAGCTCTTTGAGCGCTACCGCCGCCACGCCAACGCGTACGCTGTTGGCGATAAGAAGGTTAACGAGACCGAAGAGAGCCACACCGTTGGTGGACGTGCACGCACTCAAAGCGTGGATGTCGACACGAAGATGCTCAACGAACTCGATGACCTCATGGGTCTTAAGACCCAGTCCGAGAAGGACGCATTCCGCGGAAATATCGAAACGGAAATCTTCAAGCTTGAACGGGAGCGGCGCAGTGCTGCTAAGACCGGCGAGCTTGACACCACCGCCGATATCACGTGGAAGACTCTGCCTCGGCTCGCCGATGGCATTCGCCGTAAGCTGAACAGCGAAACGCGACTGCGCCTCGAGCGTCTCCTCAAGTCCGAACTGGAACTCCAGGGCGAGACTGCGGACGACCGACGGCTGCGGGCGCAGATGCTGCAAGCTTTTAACGAGCGTGGCTACTGCAAACATTGCCTTGGCCAAGCTCTCGAGTACTTCAAACTGAACGAGCTCTGGACTCTCCAGAGCTAACTCGTAAGGAGTTAACAACCATGTCTACCAAGACCACCAAAGATAACGAAGTCCTCCGCCCCGGTTACGTGCCCTCGTTCCGGAAGCGTGTCACCTTCGCCGACGCCCTCGTGCTGTTCAAGAAGCACCCGGAGCTCTGCGAGTCCTCTTTCGGTCGCCTCGAGCGCCTCGTCATGCGCGAAGGCCTCGATGAGCTGCGTCAGGCCCGCCTGCAGCGCCTCGGCTACCAGAAGAACATCAAGGCGTACAACGCCTTCAGCAAGCGGTTCAAGGGCATCGACGCCCCGCTGCACCGCTTCGTCAACGACTTTGTCATCGCTGGCGCTTCCAACGCGGAAGCGGCCAAGCAGATCTTCGTCGCCATCGGCGGCAAGGGTTCCGGCAAGTCGCAGTTCTTCAACCGCCTCAAGCGCCTCGTGCGCCAGGCCGAACCGGTGCCCTACAACGGCGGTTGCCCGGTTCACGACAACCCGCTGTCGCTGCTCTATATGATCCCGACGCTCGCCGAGCGCCGGATCGACGGTGGCAACGACGACTTCAGCGACTACCTGTCCCACGTGGCCGGTATCAAGCTGGAGATCCTCCAGAGCCTCGGCCTGGAAACGCTGATTGACTTCAGCAACAACAAGGTCGCCAGCATCCTGAAGGCGAACGACGCCAGCTGCGATCTGGCCGGCATTGCCACTCTGGAAGTGGAAGACCTGGTCAGCGCGGTCCTCTTCGGTATCGGCATGAACGAAGGCACGCGTGGCGCGGTCGGGCATCCCTGCCCGTTCTGCCAGGCGAAGCTGCTCGGGCTGTACGAGTACGAAGGTAAGGCCGTTCCCCTGGCCCAGTTCCCGATCGGCTGGTTCCGCTTCACCGCGGACTTCGAAGGCTCGATCGGCCTGGTTGACGTCTCCGAAGTGGAGCCGAACAACTTCGAAATCGGGACGTGGATCGGTTGGGAGGATCTCTCCCAGGCCGGCCGCTACCAGCCCGGTGATCCTCGCAACGTCGTGCTGAACGGCGCGCTCCCGATGGGCAACCGCGGGATCGTGATGTTCACCGAAGGGTTCAAGAACCCCAAGGAAGCGCGTCGCGTCGAGTTGGAAGCAACGCAGGGCAAGCGCGTTCCGCTGCCGGCGCCGATGGTGGGCTCGCTGTTCATCGACACGGTGCTGATGATCAACTCCAACGAAGCGGAGTACAACACCTGGATCGCGGATCCGGCCAACGAGCCGTACATGGACCGCTACCTGCTGACGTGGTTCAAGTACCCGCTGGAAATGGACGCCACGCGCGACATCTTCATGGCCATCTGGGGCGAGACCGAGTTCGCCAACACGGCTTCGAAGAAGCACACCCACCTCGACCCGATGGTGCCGGAGCTGGCGGCCCGTCTGGAAATCCTCACCCGCATCGAGCCCAGCGAAGGCCTCGATCCCAATGCCAAGGTTGACGCCTACAACGGTGTCGCCATCCGGCAGAAGGGTCTGACCAAGCTGTCGCTGGAAGCGCTCCGCGCCAAGGCTTCGGCGCGCGAAGGCCTCAGCGGCAACTCGCCGCGTGAGGTGGCAAAGCAGGTCGGCGCTCTGGCTGCCGAGGCGCTCAGCGAAGGTCACTGCGTGACTTCGCGTGCGTTCATGCAGCGCCTGGTCGTTCAGGCCCGCGAGTCCATCGCGGACGAAGAGCAGCTCAAGACGTTCAACCGTCTGGTGAACACGTACCTGGACGAGGCCTATCGCCGGGAAGCGTCCCGCATGTGGCTGGCGGCCTGCATCGAAGGCTTCACTGGCAAGTGCCAGGAAGTGTTCGACAAGTACCTGGATAACATCCAGGCTTTCGCCACGCACTCGCCCGTCGGCAGCACCGGCGGCTACACCCGCGTTGCCGCTGGCGGCGACGTCAAGTTCATGCGCGAGATCGAGTCCGACCCGAACTGGGGCGTGACCGATTCGGAAGCTCCGAAGTTCCGCGCCGAGATCATGATCTCGGTGAACCAGTGGATGCGCGAGCACAAGGGCAAGGCCTCGGTTCCCTACAACTGCCACGAGCCGGTCCGCCGGTGCATCGAGCGGTACGTCGTGAACCAGCTGCGGTCCACCGCGCGCAAGCTCAGCCTGCGCTCGGTTCGTAGCGATGAAGACAAGCGCCACCTCGCCGAGGTGGTTCGCCGCTTGGTCACCGACTACAAGTACTGCGAGCACTGCGCCAACGAGCTGCTCAAGGAAGTGGAAGAGAAGGAATCCTTCCTGATCGAGTCGTAAACCTCACTGCTTGCCTTGTGCAGCAGTGAGTGCCTGGCAGCAAGCGGCGATTTCGGTCGCCCTTGTTGCCTTGCACGTGACAGAGGGGCGTGGCTCCTCTGTCACTAAATGTGGTATCAAGTGGGGTTCCGGGTCTGGTTTTGCGGCAACGCTAAATCAGCCCGGGGCCTCATTTGGTTCCCTTTTTTGCTGTTGCCCTTGACAAGGGCGAGCCAATTCCAAGTCTATGCAGCGCGTTCTAAGTCAGGGACGCCGCAACTAGCAGTGGAGGTACTACTAATGAGTAATAAGAAGAACACTCCGAGCATCAACACCTTTGTTATCGGCCCTGCCGGTCTCCAAAGCGGTGTGGTGTCAGGTATGACTTCGAACGTGATCGTCCCTCCTGGCCCGGAGCGGGACCGTACCGGTCCTGAGCGTGAGCGCTACAAAGAGCGCCTGCGCGAACGTATGAAGGGCAAGGCCGGCGACATCATCAAGAAGGTTCCAATCATCACAAAGCCGGGCACCATCAAGGTCCCGGTCGACGGCGGCTATGAGCCGACGTGGAAACCCGGTCGCGATGGCGACGGCGGCGGCGGCGGTTCCGGTCAAGGCGAGCCTGGTGAAGGTTCGGCCGACTACGTCGAGATGACGTTTGAAGAGTTCGTCAAGATGATCTTCGACGACCTCGACCTGCCGAACATGCTGAAGAAGCAGATGGCCACGACCATGGTGAAATCCCAGAAGGTCAAGGGCATCAGCCGTCACGGACCGAAGTCGCGCTTGAACAAGCGGGCAACGGTCAAGGCGCGCATCAAGCGTGCCGCCGGACTGCGTAATGCGCAGCCCGAGCTGTTCGTTCCGGAGTTCGCAGCGAAGTGTCAGGCGGCATTTGACGCCTACGTCTTCTATGCGGTCGCCGCGGGCGAAAGCAAACCGTTCATCCCGGCCAAGCTGTGGCCGATGGTCGGTGACAACGTCGAAAGCTTCCTGCAAGCGATCGAGACCGTTGAGCCCTTCCCGAAGGTACTCAACGATGCAGTCGCTCCCTACCGGACGGCTGTGATCGCCACTGTTAGCGAGTACTTGGAAGCGCACACGGACAAAGAGTCCGCGCCGTACAAGTGCCACCTGGACCTTGCCAGCCGCATCGAGGCCTACGTCTATCAGCAGGAGCGCACGGGAACGCTGATTCCGACGATCGAGGAAGTGCCGTTTCACAAGAACGACATGCGCTTCAATCGACTCCAGGATAAGTTTGACCCGGATTCGAAGGCGGTCGTCTTCCTGGTTTTGGACCGCTCCGGCTCAATGCAGGGCGACCCGATTGACCTGTGCAAGATGTACTTCTTCCTGTGCGTGCTCTTCGTACGCACGCGCTACAAGACGGTCGACATCGTGCTCATCTCGCACGACTCGGAAGCGTACCTGTTGAAGACCGAAGAAGAGTTCTTCAAGACCGGCGCTGGTGGCGGTACCGTTGCGGTGCCCGCCTGGAAGCTGGTGTACGACATCGCCGAGACCGGTGCCAAGTCGGAAAAGACTGGCAACTCCGCGGGCCCTTACAAGAGCTCGGTCTGGAACCGGTACATGTTCCACGGCACGGACGGCGACCTGTTCGATGGCGAATCAGCCATCCAACTGTGGTGGAAGAAAATCATCCTTGAAGCGGGATTCAGCTACTGCGGCTACCTGGAAACGGGTACGGCGTGGGGCGGCTTCGGGAGCAGCTGGCGACTCGGCGGTTCGGCTCTTCGGGGTCTGCCTGCCGAAGCCAAGGAACGTCTCGGTATGGCGCGGGCCAACAAGAAAGAAGACGTAATCGGCGCGTTCAAAGAGATCCTGATCAAGAACGCCAACTCATAAGGAGGTAACTAGCTATGGCAACTAACAAAACTGTGGCCCCTGCTCCTGCCCCCGAATTGACGGAGCTGGAGAAGGACTGCCACGAACTCGGAATCTGGGACATGCGCATGGAGCGAGCCTCTGAATGGTTCGGCCTGCGCCATCACCCGGTCAATTATCGTTTGATCTCCGATCAGACGATGATGGACCTGACCACCTACGACATGATGATGCCCACCGACTATCCTCACTGGAGTCGGGGCAAGCGTGCGGAACAAGCTCGGCGCAATGCCGGCAGCTTCCACGTGTTCGAGGCGGCACTCAATCTCAACCCGACCATCGTCTGGCTTGGTATCACCAACACCATGCCGATGCAGGTAAACGTGATGTCACACGCGACCTATGGTCACGTGACGCTGTGCACGATCAACTACCTGTTCGATGAAACGTCACCGGAAACTGCGCTGAACCGCTTTGCGCAGTACAAGCACAAGGTGGAAAAGCTCGTTCGTGACCCGCGCTGGGGCTGGGAAGGTGTCGAGTACGTACTTGATGCCGCCCACGCTCTGGAGCATCACGCCGGCTGGCTTCCCACCATCCAGGGTATCCCGACAGATGCCGAGCTTCGCGAGACGCTCGAACAGGCGGCGGACACCCTGCGGGAGCGGATCGAGGTCGAAGGCGACCAGTCGGTGGCCGAATGCAACATTCTGAAGAAGAAGCTTGTGGCCATCGAGCAGCAGCTTTCGCGCTATCCGATCAAGCCGACCAACGACCTGCTCGCGTTCCTTCTGGATCCGGCCAACACGCCAAACCTGCAGCCCGAAGCGCGCATGTTGCTCGACATCGTGCGGGATCGCGCGCGTTACCTGCAGCCGGTCGGTCGCACCAAGTTCATGCACGAAGGCTGGGCCTCGTACTGGGAGAAGGCAATTCTCCTGGCGCCGCACGTCGGCGTCCCGTTCGAATTCGGGTTCGACCTTGCCAAAGCCTGGTCGATGCACGATAGCCAGGTGGCGACGAACTTCTACTTCGACCCCTACTCCCTCGGCGTTCGCGTCTGGGAATTCATCGATAAGAAGTACGGCTTCGATGAAGGGGAAGAGGTCATCGACGTTCCCAAGCTCAAGCGTGATGAGCGGGGACTCCTCAATGAGACGGAAGAGATCGAAAAGGTCACCGTCATGCGCCGTAATCGGGACAAGTTCATGGAGATTGCTCGGACCTATGAGGACCATCGGTTCCTCACCGAGTTCCTGTCCATGGACCTGCTCGAGAACATCAACGAGGAAGCTCTGGGTTGGGTGCTGCGTTTCATGGACCGCGTGAACAAGCACCTCTTCAGCAACGGCTGGGGACAGAACGTCATTTTCCATCCGCTCCCGACGCGGTTGGAGGAGCTGCTTGCCATCGTCCAAAACTGGATGCAAACGGCCGAGCAGTCGGAGTACTACCACGAGAACATGGGCACGCCTGTGTTTCCCGTGCCGAAGGCGCTCATGTCGCACATGGGCCAGGTACTGCAGATCATCATGGGCTACGACCAGAACAAGCACGCCATCCGGCGCCAACTCGTTCGTCGTACCGGTGCTCGTTGGCTGCCGAACATCTACGTTGTGGATGACGGTCGGAACACCGATGGTGTGCTGACTCTGCGGCACGACTTCGACCCGACCTACGGTCCGCTGTTGCAGTCGGAATGCCGGGACACCCTCAAGATGTTCCGCCGGCTGTATGGGCGCCCGGTGCGCCTGCTGACTCTCGAGCAGCGTACCAACCGCCAGGGCGAGCCTGTGGGCAACCCTGAGCCGTTCGAGTACTTCATCGAGAAGGACACGGTTAAGGAACGATACCTCTAACCCGACCAACCGCGTGCAACGTGCACGCGGCCTACGTTGTTCCGGGGGCTGGTCACCAGATGCGGTGCGCCGCATTTGCATCAGCCCCCGGTTCGTGTTCATTTCTCAAGTCTAAAACGGCGCTGCTTTTCGGCAGCGTCCAGAGGAAAAGGAGTACTAGTATGAAGATTAGCGATACGACCGGTCGATCCATGCTGGTCGACCTGGTTTACAGGCATCCACAGATGGGTTGGCTTCAAGCCCCCACCATGACTCTCAAGGGTCGCGGAACTACTCACGTTCGTTTGCCGCATGGACAGTACGCCCTCCGGGTGTGCTCGCTCATCGGCGCCGATGTGATTCTCTTCGAGAACGGGCAAAAGCTCGTGCAAAACTCGTTGGCCCCGCGTACCCAGTTCGTTGAATTCGATGGCGACCGCAATGCCTTGGAGTTCCGGCCCGCCGGTTCCCCGCGTACTGCCGCTGCCGCCACCGACGTTGTTGTTGCCGAATCAGTGCCGGCAACGGAACTGATCGTAACCACGCCAACTCAGGCGCCCGGCGACGACGTCATTTTCCAGGGACCGCAGGCTCCCACCGGTCACGGCCTCGTTTACGCCGTGGTCCGCTTCGCGAAACAGAACGACCCCTACGGCGAACCGCCGCAGGAAGAGTTTGAAATCGCGTTCCAGTTGCATGAAAACCGCGATTACGACAACTTCTTCGCTGAGAACATGCATTTGGTGCAGCAGGCGCCGGCCCTCCCCAACGCGCTCGATCCGCTCAGCCGCCAGCCCGCAACTGCGGAGCAGCTGGCTGGTCGTCCGCATGTGCACTGCACCTTCGGGTGTGGTTGCAAACACTAAGGAGGACGCCACATGCTTTGCAAAACCTGCGAAAAACTGCCTCTGCCGACCAACGTGGCCGGCTTCTGTCGTAAGTGCAGTGGGAACACCTCCTACTTCGCTTACAAGCTCTGCGACGACTGCAGTGTGAAGGTGGATCAGTGTGAGCGCTGCGAAGCGCCGCTGATCGCCGGCTCCACTTATGTTCCGACCGGTGCCACCGCCTTCCGCATCACCCTGATGGACAAGGACAACGGCTCCAGTCGACCGGGCATGCATTCGGGCGAGGAAATTGTCGTTGTGCTGGAAGAAGACCAGTACAGCCAGACCGAGTGGGGACAGCGCAAGACAAAGAGCTACGGCTCGATCTTCCGCCTGAAGTCCAACAACGGCTTCACGCCCTACAAGGGTCAGTACCAGAAGGGTACTCGCGAGTTGGTGTTCGAAGTTGTGAACACCGGCACCGAGGACCTGGAGATGGAGGAGAAGGTTCGCGCCTACTCCTGGTACGGCAGCGCCCCAACCCCCGGCACCACGCCGGCTCCCAACGGCAAAAGCTGGAAGGTCAGCGTCCAGTCCAACTAGGCCATGGAACGACCTGAAGGCTGAGGCCGCCATATTTGGTAAGGCTGGGGTTGATTGATTTCAACCTCAGCCCCCAAGTGTGGATACATGCCACAAATCAGCAAGAGGAAGACTATGACCACCCCACCCACAGACGTTCCGTCTGTTGATTTCGACCAAGCCCTGGCCAACTTCAAGGCAAAGTTCTGCACTCCAGGATCTTGCATACTTGACGCCTGGATTGATGCCGGCTTCATCAAGTACCAGGTTGACCCCGACAGGCTGGAAGATCTCGGCAAACTCGAACAACGACATATGTTCGAGGGCGTGCCGACGGTGATTACGCTCTGGCCGAAGTATTAACACGGCCCGGCTCTCGCCACCATATTCGGTGCGACTGAGGTTGATTGATTTCAACCCTCAGTCCCCGAATATGGTTTTTTGCCTCATGCCTCTAAAGATGACGCAGGCGAGATTAAAACCCTCACCCCTGCGTTATCTTTCTTGAGAAATGGGTAACTATATCATATAGATATCCCACCCCG
>JADYXS010000069.1 GCA_021772155.1 Candidatus Obscuribacter sp.
ATCCACGACACGCCATTCTTTCACGTTGACGGACACCGAGTCATAAGTAACCCTGGCGAAGATCACACTGGCAACGGTCGGATTACGGCGTTGGATACAGTCTTCGTAACGCCCAACAGCGGCGCGTTCGGTAATCTACTGAATATCACATTCCAGGAAACAACCACTGGCAATGGTGACGCTGGTGGTACTGTTGAATTCACCGATCGCAACTGAACAGGATGCAAAAAATCCTTCTCGTGAAGCCGGCTTATAAGCCGGCTTCCGTCTTGTTGCCCCGCACATCGATAACAGGGTATATTGAAGTTGCCTTACCTAGAATTCTCGCTCTGGAGTGAGACGTTATGAAACGCCAGTCGCAGTTACCGCTGATTGCCTTAGCACTATTGGTTGCTGTTGGCATTCCACGCGCAGCACAGGCGCAGTTTTGGAACCAGCCAAAGCCAGCAGAACAAGGACAGCCGCCCCAGAAGCGAGTTAATACCTACAAAGCGGATCCGCACGCCTTCGATACTCAGGCATTGCGAACGCCGCCCGACCTGCCATATTTCCCAAGTTGGACCGGCGCCAAGCCTCTCTACGTCGAAGGTTTGACCTTTCCGCGACGGTTACCGAAAGAAATTTATACGATGACTTGGCAGTACAAAGAGCCTGCCGGCGTCATCATTAACTGGTACACAGAAGCACTGCCGCAGGCCGGTTGGAAAGTGGACGAGAGCATCGCAAGGGCTAATGTGGTCACCGCCCGCCACATGCGGGAAGACATTGACGTGTCCATTCAAGTGAGCCCGGCGGCAAGAAACGGTTATAAAACCACTGCCGAGATTCGATACACCAAACATCCGGAACGGAAGAAGAGATGAAAATCCGCATAGTAGCTGTCGCCGTTTTAGCAGCCGCACTTGCATCATTCGCCCAACCGACCGACGCAGCAGAAGCTGTCGGATCAGATTCCGAGATTGTACGCAAGCTGGAACTAAATGTTCTGCGCCGAGCGACACAAGAACAAGATCTGGTGCAAATCCAATCACTTTTGCGCAAACACCCAAATAGTGCGGAAATTCATTTTGTTGCCGGCGAAATGCTAAATATGCGCGGCTTCGAGAACCTAGCAACTGAACAATACAACCTGTGCAATGAGAATGACCCCTCTTTCTTTTTGCACAGGTTCAAAGAGCTGCTGCGCCTCGATCCAAATTATGTCTATCCGTTGGCTTATTACGCCATCAAACACTATCCCACCGATTCGGCGGTTCTCTACATACAGGGACGTCACGCCGTAGACCAAGGCAGAGCAGGCACTGCAGCAGACTTTTTCGTAGCTGCCCTTAAAGCTCAACCTATCTGGCCTGACGTTTACAGCGGTCTGGCAAAGTTGCTAATGAAAGAAAACCGCACCCTCGATGCATTGACTTATGCGACTCTAGCATTGAAAAACAACCCGCGGGACTACGATGCTCGCTGGGTAAAAGCCGTCGCTACAGCTGAACTTTCTGACAAACCGGAATTGGCAATCGAGCAACTTGCGCAATTGGCACCACGAAACTGGACCAACGACAGAGTAACGTTGGCACTAGCCAAAGGCTATTTGCGCAGCGGACAATACGACAAGGCCGTAGAACCCACACTGGCTGCCATCAAGTACGGCGGAACACAATCTGTAGAAGGCGGGCAAGAGTTACTCAAGACGTTGATGCACCACGTCTCAAGGAAAAAAATCATTGCCGACATCAACCGAATCAGTCCACTCAACGCCAAAGACGCATTGTCGACAGTTGCTCGAATGCGCGTGGCACGCGTTCTATCCGATCTAGGCGCGCACGAAGAATCGATGAAGATGTTATTACAGGCACTGCAGATGAACTCATTCTTCGCACCAGCTCTCAATTTCCGCATAGCAGAGGAGCTGGAAGCGCAACACGAGGACAAAGTAGCGCTATTCTTCTACAAAACAGCCGCTGAGATGAACCCTGACGACGAGAATTACCAGATGGCTTACTTCCGCTCAGCCACACGGTTCCAGAACAAGAACAACGATTTGGCCCGGCGGATAAAGTGGTGGATCAACCCCGGTTCGCGAAGTTAGTTTTAGGCAACATGCTCAAAGTACGTTCGACTACTTCTCGTGTTGCTTCTCCGCTCACGGTAAAACTTGTCGAAGTGAAGCCAAACCAGGGAAGGGATATAAATGGTTTGCCTCGAACTGTTGTGGTGCAACGCACCATCGCTGGCTGTCCGGCCTCTGCCACAGGGTAAACAACCGTATCATCAACACCGGTAACGCCCGCGAATTTAGACAGCCCTGTCTTGTCGAACCTGTTGTAAACCTCTTGGTGCACCGTTCCGCCGGCAGCATCCGTTTGCGGGCCGCCCGCGTTGTCAGCGATTGGACGCACCGGCAATTCTTGCAGCATCAGGTGGTTGTGGTACCAGCCGCAAGCGTATTGAAGCCCCAATCCCAAAATCATCAGCATCGGGAAAAAAACAATCACAAGGAGCATGAACAGGGATGGTCCCAATTCAGTAATAGCGCTTCCGCGATGAGATCGCCTTCTCATTGTTCGCTCCTTTAGACATTGCCATACACTAGATTGGACACCTGCCCGTCTAATATATACCAATCTAACAGGCTGATGTAACAGCTACCTGTGAGCATTGGAGCAACTTTTAGAGCGCTAAGGGCTAGCCTGTAGCAATGCCCAGTCTGGGTTTCAGACCACGCGGTCCAGCATTGCTGGAGCCCTCAAGGACTGGCAATTCAAAAAGAGTGCTACTTTCGCGAAAAATTTGCACGTTAATCGAACCTTCGCCAGCCAACTTCTCTGACACATAAAGGTAGATTGAATGCTCCAGGTCTCTTGGAGTTTGATTGGCAACGTAGAGGCTTGGCGAAGATCCCGTAAACAGGCACATATCGTTGCTGTAGGCGACAAAGCGAAAATTCTCTCCTTCGCCGGTGGTTGAAACTAATATATGGAGAATACTTCCGCTTGTGCCAGTGACAGCTAAACGTGCTGTCTGAGCCTGACTTCTGGCAACAGATGAAACGGCAACACTAATTACGTGATCAACGAAAAACCTAACTGCGGCGTTAAGCCCGCGAGCCTCATACGTCGGATCGTCGTTATGACGGGGCAACACCTTATGGGGTGCTTTCACGGCAATTCGTCTCTTGAGCTGCATTCTAAAATTTCCTCGCACTCGGAATTCGACGCTCATCAGCGCGGCATCTGGTGTCGACCATATGTACGTTGCCAATTTGAAGTCATATTAACTTCGGGTTGTAAAGAAGTCGATGGGAAGACTCCCACTTAAGGCTCTAATGTTCAACGACGTTATCAATCAAACGAACATTGCCGAGTTTCGCGGCCACTAGCACCACAAAAGGCTTTCGAGCCTGCTCAAGTGGTTCCAACGTGTCGCCGTCACAAACCTCTAAGTATTGAAGTTCTAATCCCTCAATAGCCGTCAAAGAGACCTTAGCCTGCGAAATAGCCGTTGACACCGGGGTTCTGGACAAAACGGCGTCACGTACCGCACTGATAACCGCATGAATGCCAGGAGCTACATTGCGCTCATCGCTGCTCAGATATACGTTTCTAGAAGACATGGCCAGACCGTCGCGCTCTCTGACAGTGGGCACGCCGACGATCTCAAGCGGGAGGTTCAGATCTTTGACCATGCGCTTGATGACAGCAAGCTGTTGGTAGTCCTTCTCGCCAAAATAGGCTTGGGTTGGCTGAATTATATTGAACAACTTGAGCACAACGGTAGCTACACCTTCAAAAAATCCCGGTCGAAAAAACCCACAAAGGTGGCCAATCAACTCTTTTGGCGGTATGACTTTAGTCATATCGGAAATCGGACGTTCATAGATTTCGCTAACGGATGGACGGAATACCGCATCAACACCGACGTTTTTGCAAATTTCCACATCCGCAGGAAAGGTCCGCGGATAACGATCAAAGTCTTCATGCGGAGCAAATTGCATAGGATTGACGAAAATCGAGGCAACTACGTAATCGCACTCCTGCCGCGCAACGCGCATCAGCGTGGCATGACCCTGGTGCAAGGCGCCCATTGTCGGCACGAAACCAACAATTGCGTCTGGTTGTTCGGCTCGAAGCTTCTCGCGCCATTCGGAATACGCTTTCACTGTTTCGAAAACGAGCGTATCTACTGCAGGTTTCATCGTCCCACCCTCCGGGAACCTGTAGATTATCCTAGCAAACGGCGAATTGTCCGATTCCTAGCGAATTTGAAGGAATAATTTGGGATAATGCAAAGCAGTTAAACTTCGCTGAGAGAATAGTCGTGCAACTGCTGAAGCGTCATCGCAAGTGGCTGCAAGCCGCCTCACTAACCCAATCAATGGTTATGCTTGTGACGTTTTCAAGCACAGCCGACGTTTCTGCGGCAGTCGAAAAGACAATTTCGTCCAGCAAGCTAAGCTCAGCTAAAGACGTTCTGCAATTGGTCCTGGAAGCATACGGTGGCGCAGAAAAAGTAAAAGAGCATCATGCACGAGGCATGCGCTCGCATGCCACTATCAGTAGCATCAGCGGCATATCTAGTGCCGAAAACTCTTACGAATGCGAAGTTCTGGAAAAAGCTGACAAAGTGCGCGTGGAGATGACCCTGCTTGGCACTCCGCTGATAATTGCCTACGACGGCAAGAACAGCTGGCAGCAGTACGGCGATTGGATAGCACCGGCGACAGCGACAACAACCGAACAGTTAGCAGACGACCTCAAACATGGGCTGGCAGCACTGAGCCAGGCTCTGAACCCGAAAGCGAACTGGCAATTGCTGCCGAAGCAGTTGGTTCGTGGAAAGATGTGCGATGTACTGAAGTTGGTCTGGGAGGGAAGAACCACCACATTTTTCGCCGATCCATTGACTCATTTGATCGTACGAACTGACTATCAAGGCACAGATCATGAGCTGGGCATCCACAGTTTGCAGTCCGTAGAATACGAAGATTACCGTCCTGTTGCCGGGACGCAGGAGCCATTCAAAGTCGTTCATTTAATCGGCAGCCGCAAGAAAACGGAAACGCTGACAAAGAGCATTGACGCCGACATCGTCATTAACGACAAGACTTTTGAGATGCCGCCGGAATCAGAGGTTGCGCGCCTGAAGGACAACCCGCTGGTGTTGCCGTTCGAGTACAGCGGCAATGAAATCATTATCAAAGCTAGCCTGAACGGAAAAGAATCCAAGTTCATTGTCGACACTGGAGCCAGCCAAAGTGTCATCGACAAAGCCACCGCGGCTAGTCTGGGCTCGCGTCCGCTCTCCACATTTTCAATCACAGCCGGTTCGCAGGCTGTTCCTCTCAGTTACACCAACGTTCCTTCTCTGACCATTGGCGATATCACTTTTTACGACATTCCAGTGCTCGTCACCGATTTGTCGCACATCGGAGAGAAGCCCAGTGGGCTAATTGGCGCAAATATACTGCGCAGATTTCTGGTCACTATCAACTACGACGATAAGACTTTGACGCTTGCAGATCCGCGCACGGTGCATGTCACCAATAAAGCGCTGGTTGTGCCAACCAAGCCCGTCTTCGGCGGAACGGCACTGATAGTGGAAGGACGATTCGACGACAAGACGTCGATCAACTTCCTGGTTGATACCGGCGCCTCGTTCAATAATCTCCCTCAATCGCTTGCCAAGCCACTCTATAACGGCACCATTTTGCCTGTCGGAATCATATACGGCATCGACGGACAACGGATGAATATTGGCGCGCTCAAGGTCAATAATCTTAAACTCGGAAACGTAAATGTCTCTTCGCCGGTGTTTACTGTGGCACCGGATCGCAATCCTGCCCACAACGGCTTGTTCACTTCAGGTGCCATGGGCATTCTGGGCAATCCGATCTGGAGCCAGTTCAAAACTACAATTGATTACCGCAATGAGCAGTTGATCCTTGAACCTCGCCCAGGTCAGGAGAAATTTCAATCGATGCTCACCCAGCTGGAAAACGCTGACAATGAGTACTTGCGCTTAAAAGACACGGACAAGGCATTAAAAGCGTTCGAAAAGATCATGAGCAGCGCGCAGACCGAGCAGCAAAAAGCTATCGTGGCGCTGACGATGAGCCGCATAGCAAATTGCTACGCAGACAATTTTGCCAAGACGAAAGAAAACAAATGGCTCGACTTAGCAAGCAAAGAGTTTGCGCAGGCCATCGAAGTTGCAAACCAAACTCGCCTGCGAGGCATCGAAGGACAGATACTTGCCCAATGGGCACTGATGTATTTGAACGCGCCGAAGAACTTAGGCGATGTAGGAACAGCGCAAGGACTTCTAAGCAAAGCACTTCAGAAAGCTCCGATGGAGCCAAGCATCTATGCGGCATTCGGCTTAGCCTTGCTGCGAGTTGGCAAACAACCTGAAGCAGAAAAGCTATTAGACCGGGCATTAGTACTCGATCCAGCTAACTGGAGCGCACTTTGGGCCAAGTACAAGCTCTATCGGCAAGATAATAAAGTAAAGGAGATGTCGATGGTGGCAGAACAGCTTTCCTACTACTATCCCGGTTATCCGGACGTGCTTGCCATTGCACCGGCGAGCAAAGAAAGCAAAAGAAAACCATTGCGCGTGCCGAAACCACACAACAGCAGCTCTGTGCGCTAGTTTACAGTACGGCCTAAGCGCCGGCTTCCGGCGTAACTTGAATCACTTGAAACGGGAGCGCACCAACTTCCGCTCCGTCCAACGCTAAAACCACGTTGTACATCCCTTCTTCGCGGAACACCAGGCCACTAAAGGCACTGATGATCTTGTGCGTCATGTAGCGGTTAGGAAGCGGCTCCACTTTTGCCACAGGCGAAATAGCGATCACTTGCGCCTGCCTATCAATCATTTTGAACTGATAACTGAATTCATGATGCGATCCGGAGACCTGGGCAAAAGCGAAAACCAGAGGCACGACGGCAGGAAAATCCTGAACAGTCATCCCATTGTGGATATTGATACATGAAATGGCATCTCGGCGAAGAACGTCCTGTAAGACCCGTTCACAGAGAATAATGCCTAAAACTTGCGGTACTTCGGACATGTCACTTTGCTCTTTCTGCGTAATTCCCGCTGAATACAAGCTTGTCTGTCCGTGAGAAGAGTGCTTGAATAAAGCAACTCTTGACACCGCCATCGAAGCAAGGCAATTGTACATGATCGATCTTGAAGAGCTCACCTTCGTCCAATCTTTCTGGATCGTCTTCATCCCGATGATGGTGATTTTCTTTGGCTGCCAATGGTTGAACCACGTCTGGGTCTTCCAGCCGCTGCGTTAAGCGTACGTATTAAGCAAGGACAGTTGTCGGGGTGGCGCCAATAAGCCACCCTTTTCGGCATTTCAGGGCCTGCTGTACGGGTGGCGCCATGCGCCGCCCTTACAACTTCACCTTGCCAAGAATGCGCAACTGCGCGAAACAACAGCATGCAAATAAGTCACTAAGAATGCTTGACAGGCTTGCTATCGCGAGATCTTTCCCAGTAGCGTGAAGCATTACTGATCTTCTCTTAAATACATTCCCTAACGTCTCAAACAAAGCGCCATCGCTTAATTTCGCCTGCAAGCATCCTCCCCGGAGGACGTGACTTGCATTGGTTTTCCGGAGGGAAAGCAATGTCATTCACTGAAAGGCTTGTGGCGAGATTTCGCCATGAGCTCAGTCAAACCTTTCGTTCACTTCGTCATCCAAACTACCTGAAATACAGCGGCGGTCAGCTTGTATCTCTTACTGGCAGCTGGATGCAAACGACCGCCTTAGCGTGGATCGCCTACAACCTGACCCACTCCGCGCTGTTCCTTGGCCTAGTTGGACTGTTCTGCAACATCCCCATTCTCCTGCTCAGCATCTTCGGTGGAATGGTGGCAGACCGCTATGACCGTCGTCGCGTGCTGGTTGTCACGCAATGGTTTTCAATGGCGCTGGCTATTGTGCTCACAGCACTTGTCTTCACCGATAGCCTTCAGGTCTGGATGATTCTGGCCCTGTCTATTGCAAGCGGCATCATCAGTGCATTCGAAGTGCCGAGCCGCCAAGCGATCGTCGTCGATCTTGTCAAAGGGCAGGATCTTGTGAACGCCATCAGTCTCAACTCGGTAATCTTCAACAGCACAAGAATACTTGGTCCGGCAATTGGCGCAGTGCTGCTCGGACAGCTCGGACCGTCTGTGTGCTTCGGATTGAATGCCGTCAGCTTCCTGGCTGCAATTATCACGCTGCAGCAGTTAAGGCTGGACAAGCCAGCAAGCGATACGCCTTCTCCGAAAGTGCCATTTGTGGCTGGCCTGCGCGCGGCCTTCGGCGTCAAACAAATACGCGACATCCTGATTCTCACTGCGCTGACGAGCTTCTTCGGCTTCCAGTTCTCGACCCTGTTGCCGGTCTTCGTGAAAGATGTGTTTCACGCCACACCGGAGGCTCTGGGACTGTTAGCTGCAGCTTCGGCGTTCGGCGCTCTTACAGGATCGCTGTTCCTCGCCAGCCGCGGCAGACCTTCTCAGCTGCACCGAAACATCTCCATCGACTCAGTTGGGGTGGCGGTGTCGCTTGGGCTCTTCGCATTTAGCAGCAACCTGTATTTAAGTGCGTTCATCGAAGTGTTCATCGGGATTGCCATCAGCGTCCAGTTGAACAGTCCCAATTCTCTTCTCCA
>JADYXS010000519.1 GCA_021772155.1 Candidatus Obscuribacter sp.
GCTACGGGCGCCTTTTCCAATGGTTGCTCAGCGACGCGCTCAACAGGAGGAGTTGCAGTGCGCACTATTGGAGGTTCGCCGGCCACCACAGGCTTGGCTGTAGTTTCGACGACCATCATAGTGGCAGGCTGCTTCAACATTTGAGGCCTCTGCCTGCCGCTGATCATGGCAGCTAATGTGTCAACGCCACCTTGAGTCGCTCCACGGAATGCAACCTTTTGCCAATTGAACTCTTCGCCTTGTTGCTCTTGTCGGATAACTTCGTTGCTGGCCCCGCTAACGAGCCCAAATGAAGTCCCAGTCAATGTGTGCGTCAGGAAGGGGCTGCGGGCGATGGCATTATTGAATCCCAGATTAGCACCACCAATCAACGCCGTGGCGGCCCCGGCCGTAAGCAAATCAGTGCAGATAGCTCGCTTGTCAAACGTTGTTGCAAGCGCATTCTTAATTCCGGGCACGACACCATCCTGATAATTTTGTCTTGTGAAAGATGCATCTAGCGATCTTGAAGCCGAACCCAATGCAAATGCTTTCACGCCGATATCGATCTTTGAGCCGCCAACTACGGAGAACACTCCTTTCGTCAAAGCGCCTTTGGCACCACCTAAAGCTCCATCGAAGATCTTAGTTTGCAAATTGTCTTGCGGGTTAATCTGATCTAGTCCGGAAAATGCCGCGGCTCCAACGACTGACAGTCTGCCTCGGGCAAACAAGCACGCAGTCTTGAGTCCCTGCGCAGTGTATGTATTGACCTCGTCTCTAGTTTCCTTGGACGAAACAAACGTGGACGTCAGGTTATCGACGATTGCAGTTAACTGAGTTTCTTTCGGCTTTTCAAAGGCTTCGGCCGTTCGATCTTGATCGAAATTTGCTCCAAGCAAGACAGGTCGTTGACGAAAATCATCACCATCACCCATGTCATGAAGTACTCCTGCCGGCACAGACACCGCCAGACGCTGTTATCAAGAAGGATAGTCGAAAACGCCCAGTTGTTGCGGGTCGATTTGTTAGATTGATTTAACGAGGGCGCGAAACAGCGTTCAGTTGCCGATTTTGACGACCATCGGCAAGCAGTGGTTGATCATGTAATCGCCTCGGTCCGGATCGTGCTTTATGGCTTGGGTGTTGCCTTTATCGTCCGTGGCGCGTGCCATAATCTTGCACGTTTGCGGGCTTGATGGTGTTTGCCAGTCGAACTCCCAGAGGCGCCAGGCATTGCGAATTGCTTCTCCGAGAAGGCGAGCCTCGGACCAACTATGTCCGTCGTCCGTACTGACTTCAACTCTTGCCAGATTGGCTTCACCGACCCAGCCTGCACCGAAAATGCGATACGTCGTATTTTGCGGTATGACCTCGTTCATCTGAGGACGGGCGATCTCGGCTTTAACCAGAGCGTTGGAAATTGGGACTCTCACCGGTTGTCCGTCCCGGTGCTCCCAAAAAGCATAGTCAGTCGTTTGAAAATATCCGTTGAACGGGCGATCGCTGACTATGATTCGGTTGAGCCATTTCACTGAGGCCATTGCATACCAGCCTGGGACAATGACACGCAGTGGGAAACCGTGTGAAACCGAGAGTTCCTCACCGTTCATTTGAAAAACCAACAGCACGTCCGGATCAAGTGCCTTCGACACTGGTAGGCTTCTAGCGTAGTAGATGTCTCCAATTGGTTTTGGCTCTAATTCCACCGGTCCGCAGTCGGCCCCTTCGAACATCACGTCCACTGCCTCAGGCTTTAGCCCGGCCTGATTTAAAACGTCCGCCAGGCAAACGCCAGTCCATTCAGCAGTGGATGCTCCACCGAGTGCCCACTGGACACCTTTTGCCGGCGGATTCAGAAAAATTCGATTGTTCCCTGCGCATTCAAGCGTGGCTTTCACTGTTGCATGGGGCATCTTCAACAGAGCTTCGTAGTTCAATTCCAATGGATTTGCGATCGCGCCTTCAACGCGAAGGACCCAGGAGTCTCTGGAAATATTCGGCTCCGGGAAGTGGTTGCGAATGTAGAACTTATCGTTGGGAGTAATGACGCCATCCAACGCTTCGAACTCAAACTCTTCAACTTGCGGATCTTTTGACCGAATGATCACACGAGAACTCCCAGATGCCGTTTTTGGTAGGGGAGGGGCTTGTCCCCTCCCGTGCAGTTAGAGCTTAGATTCTACAAGTTCAAGAGGTGTCTGCACGCAGCCCCTACGGGCCTAAATTTTCAGATGTGCGTTTGGCGGCCTTGAATTGAGCTTCGATGACGTCCATTTGTCCGCCGTCAATCGCGTTGCGCATTACCCGAAGTCGTCCTTCAAGAGATAGCAGCGCCGTGCAGATAGGTTCGTTATTCTGTTCCAGAATTTCTGACCACATCTGGTATGGACTGGCCATCAAACGGGCGACTGATAACAACCCTGGTCCCGACATGTGAAGCCGTTCTTGCAACTCGCGGTCAGCGACTCCGTTTGCCAGCATGGAACCTAGTGCAACTGACAGCAGTTGAATCAGATGGCTGGTACTGGCTACGGTATCATCGTGCAGCTGTGGGTCACACTGTTGCACGCGCATGCCTAGTTGCTCTAACCAGTGCGTGATACGCCTTGTTGTCATTTCAGTCGATTTTGACGTCGGTGTGATGACAAAACTCTTGCCGTCGATTTGAATATCGCCGCTGTTTTCGAAGCCTGAATTTTGGCTGCCAAAAAATGGATGGCCTCCGACGAAATCGGCTTTGAGGCTAAGTTCTGTCGCCACCTGACAGATTTTCAACTTAGTTGAAGTGACGTCTACAATCACTTGTCGTCGCTTGGTCGCCGGTGCAATTTTGCGCAGAATGGCGATGTTTTGCCGTGGTCCGGCTGCCAAAATGATAAGGCTGGCTTTCTTGATTGCTTCGACACAGTCAAATTCCGCTTCGTCAATTACTCCGGCGGACATTGCCTGGTCTAGCACCGCTGCGGTGTCGGAACCGATCACAATCGTATTCGGTGACTTCCGTTTGATCTGCCGTGCCAGTGCACCACCGATCAGTCCACAGCCGATAATAAGAACTCGGGGAAAGTAAAGTTTGGAGTTAGGCACTTGCTGAGTGTCTTCTTTGACCTGCAGTTCACGACTTTCATTCAACAACTGCTGATAGACGCGCGCCACAGCATCCGACAAAATCGGATCCTCCACCACTGAACGCACGTGATCCAGAACAATTTGCTCTCGCCCACTGTCTTTGACCGGTATATTCCGCTGCGCTTTGACCTGCCCAATTTCTTGCGCCAGCTCAAGCCGCTGCTTCAGCAATGCGGCAATTGTTTGATCGAGGCTATCGATCTTGTCTCGTTTTGCAGCCAGGGCTGATTCTTCAGATTCTTCCGACGTGCGTCGCCAACCAACCTCCTCCATGATTCCTCCTAAATGCAGCTAGCTTTTACTTCTTTTTGAATGACACGCTTGAGAGCGTGAGC
>JADYXS010000520.1 GCA_021772155.1 Candidatus Obscuribacter sp.
CAGTCTGGATCGGCTGACGCTCTAATGTCCTTGCTACTAGAGGCTGCTCCGGTGCCTTCTGAGCAGGGCTTTGTTTTTCCTGCGGCGCGCGCGCCGCAGATAATTCGCTGTGAGCTCCGGGGATATTCGTCCAAGCTGATGTAACTACTAAATATCCTCCAGCCGCGATACTCGTTTCGTTGTTTTTGCCAATATCAACCTTGTTTCCAGAGTCCCGAGACCAGGATTCAACGGCAACACTAGCAGCCGCCCTGGAATCAGGCTGCTCACGCTGCTGACGTTCAGTGGATTTATCACACATAGTTATTGCCTAACCCGCCAAGGCTGCCAAATGTCTAGTAATGCTCAGTGTCCTGAGCAATAACAGCATATGGACGTTTTGTGAGCACTTGGTGATTAGGCCAACGATGACGATCAGTGGCACTAATACTTTTGGCTATAAATCGATCTCGGATTATTGCGACGCCGTTTGTTGCTGCTGCATTCGCACCAGCAACCATTGTTGCGTCGAATTCTTGCCCATGTGCACCAGCACCGGTGCCTGACTGGACAATAGATTCCCCAATCCGGTGTCGTAAACCACGTTCTTGTTAGAACCGACAATCCAAGCCGCTCGTTGCGTCTTTTTGTCGACCTTTCCGGTTACTGGAGTTACTTGATTGGTCAGACTATCGTAATAGTTGCCACCAATATTGCCATTTTTATCTACAGCAAGCTCAAAGCTAGCATTGCTGCTGGATTGGCTGGTTTGCGCAAGGGCATACACGCCCAACGATTTCCAATTGCTGGCCTGCGATACTTGTGATGCGTTACCGCTAGAAGCAAGTGCTACGGCTTGATCGTAGTACTGCGGAGCTGTAGCGACAGGCTGGCTGCCGTAATACACCTGATTGTTATTGATGGTGATGCTGCCGCCATAATCGTAGTAGTCCGCCGAAGTCGCAGCGGCAAGACCCATCAGTCCACACATGTCACTCCAGCTTGACCAGCCCCAGGCGTAGTCAGTTCCCCAGCCCGGCACGCGCCAGGCATTAGGGTAGCGGCCCCACCAAGCGTTTCCGTGAAATGCATCAAAGTGGCTGTAATTATCTCTGACCATCCCGGCCCGATCTACCATTGATGCTGACGTTGAGGATAGAACAGAGTGAGTTGTAGATGATACTGAGGTGTTCGAACCTTTGTCGAATCCCCACTTGTAGCTCTGATCTGCCGATTGCACGCGCTGAGCTTCTGACACCGGATTTGGTGCCGGTGCTCGATAGCCACCTGTACCATCACCGACATATCCACCGCCGCCAAAGCCGCCGTATCCGCCATACCCGTCGTCACGGCGATAGTCGTCCCGTCCTGCCCCGCGGCCATAGTTTCCACCACTTGAGCCTGAGGCGAAGCCATACCCTTCGCTGACGCCGTCACCGCGTCCGCCGCCCATCGGATAGCCTTCGCTAACGCCACCGCCGCGGCTGAAGCCACCGCCGCCGAAGCCTCCGCCCCCTCTGCCACCACCACCGCCGCCCCTTGCGGATACATTTGAGATTGAGCAGGCCGAAGCGAGGATAAGCAACGAGACGCTCAGCGCCAAATACACACGGGGCGAAGCTGAATGAGTTGTTTTGGCAGCCAGAGCTGCTTCAATTAGACTCCACATACAGCAACCTTTGGCGAACCTGTGAATGTAGTTACGGAGACTCCACGTTCTTGCAAATCTTTGACGACCGTGGCCGTCAAAGCTGCATCTCGTCCGAGGCGCTCTGGTGCGTGAACCCCGGGCTCAGTAAATTGCTTGCGTGCAAGTAACATGGCTACTGCTGCGGTGGTGTAGCCAGTTGTGCGGCTCATCGCTGATTGGTTGTTCGTTCGTCGATCGATCAAGCGCCATGCTCTCTTTTCTGAACCTTTTGCGGCTTCCACGACCATTACCAACACATCGGGATGTGCGTGCTCCGGATAGCGGCTGCCGAAAGTATTACCGAGTGCTTGTACCGCAGGCGCTTCAAGCAAGCCCAGTTCGCGCAAACCGCGCATCGTCTCCAGGTGTCCTTCCCAGCGCAAAGTCAATTCATCCATTTCTGGCACGTCTGGAAAGCTACCGAGAAGCGAACGCAATCCATCACTCAAGAAGGCTTCGAGCTGCCCAAGGTCTTCATCGTGCATTGTTTCAACAGGAGCATCGAGCGGGGCTGGGTTGATGTCTTTGCCCTTACGGCGAGCGCGGGCTGGGCGGACATATTCCGCCAAGAGGTCATGTGGATTAAAGTAAACAGCGTGCTTGAACACCGCTGGAGGTTTTTGAGGCATACCGCCCACCCAGATGCGGGCCGAGTCAAGGCCGCCGAGTTCGGCGTGTGCTGCCCCGACCAAAATGTGGCTAAGTCCCGGGGCGACGCCGCAATCGACAACAACACAAGCTCCCGCCTGCTTTGCCGCGCTATCAAGGTCCAAAGGTGGGTCCGGCGTGAAGCTGACATCGCAGATAGCGACACCGGCGGCGATCAAATTGCGAAGCGCAGCGTGGGAGATTTCACTTGGAACTGCCAGGACAGCTGCATCAGCCCCCTTCAATAGTGCTTTGGCTTGAGCCGGATCGAGAACGTCCGCTTGGGTGAACTTCGCCCCAGCCGGCAAAGATGCCGGTTCACGCAGGTCGGCAACAATAACCTCCGGCTTCTCTTCTCTTCGAAGCAGGTTCTCCGCGATCACGCGGCCTTGCATGCCGCCGCCGACTACAACAATTCGCATACTCTCTCCTTAATCAAACTGACCTTTCGCAAGCCAACATCGAGGTCCGATATCGGCAAGAATGCCGCTGTCACCTGATAGTCGCCCATAGTTTAACCGCAAAACGGTTTAATTCGTTACGGTCTTGCGTTCATATGAAGGGTTTCTTCTACAAGAAATAAGATTAGAGTCCGTAGACGGCAGCGCGCTGATACGTCCCTGATAGAATTGGCGTGGTTCCTACGTGTTGTACCGAGCGAAATGAATTCAAATAAACCGTACGTCGATGCTGCTCTGGCATTACTGGGCGTCGATCGCTTGGTCTTGGCCATCCATGACCAAAGTTTTCCGGCCAGCAGCGCTGAAGAGATGGGTCGCGGCTCGCCCTATGGCGAAGGCGGACGGCGGTTCGCTGGTTTTATTAAGGACCTTGGCTTCAACGCATTGCAGCTTGGACCTCAAGGCAAGACGACGCTTGCGAATCCGTCTCCCTACGACAGTACTTTATTTTCCAAGAACGAGCTATCCATCAGTTTACTTTCTCTTGCTCAGGATGCGGCATGGGCGAAGCTCTTGGATGTTGAAGACGTAACTTCCCTGGTGGAGCATGCGCCATCGGCAGATGCTCCTCGCGATCGCCGTTCATACGAATACGCCTGGCAGGCGCAGTTCCAAGCATTGCGTAAGGTTTACGAAAATTTTGTCGCACGAACCGAGCCGCTAAAGTACATTCGGCTGGCCTACATCAATTGGACAAGTTTGCATGCTGTCTGGCTCGATCGCGATTCATTGTTTGAAGCGTTGTCAATTGAGTACGGCACGGATGATTGGCGTCAATGGGCAGTGCTCGATCAGTCGCTTTTTGGCGGCGGTGCACCTACCAGTCCTGAGCAGATTGACCGAGTCTCTAGCGTGCGCGCTAAGTACGCCAGCGAAATCGATTTCTTCCAGTTTTGTCAGTTCATTGCGCACCAACAACATCTGGAATTTCGTGAGTTTGCGGCGACTTTGAAGCTGAAGCTCTATGCTGATTTGCAGATTGGTTTTTCACAGCGAGATATGTGGGCACTTAGGCACTTGCTCTTGTCCAACTATTCCCTGGGCGCACCACCAAGCCGGACAAACCCTGACGGTCAGCCATGGGGCTACCCAGTGTTGGATCCTGATTTATATTTTCAATTGGATGAAGAAGGCAACGAAGTTCACGGCACTGCCTTGAAATGGTTTGTCACCAGAATTGACAAGATTTTGCTGGATTTCGACGGTGTCCGCGTCGATCACCCGCACGGACTGGTCTGTCCATGGGTGTATAAGTCCGATGAAGAGGATTCGTTGCGCGCGGTGCAAAGTGGTGCTCGTTTGTTCGAGTCACCAAATGTCGAAGAGCATCCGCAACTTGCTCGATATGCGCTTGTCCGCGAAGACCAGATAAATCCTCATGTTCCGAGGTACGCCGATGGTTGGGTGCGTGATCTTTCGGAAGGGCAAATTCAAAAGTACAGCGTTCTGATTCAAACGATCAAAGATTGCATGGCTGCTAAGCATTTTGAACCTAGCGATCTCATTTGCGAAGTGCTCAGCAGTTGCCCGTTCCCGCTCAAGAGTGTCTTGCGCGCGCATGGTCTGGGTCGCTTCAGAGTAACGCAGAAGGCGCAACCGTACAGTCAGCGTGATGTTTATAGAAGCGACAACGCGCAGCCTGAAGACTGGATAATGGTTGGCACCCATGATACGAAAACAATCTGGTCTGTTGTCGAACAGTGGTCGCCTGAGCAGCGGACTGCCTGGGCGGAGTATCTTGCAAATCGACTTGAGCCAATCAATGAATCAGCTAGGTCTGAGCTTGAAACCGCGCTTTCGTCTAACAACCTTCGTCTGGTTGAGGCGATGTTTGCAGATCTGTTTATCGGCCCTGCACGTAACGTTTCCATCTTCTTCGCTGACTTGCTTGGGCTTGACCAAACCTACAACGAGCCCGGCGTCATTAGCGACGCCAACTGGGTTTTGAGCGTTCCGAATAATTATCAACAAGTCTACGCGGAGCGAGTACAGAGCGGTCTTGCGCTAAATCTGCCGAAGGTCGTCAGTTTAGCTCTGCACGCCAAATGTGGTGACAACTCTGAAGCCGTAGAGCTAATTGAAAAGCTAAACCAGTCAGTGCCAGTCGTTTAGGGAAGGAGCTGATGGATGGCAATCGACGGACAAGATTCCTATGAGCATTTGAGAGACTGGTACTTAGCACGTCTAAGGCGCCAGGCCGTTCCTATGCTCGGCTCCTTAAGACTGACTCCGTCGCTATTGGTTAAAGCCGATGCTGAGGTAGTTGAACGGCTGATTTCCGGAAAGCTGCAACAACGCCCCGATATAGGCTTTGTGTCGACGATTGATAAAAGTCCCCTGGCTGCCATGTCCCTGTCGTCTCTAGGCTGGTTGATTGGCGCAGGTTTGCTTTTCCCGTGTTTCATCGTTCTGTGTGTCTGCCTGGCGTTTGCAGGTGATCCAGAATCCGTGTCTCTGTGTCGGATTTTGCTTCTTCTGGCTATGGTAATGATTTCAATTACCTGTATGGCCATCGCCGGCACGGTTTACCAGATTAGTCGCGAAGCGCGCTCATTGAAAAGTACAATCAGCAATACAATTGCTGGCGACGTGGCCTTGCCGGGTGTTTCCATACGCAATGAACTTGTCTGGTTGACGGCGGCCGTACGCAATCTGGCTCATGCGTATAACGGTTCCAGAGAACGAGAGCGTGCTATTGCAGACTTCGCGAGCAGTCTAATTTGCTCGATCGATGAGGGCGGAGAATTCGTCGCCTTGAGCCCGGCTTGCATGTGGATACTTGGATACACCAAAGAGCAGCTTATAGGTAGTGTGATGGTGCATCTGGTGCTACCTGAAGGCGTTGGCAAGACCCTGCAGGCTCTGGAAAAGGCGAAAATAGAGCGGCACACCAAATTTGAAATTGCCATGCGCTCTGCAAGTGACAAGGTCGTTCATATGGATTGGGATATTGAATGGAGCGAATCCCGCCGCCTCTATTACGGTATCGCCCGCGATATCACTGAGTTGAAGAAACTGGAGATTCTGCGGCAAGAATTCGTAGCTATGCTTACCCATGATATGCGTTCTCCACTGTCAGCCATCATATCTAATACCAAGCTTTTGCTGTGCGGAGCTCTGGGCGAGATTGGCGAAGAACCAACTAAGCGTTTGAAAGTCGTTGAACGAACAGGTGACAGACTTCTGGCACTCGTCAGTGAAATTCTTGATATGGACCGGCTCGACGCGGGCAAGTTAGAGCTCGACCTGAAAATAGTGTCGACCGCGCAAATCGTCGAGGCCGCTCGAGAATCGGTGGAGTCGCTGGCTGAGGCGAAACAGATTCAGATAGAAACAAATTGTGTTGACGCCGACATTGTGGCAGACGAGCCACGCTTGGTTAATCTGATTATCAATTTCCTGGGCAATGCAATCAAATTCTCTCCAGCTGGATCTGTCATAAAGATAGACGTCGCCATCGATGTTAGGGCCAATACTGCCGAATTTCGCGTTAGTGACAAAGGACGGGGAATTGCCAAGGAAGATCAAGGCAAGATTTTCGACAGATTCCGCCAGCTTGAAGTTGAGGATTCGACCATTAAAGGTGGATCGGGTCTGGGTTTAGCTATTTGCAAGGCCGTTGCTGAGTCTCACAATGGAATAATCGGCGTTGACAGCGAACACCGTATTGGCTCGACGTTCTGGTTTCGGCTGCCATTGACGCAACCCATCAAGCAACCGGAAAAGCAGCCTGACGAAATGTCCTGGTAAATCGGGTAAGACTTGTGACGCGGCCACTGCTTAACTTGCTACGTTGATAGCAGCGCGACTTTTGAGAGCTTGCCGACGCCGAGTCCATCCGCGACGCGATTTATATAGTTAAACCAAGACGCGATCAGATTGATTTGTAAAATCGCCATATCGTCGAAACCGTGTGAACGCAGAGCCTCAATATCTTCTTCGCACACAGCGGCCGGTTGCAGGGTGAGTTTTGCAACGTAGTCCAGCATGCTTTTCTCGGCGTCGCTTAAATCCGCCGTCTTATAGTCTTGTTTGATCGCGTTGGCTAGTGACTCATCCAGAGTTACTCTACGCAGAAACTCTGCGTGGGACTCTGTTCAGTAAAAGCACGAATTCAGAGACGAGACTGTCGCAGCAATCATTTCGTGGTGCCGACGCTCAAGTGGCAAATCCGGAGACATCATCGCGCCGAATGCTGAGAACGTGTGCTTAAGCACGTCCGGCATCAGGCTGTGGGCCATCACTATCGCTGGCCCGTCTTTTTGACAGTCGATCAATGCGTCAACGGGAATAGCATAGTCTGCTGGATATAGCTTACTTTGCTCTTCAATAGAGCTTCTGAGTTTCTCGTCAGCTTGCTGTATCGGAATAGTTTTTATCCAAGTCACTTGGGCAACTCACATAAGGATCGCGCATATATCTTACCTGAATCGCTGACTCAAGCGGGAGCAATCCACGTGGCAACAGTCTGTTTCCAGTCGTAGGTTACTTGGTGGCCGTTATGAAAGAACAGATGTTGCAACACCAGGGGACGGCCGATGCGTTCGCCGGCGTGTGTGGCAGCATCGATTATTGGTTCAACCGCTGTCCTCCATCTTAATCAAAATGCAATCTCCTCTTGGCAACTTCTTAGTCGGTCGCAAGCGATCATGAAGGTACCGCTTCCTGGAGAAGGCTAATGACTATTCGATCGGCAATTCTTCCGGCTTTAATCGCCATAGGGTTATGTCTGTCTGGTTGCCTATCGTTCGCGCAAGCAGCCTCACCTGGTTATGAGATCAAATCCTTTGATTCTGTAGTATCCGTCAGTAAAGATGCGACCTTGTTTGTAGCGGAAACAATCGATGTGGATTTCGGGGCAAATCCACGCCACGGAATATCTCGCGTCATTTCATCGGCTGCCACAATACGGGGGCAAAGATTCACTTGTCACATCAAGCCCGGCCACATAACTTGTGATGGCGTCGATGTGGCAAGTAGTATCTCAAACGCCAGCGATGCTCTGAACATCAAGATTGGGGATGCTAAGAAATTTCTGATCGGTGGCCATCAGTACCGCATCGAGTACTACGTTTACAACGCCGTTCGCTTATCGCAAAATCGACCGGAGGTGTATTGGAACGTCACCGGCAATGACTGGAAGATGCCTGTAGAAACAGTCACATGCTTGTTGCTACCACCAGATGGTCAATCAACCGAGTCCGTCAAGATGACATCGTTTATAGGTGTTCGTCATTCCACGACAAGAGGTAGCTGCGAGCTCACAGAGAAAGGTATTCGGTGCTCTGCTCAGAATCTCCTTCCGGGGGAAGGCCTTACGCTTGCCGCGCAGCTACCTGTCGGCTCGGTAAGTATTCCCGGATTGATTGAGCAGTGGCGCTGGCAGCTGGAAGCAGGTCTTTTACTTCTGGGCGCTGGTCTGGCAGGTGTCCTTGGTGTCTGGTGGATGGTTCCCCTATTTCTGATCGCTTTCTGGATGCTCGTCGGCCGCACTGAAAATGCAGGTTGGGATTCATCGGGATCTAGCAGCTTGGATTTCGGTTCGTCTGGAGATGGCTTTGGCGGCGGGGGCGGAGACTCCTGGTAGACCGTCGATGTTTGCTTGATAGCGATGGCTTTTGGTTTTGTTCCATTGTAGATTCTTCGATTCGGGAACGCGGCTGAGTTCAAGGCGTCTGACGTCGAGAGCATTGATAGGCGCATATGGAAGTTGAAACAGTTCTTCAAAGAGGCGCCATCGCACTTGGTCTTGGACTACTTGTAGGGTTGCAGCGCGAGCTGACGAAATCTGGGTTGGCCGGCATCAGAACCTTTCCCGTGATTACGCTGTTTGGCGCACTGTCTGCTCTTCTTTCGCTGCAATTTGGTGGCTGGGTTATTGCTAGTGCTACGCTTGCAGTGGCATCAATCCTGATAATCGGGAACCTTCCGCTGTTTTGCGGAAATCAGCCTCGAGAAGAATCGGGTGTAACGACGGAGTTCTCGGCTTTGGTCATGTTCGCTGTTGGTGCCTATTTGATCGTCGGCGAAATTATTATTGCAGTGATAGTCGGAGCCTTAACGGCGGTGCTACTGCAATTCAAAGAGCCTCTTCATCGAGTGGTGTCAAAAATTGGTGACAAAGATGCTTATGCTATTGCACAGTTTGTCTTGATTTCCTTGGTAATTCTGCCGATTTTGCCGAATCGAGCATACGGTCCGTACAGCGTATTTAATCCGTTCCAAACCTGGACTGTGGTCGTTCTCATTGTCGGCATGGGCCTAGCTGCCTACATTTGCCAGCGAATGTTTGGAAACAAGGCAGGCGCTCTTCTGAGCGGAGTTCTCGGCGGCCTTATTTCAAGCACGGCTACGACAGTCAGTCACGCTCGAATGTCTAAGCAATCACCTAACAGTGCTGTGGCGGCGGCGCTAGTAATCGTGATTGCCTCGTCCATCGTTTTTGCGCGAATGATCGCAGAGATACTTTTTGTGGCGCCGACACAGGCGGCTGAATTAGTGCCACCAGTAGCAGCGATGCTGGTGCTGATGATTGCTATATCGGCAGCGGTTTACTTCTTTGCTGCCAGAACCAAAATGGAAAGCGTCGCGCCTCCTTCTAATCCAGCGGATTTGAAAGCTGCAATCGTGTTTGGAATTGTCTATAGTGCTGTGCTCTTTGCCGTAGCTGCGGCCAAAGATCTCTTTGGCGACAGTGGGTTGTATGCAGTATCGGTCATATCCGGACTGACAGACGTTGATGCCTTGACGCTTTCGACAGCTCAATTAGTTAGCCAATCGCGAGTTGATCCCATAACTGGATCTCATTTGATACTCATCGGCGCGCTGGCGAATTTAGTATTCAAAAGTGGCATCGTCTTCGCAATTGGCGACCGCCGGGCGGCGAAGTTAGTGGCTGTGGCAGTTGCGATCGCTGTAGTAACTGGGATCGCAATTCTCTTTGCATGGAAGCCAATTGCCGACGCGTTGGCTTTCATTCAATGCAATGATCCCAGCCAATTGCTTTCAATTCAATTCGGCAACCAAAAGTAAAACGTGCTTCCTTGCCCCGGCGCTGATTCGAACCATATGTGCCCACGGTGCCGCTGTACGATTTTCTTGCAGATTGCCAGCCCCATCCCAGTCGCGCTGGCTTCCGGTCCGCCCTTCAGGCGATGATATAATTTGAAAATTTCACCGGTATAGACCTTGTCTATTCCGATTCCATTATCTTTGACAGAAAATACCCAGCCATTGTTGTGGTCGGGCCTTGCTTCTATCCAGAGGTGCGGCGGAGCACTGCTGCGATACTTTATGGCGTTACTGATGAGTTCCTTGAAGAGAAAAACGAACTGTTGTCTGTTTCCAGGAATTGAAGGCAGTTCGCCGCGCGTAACCTCTTGGTCATCCAATTTGTCTTTGAGTTCCGCAATTGCGTCTCTTAGAACGTTTGTCATGTAGACCTGTTCCTGCTCCAGTTCCTGATTCGGTTTGGTTATCCTGGCATACGTCCAGAGATCGTCTACCATGCGCGCAATGAGCTTGGTGGAACTCGAAATTTTAGCCATGAAATCGTTTGCGTCTTCACCGAGGCGGTCTTGGTACCTGACGGTCAGCAGATTGGAGTAACGCAAAATTGTAGAAATTGGTGCTTGTAACTCATGTGATACCACGTAGGCAAGACGCTGCAATTCTTCGTTGATCTCAATATTGGCCCTTGCGTTTTCTTCTCGTTGTGCTTCAGCCAACCGGCGCTCAGTGAGGTCGCGCGTCACCTTGGCGAAACCAATTAATTGGCCGCCGTCATGCATGGCCGAAATGACAACACTTGCCCAAAACTGGTTGCCATCTTTCCGGACGCGCCAACCTTCTTCTTCATATCGACCGACTTCGGTAGCTATTTCCAACTCTTTATCGGGGTGCCTGGAATCTTGTGCTTCCTTCGTGTAGAACATGGAGAAATGCTTGCCGATGACATCTTCTGCCGTATAGCCTTTGATGCGTTGGGCTCCTTCATTCCAAGTGACAATATGTCCAGTGCGGTCAAGGACAAAAATTCCATAATCCATCACGCCGGACACTAGCAGCCGAAAAAGCTCTTCG
>JADYXS010000521.1 GCA_021772155.1 Candidatus Obscuribacter sp.
GAAATCCACTACTTTTACTGCCACACCGCGCTCGGTGTATTCGATCATGATGTTTTCCGGCTTGATGTCGCGGTGCACCACACCGCGCTTGTGAGCTTCGGTCATCGCTTCACATACTTGTTGAAAGATTGGCAGAGCTTCATCGAGCGGCAAATAATCTCTTTTCTTGAGCACTTCCGCCAGACTGGAACCGCGCAGAAGATCCATCACGATGTACGGTTGCCCGCTGCTGAGAACACCATAGTCGTACAGTGTGGTGATGCTTGGATGGTTCAGGCGACTGGCGGCCTTAGCTTCCTTGTGAAAACGTTTTATCGATTCTTCGTCTGAGACTAGATAGCCATGCAGGACCTTGATAGCCACTTCGCGTCCGATAAGTTCCTGCATGGCTTTGTAGACGACTCCCATGGAGCCTTTTGCCAGCATGCTTTCGACGCGGTAGCGGTCCTGGATCAGCTTGCCAATAAGCTGATCCTTACCCAAAGGAACCAATTTCGAGAAGTCTTTCGGGCAGAGTTCCTGCTCGTCCTCGAACTGAAAATTACAAAGCAAACACAGTTTCATGGAAATTCCAAATAATTACCTGGGCGCTATAAACTTACCCAGCTTTCACGTCAATAAATCGAGATATACGGTCGGATGCGATGTTTGCTTAAGGACGGCGTTGCAAGCCTAAGTTAAGCTATTAAGCAGTCAGAAGTGCTGCAGCGTCCATGCCCCGCATCAGTGGGCGATGACGCAGCCCGAGACAGCCAGGAACCGAGGCCGCACGTTGCAAATGAGCGACACCAAAACGTCTAAACTTCCGTTGTTACTTATCTTTTTGACGGTCTTCATCGACCTGATCGGATTTGGCATCGTCATTCCTTTGATGCCCCTGTTTGCAGAAAAGTATGGGGCTGATGGGCTGACAATCGGCTTGCTGCTAGCTTCCTATTCACTCATGCAGTTTTTATTCACCCCATTCTGGGGGCGGCTGTCCGATAACATCGGGCGGCGCCCGGTTTTGCTAATCAGTCTGGCCGCGTCTGCCATTGGTTATTTGATTTGGGGTCTATCCACCTCGCTGGAAATGCTGTTTGTCTCGCGAATGGTAGCCGGCTTCGGCAACGCCAACCTTGCCGTGGCTCAAGCCTACATCGCAGACATCACAACGCCAGAAAATCGCGCTAAGGGCATGGGGCTTGTCGGCGCCGCCTTTGGTTTGGGATTTGTGGTCGGACCGGCCATCGGTGGCCTGTGCACGCACTTCGGCATGGGACTCAACACTGTCGGCTACGTGGCTGCAGCTTTCAGTCTGATTGATCTGGTCCTGACCGCCTGGCGCCTACCGGAGCCAGAAAATCGCACTCAAGCTGGTCATGAACGCTTTCGGCTGGATCCCGGTTTCTATACGCGAACGCTTACGGATCGCAAGCTCGCGCTGCCATTGGCAATCTTTTTCTTTTCTACATTCGCTTTTTCAAACATGGAAACCACGCTGGTCTTGCTTACTGAGCGCTATTTCAAGTTCGACATTGCCCAGCAAAGTTGGATGTTTTTGTACATTGGATTCATCATCGTTTTGGTCCAAGGCGGGCTCATAGGAAGGCTTTCGAAGAAATATGGCGAAGCGCAATTGGTGTCGGTAGGAACCGTTTTGGTGGCCATTGGTCTTCTTCTTACTCCGGCAACCCAAAACCTCGGTGTTTTGGCAATCGCGTTGGCTTTGCTTTCTGTCGGGTCTGGAATCAACAATCCTTCCAACCAAAGCATACTGTCGAAGCTCGCTGACCCATCTAATGTAGGTGGAGTTATGGGCGTGGGGCAGTCCGTATCCACTTTAGGTCGGATATTGGGACCGCTGGTAGGTGGTGTTTTGTTTGACCGCTATGGCGCAAGTTGCCCGTACATCGTTGCTGCAGCCTGCATGGGCATAGCTTTTGTCCTCAGTCTCAAACTCCCTAAATCAGTGCTTAAACCGGTTCTTTTGCCGGAGCAGCCGCTCGATAAAGCAGAGCCTAACGGCGTTCTTTGATGTCTTTGCAACCCGGGCCTGATTTTTTCGTCTATAAAATCAGGGAACATCGATTTTGGATGAAATCCCTGCTGGGTCTCGATTTGCGGAAATGCAAAGGCACTTGAAAACGATATATGCATTTGCACCCCAAGCAACATCAGGTTAGAATGCAATCGCTCAATAGAACTGGCAAGCTTGAAATGAGCAATTGATGGATATCGCCAGTATTGCGTCTTTTTTAGAATCAGTTTATATTGTATGTTAACTGGATCTAAGGGAAGCGATTAAGATAAGAAACCTGCTTTCAGGTAGCGCAAATCCCGATGCCAGCACCTCTGAGGTGGATAACTAGAACGGACTACGGAATATGAATAACGAGAAAGAAGTACAGGAAAGGTACAAACAAGAACTTTCCAGATACAAAAAACAAGTCGAAGAAAAGAAAAAGAACGAGGACAAGAAGAAGGCAGCCTGAGTGGCGCTTACCAACAGAAGAATTATCGGGTGCAGCGAAGGCTGTGCCCTTTCTTTTTGAGCGATCGTTGTAAAACGGCATACAGAGCATCACAGAGTTATTTGTTGGTGAATATTTCACTTCCTCAAACACCCGTCTGGTAGGCTTAGTTCCAAATGTCGGAAGAGCAGATGAACAGCGAGCAAATTCAGCCACGTGAAGAGGGTGGCCCTGACTTCAACCAGATAGACGCCGGTTCTGGCACAATCCTGAAGCTGAAGAATCGCTTCTTTCGTACGATATTGAGTGGGCGAAGGCGCATGTACGTATGCTCAGCCAAACAAATATTATTGGCAAGTCGGATGCCACGACCGTGCTCGATGGGCCGCACGCGCTGTTCACAGTACAAACAAGTACAACCATTGCATGGATAACTTTTCGGAGGGGACTTTGATGCGGTCAGAACAAGCATGAGGGCGATGGTATTGGCGGCGGGAGTTGGATCTCGC
>JADYXS010000006.1 GCA_021772155.1 Candidatus Obscuribacter sp.
AAAATGGACCCGTCAGGGAAGCGAATTCTTTCGCAACCCTGGCGGCATCCATTTTTATCCACATTCTACTAGCTTTTTTAGTATTCTCCTCTTTTTCCGAAGTTAGATAGTGTTCTTTATCCAACAATTTCGTTGGTACGTCATCTCAGGGCCTGGATGCGTCCTGTAACCCCTTGACCCACCTATTGGCGTCAGTGGGCGGGGTTCGCAGAAGTCTTGGCGTAGGGTCATCGACCGGCTCCGATCGCATACTTAGCCAATTTGGGGTCCTCTGCTGCGATTCCGGCTTCGCGAGAATCGACTTCACCGCATCTCTTATCTGTCCTTCAGAAGCTCCCGCGGGCAGACCAAGGTCCTTCAGCAAATAGGGAACGATCTTCTCTTGCACAACTTGTTTGAGTTGATCATCAGTAAAATTCGGCGGCAGTTCGAGAGTTTCTTCAAATATCCTTTTTGCCAGCAGGGGCTTGTACTCGGGTGCATACTGATCGGGCACGCCAAAATGCTCGATAACATGTTGTTTTATAGCCTGGTAGTCGGTCAGTCCATGCTTATTCCAATAGGCTTCCTCAACCGGATAGTCCAATGCATCAAGACCCTGCCAATTGGGAACGGGAAGAGGCGACGCAGATTTTAACACCGCTTGTTTCAGGTCAATCTCACCTTTAGCAAACTTTGCCCAGGCTTCGTCGGTGGCGTCGAACATAGCGATATCCCAGCCTTGGCGACCCGCACCGATGACGTTCCGCGCAATCTGCCCGGCACGCACATAAGCGACATGAGTGTCCCTTATCGGCGTGACACCTGAAGTCAATTCGTCTAGTCGGGCATCCAGAATACTTGGAATACCTGTGCTCTGGTAGAGATTGGGCTGGGGCGTCGACAGTGTAGTGGTCGAAACTTCACCAGGGCCTGCTGTATTCACCATCTTAGATCTGTGCCAGGCGAGCCACTGTTTGAAACTGTTCCACTCCGGTCGATCGTAATTGTTCGGTGACTCTTTCAGCCAATTCTCCAAAACTGAGATGGCGCCACCTTGGTGTTTCCAAGTCTCCGGATGGTATTGAGGGTTCTGCGTCCCATACAAATATTGCAGATCATCTGAAGTGAGCTCTTGTAGCTTCTTGCCGGTTACTGCCAGCACGTTTTCCTCCCTCAAAGCCCCCAAAAGGTGGACGGCGATCATTTCTTCTACTTTCTTCCTTTCTGCTTCGTGTTGAAAACCCGTATACAGCTCCTCGAGCTTATCGAGCAAACCCCCAATTTTCGAATCAAATGGACCATGCGCGGCCTTTTGCAGCGCAATCGCTTGCTTGAGCGATTGCTCGGCCTTCAAAAAATCATCTGCTGCGTGGTGAATATCAGCCAATTTGACCAGCTCGGCCGCCTTCGGCTCAAGCGGAGCCAGCGACAGCACCGGTCTTGGTTTGGGGGGCTCAACTATGAAATCTGGCAAACGCTTCCCATGGAGCAATCGTTCCGGCATAGCAGCCCGCTGGGCTTGGCTTTCCAGAAGTGGCGTGCCAGTATCACGAAAGTCGTCGGGAATCACGCGCAAAGCAGATTGTAATTTACCGTTATAGGTGGCTCCCGTTTGCAAGGATCCCATTTGGTGTGGGTCGAAAATGCTGTTGAAAAGTTCTCTTGCTACGATAGCCTTTTGACCTGTTACAGGATCGAGGACCATCCAGTCTCCAGCATATCCAAAAGTGACTTTACCGTTTTGCGTGAGTGAAATTGTTCTATCCATCGGGAGCGCCATTACCAGACCGGTCTTTAGCGCGAGGAAATCCTCTAAAGACTGATTCATTTGATGAGCTGGAATGAAAACCGGACTATCCAAAGCACTACTGTATGGGCCAGTTCTCATGAACCAGTCGCCCGGCTTAGTCTTGAAACTTGCACCATAGATAGAGACCGGGGTTCCCTCACCGGCAGGTCCTGCCTTCAGAATTTTATTGACAAACGTGTCTACTTGATCGACGTTCCGCACAAGATATTGGTCTGCGTCTGCTAAATCATGTAGGACCAAATGATTTTCGGCAAGTTCCCTTCTGGTGCCACGATATGCCGCCCCGACTGATTTCATGACGGCGGTGAATATGGCAGCAGATGCTGCACCCATCGCAGCGTTGGTCGCACTGGAAGCCAGAATCAATTTCACGTTATCAGCTACAGGCTTGTTGTTATCCCACTCAGCGGCGCCTGTAATGGCACCGGTTGTGCCACCGGCGATAAATCCTGAGGCTGCCGGCAAGCCATACTGAATTCCGATATTCGCAATCAGGCGCGCCGACTGCTCTTTGGCGGCGGCTCCCACTGCCATGTGTAGCGATAGTTTTACAGCCCCTTCATTGCCTGCTGTCGCTACCTGCCTGGCAAGTGCTTCTATCGCCTTTGTTGATACCTCACCACCGTTGATCAATGCAGTTCTGATTATTTGAGTAACTCCCTGCTCAAGTACTTCGTCTCCACCTGCCACCAGAAAATCGACTCCAATCTGTTCACTAATTTGCTTCAGACTGCCTGTAGCGATCGCTGCCGCCCGGGTTCCAGCTTGCCCGCCTACACCCATAAGCTTGCCAATTTCAGCCGGTCCAACGACAGCGAACGCGCCGTACACCATTCCCGTTCCGACATCTAATGCGACCTGACGCTTACTCCACTCATACTGATCGCCTTCAATCGCTAGTTTGGTCGACATCTTAATTGCCACACCTGCGGAAGCGGCAATCGCAATTTTCGCCAACAGAGTCAAACTCGTTCCACCAGTGAATGGTGCCGCACCAAGTGCAGCGGCAGTTATTGCCGCATTCGCGGCGGTCTCGCTAAGCTGCTTGGTTGATTGGTCAAAAGCGAGGAGCGCTGTAGCTGTTCTGTCTATAATTGCCTTCTGTCTTTCTTCAGATAGCGCTTCAACACCTGCTCCAGAATCGCTCATAGCTTTCACATAAGCCAGAACTGCTTCATCAGCTTGGAAGCCTGTTCCATCCCAGAGATTGTCGACCATGAATTGGCGCGCTCCATCGCGCATAGCCGAGTGCTTCTCGATGTTATTGCTGAGAATATCTTGCGGTGTATCAGCAGCATGTTTGAACAATGACTCAATCTGGTTGAAGTCACGAGCAGACATGCGGTCCCTCAAATGAACCTGCAGATTACCGCCGTACTTGGTTGAATAGCGGCTGGCCAGCTCAATTCCTTCAGCCGTACTCATTGCTTTTAGCAACGTCGATAACTGCAATACATCCTTCTTCTCCAGTTTGAGGACAAAGGCGCGCAAGTGATCTTCGGGCCCAATCGCACCCTGTTCGATTATCTTGGCAGCCAGTGTTCGTGCGTCTTCGGAGAACCGACCGAACACTTTTGCCTGCAGCGTTGTCGCTTCCTTGTTATTGGCATCTTGAGATAGAAGCAGAGATCTCTCATCGGTGGATAGCTGCGTCAATCCCTCGAGCACCTCACTTTTGCCAAGCCTTGCCCGCAGCTCCGGCGACAGATGGCCCTTCAGTAATAATTCGGAACTGAGGCTTGCAGAATCAGCATTCCAGAACGCCTTGCGCAAAGCCTCCTTAAAACATTCAGCGATGATTTTCTCACCGTCCGATTTCGGTTCCACAATTCTAGAACGAAGTTCAGGCTCCGCCTTGAATGCCTGCTCCACTTCTCGAACGACTTTGCCTTCATCAACAGTCCAATGAGTGGCATATTCGTTCAACTTAGCCAGAATGTTGTCTTGCGGTGGGCGTCCGACCATAACATCATCAAGCATCACACGGGCAGTAATCGCCCAGGGATCGTCCTTGTCCAACAGCTTGTCCAGCTTTTGGTCGATTGACGTCCTGTACTCACCATCACTGCGATACTTAGTCTGCTCGCCTGGCGACATGCTTTCAATTGCGTGAATCACTGCTTTGTGATCAGTTCCATTCCAATGAGCTGCTTCATTTAGCAAGTCCAAAGTGCCCCGGCGCCCAGCTTCCATCGATTCACCAGGAGCTGCTGCAGCAAGCTTGCCGGTGAGAAGTTCAGAGCAATCGGCAAAATCCTTGTTATTTAGGACCAAACCGAGCATTTCCTCGACTTGCTGCCGGTATACAGGATCACTCTTCATCTGCAGCCAGTCGCGGGGCATCAAGTTCTCCACGAGCGGCAAAACTTCTGCGCGATCTGACTTCAGCATATGCTTGTGCTCTGCGATGCGAGAGATCAGCGTGCCGCCCTGGAACAACGCCATGTCCTGCCACTTGAGCGTCTCAAGCCTATTACCGGCTTTCACTATTGCCTTGCACAGACCGTCATAGTAGTTGAGTGCCTTCTCTTCATCTTTGTCAGCAGGCTCGCGATTTGAGTTGGAGAGGTTTCGCCCTTGAGCAAATAACGTTCGCTCATCGGAGCCCATGTTGAACAGCGCTTGTTCGATTGCGCTTTCATTGTCTCCAATCATGGACTCGTTGGACAGAATTTGCATTGCGGCCGTGAGCTTGCCGAACTTCGCGTAATCCACTGCTCTATCAAGAGTAAGTCCACTAAACGATTCGTCCAAAAGTCTCCACCCTTTGTTGTCAGAATATTTCTCCCGGTGCTTAGGTGATGCGACGTTCATCACCTCTTGAAACATCTCAATATCACCACGTTTAAGGGCAATGCTAGTGAGGGTATCGACGTCAAATTCAGACAGGCGATCCGAACCATGCATCCATATGGATAGCGCCTTTTTGTTATCAGCATCTATGCCTGGATGATTAGCAAACGCCGATGCCAATGGCGTTTCATACTTAGACTGGTAATCGCTGGAGGTCTGCGTGATATCGTCACTGCTCATGCTTGATAGTTTCATGCGCAGTGCACGCTCCAGCGAACCGGTCGAACGCCCGTACCATTGGCTCAGCTCCTGCATCTGCTCGTGAATAAAACCAGCATCGTCTGGCTTGTTGTCGCGGCGTGTCAGTAGGTTTAACCCCTTATCCAAATCGACTCCGCTCATTTCGCCTTTTAATTCTGCTTTGAGTTCAATGCCGTATGTTTTTTTGTAGTAATCACAAAGGAGCGCGCGCTGACCCTGATTGAGCGATTTGAGTGCCGTATGAATAGCGTTTTCATCAGTCCCCGTATCGATAAAATTGTCTCTCTTTGTGGCTTGACGAATAGTCTTTGCAGCAGCCATAGCCACTTTAGAAGAATCATTTGAACTACCCGTACTGGCGGCGTCCGGATTACTCAATTCAAGACTCGGCAAAGTCGGAAGCTCCTTACCCGACGGTTGTCTTGAGTTCTCAACAGAAATCGGCACTTGTCGTATCACATCCAAAAATTTCTCAGCAGCAGCTTGATCTTCTTTCGTGACGGCATCGTTCTTTTCAAATGGTGGCATGTGGAATCTCCCTGTTTGTATAGACAACACAGACCGATCGATCAAACGCTGTTCAACGTGATCAGTCAGGTATCGACTTGGAACCAGCTAGTGGCAGTATGTTTGGGTCTAATGGGGTGGAATGGTCGCTAGTCTTCCGATGGGGTGCTAGCAGTCTGTTGAGTCTCGATTACATTCCGTGGTGGCAAGTAACTATCTGGAATGCATGGGCTCATCTGGGGCGCTATCAGAACAGTGCCGGCCGCACTATCTTCCTTTGCATAAATATTTGGCCTCTACAACTAAGTCACTTGAGGTGCTAATTCTGCTCGGAACACCGTTCAAATGACCGTACTCACCTATCCACAAAAAAGGCCTTTTCTTGTGTCTGTATGGTGTTCGCATCGATAAGCTGATGATTAGAGCGGCGTATTCCGGATTCTGCTTGATGCACTCCAACTGCCCGGTCCAGCTGTGGATTGCGTGGTTGGCCTGCAATTCCTTCCGATCATCGAGAGGAACTTCCAGCGAATAGTCACCGGCTTGAACTACTAGTGCACTCTTGTCCTCCAACAAACTAAAGCGCGTATCGTAGCTGTAACGATGCCTTGAATCGTGTGGGTGCTCGACAAATTCGTTATCAAAAAGTCTGTTTAGTTGGCTGGCATACAGCGAGATATCTTCCGGATTACTGACAAAACGGACTGCTTTGGCAACGAATGCGGCATCTCCGCTTAGCATTGCCAGTCCCAGAATTCGTAACTCTTCGCCCCGCGCGCCAGGCAATGAACGACTAAGCGAATCGATACGGAAAACTTCACGCGCAATTTCGCCATTGACCATATCGGTCCTGATTCCTGCAGAAAACTGCGCATTCAGTAGCAACCAGTCCCGCTGCGTGTTCGTGTATTCCTCAACACCAGAGCCTGAAATTTGGCCACTGTGCCGGAAACTCGCGTCACCGCAGGAATTGCCATTTCGGTCAAACTTTTCAATTGCTTTGTAAAATTGCTTCAGCCCAAACGCCGCTGCTGCTGGCTCTTTGGAACCTACGGCGTCATTTTCAATTGGTGGCATGTGAAATCTCCCCTGTCTATAAGCAAGACGAACAGATCGATCGAACGCTATTCAGCGTGATCAGTCCCGTCTCGAATTGGTACCTGCAATTGGTACTATGCTTGCGTCTACTGGGGTGGCGTAGTCGCTAGGCTGTCATTGGGGTGCTGGTAATTTGTGGAATCTCAATTTCCGACTGTGGTGGCGAGTAACTATCTAGCAGGCATGGGCTTGATTGGTGCGCTTTCAAAACAAAGTGCCGGGCAATCTTCCCTAAGCTCTGTGATTGGTTTGTACAAAGACTTTAGTGTTCGCTTGTGAACATTTGGTAACTTTTCGAGTAGTGAGCACCACCATCGAAATCGTTCTATCGTTGACGCACTGAAACCAGCAAGCTAATCCGTCATGCTGGTGCAGCACCGCAGGCGGTGCCCGTCAGCACAAATTCAATAAGGGTAGACGAAACTTCTTGGTCACCAAGCCACAGACAGAATCTGGACCCAATACTTTCAGTACTGAGATGTTTACCCTGTCGAGCAGGGAGGGACATTGGAGTAAGCAAAACTTTTACTTCAACGGTTGGCAGCACCAGTGCGCTGCAAACAGTCGTTTCACAGACTTAACTGCAGGCTAATCAGCGAGTAACTGCGCGACCACCGGCGTAAGTTCCACCGCCTGCTGCACCATTACCAGCGTCTTTGGTTGGTTTGGGCGGTTCAATAGTCTTCATAGCTTCTGTTTCTTGCTGCGAACCGGCGTACCGGCCCCAGTATTCAGGTCCAAGTTTTTGCCCCTTCTTTTTGAACGTTGATTCAGAGCCAAATTCAACTTCTCGCAGAAGGAAAATACCGACCACTACTGCACCAATGAAGTAGACAGTGAAAATCGTGCTACCTATGTCCATCACTGGATCCTCCGCATCACAATTGCCCTTTGCAGGCAGACAATGAAGATAGACCAAGGTTGTCGAGATGTCCATAGTATTGTCACGAACCACTACACTAAAGCTAGCACTGCTACGCTAACCTTCTTTCGCCCAAGTATCTACTATCACTTTTGGTATATTCAGGGAAAAGAAAAGACGGACCGGGCAACGCATTTGGTCGCGCGCGGTCCGTCTTAACTGCCTACTTGCAGTGCGCTTTGTACTCCGCCCGCCGCTTGGCGGCGTAATCAACGATGCGGTTGATCTCGGCGGCAATGAGCAGTACCAGGCTACTGACATAGAACCAGAGCAGTAAAGCCATCACGCCCCCTAGCGACCCGTACATCTGGTCGTAGTTCGCGAATCCCTGCACATAGAGCCTCAATCCATAGCAGGTAGCCAGAAACAAGACTGTTCCGACGACACTGCCTGGTGTTACCCATCTGTTTTGCTGGGCACTGTGTGGTCCCATGTGAAAGATCAGCGCGAAGCTAATCAAAACGACACCGCCTACCAGGAACCAGCGCGAGCCTGTCGTCCAAAGCCAGGCAGATGCGTCCAGTTCCAGGGACTGGACAATGGCTGGCCAGAAGATAATCAGCAACAGAGAGGCGATCACAATGGCCAGTTGGATCAAAGTCATCCACAAGCTGAGAAGCCATACCTTCCAGTAAGGCCGAGTCTCGGCGACACCATAGACGCGATTGATCCCGTCGATAATGCCGCGAAACACCGATGAGGCGGCCCATAGCGTTATGGCCAGGCTGATGGAGATTATCGCCACTGGCGGCTGCTGTTGGATGCGTGCAATCTGCTCCTTCACGACCAGGTAGGCTTCCTGTGGAAACATGGATTGCAGTGCGCCTTCCAACTGTTCGACCGATAGAGCTCCGATACCGCCCCCACCTGTCGGACCGGCTGTCACATCAGGCAACAGTTGCACCAGCACGGTCAATAGCAATGCCAGAAATGGCACGGTAGCCATCATGCCGGAAAAGGCGATGGCAGAGGCACGAGTGACCACTTCGTGTTCACTGGCGAACCTCACTGTTTGACGAAGCAGTTCAAATGCCGTGAGCCGCTTTGGCGGCTCCGGCAAGTTTGGTGTGTTCATTATTTGTCCCCCGAGGACTTCTTTCCGTCGCAGTCATTACTAGCGGACGGACAAACTTTTGCTGTATCGCGATCAAGAAACCGCGAGCCCCAAAGCCACAGCACGGCGCCAACGAGCATCGTGCAGGCAACTACGACAAACGCGATGTTCATGCTTCCCGTCGCGTCCGTGATAACACCGATAATCAGCGGGGAAATCACGTCACCAAGGGCGTGGATGACGAAGATGTTCAGCGCAAAGGCCGTCGGCCGAATTGCCGGGTGCGTGACGTTCACGAGAATGGCATTCGTTGGGCCGGTGTTGAAGAACAGGCAGAATGCCGCCAGAAAGATGAAGATCCAAGCGTAGGGAAACGGTGTCCAGAGCATCAGCAACGCGCAGGGAAATCCCACAAGCATGGCGATGCCGGAAATGAGGAAGTACGAGCCACGAACCCGAGAGCGAAGGTGGTCAGCCAGCTTGCCGCCTATGAGGGTGGCAGCGATGCCTGAAACGACGAGGATCAAACCGAATGCAGTATTGACCAGCGTCAAGTTTTCAACTCCGCGAACGTTGTGCACGTAGTCCGGCATCCAGAAGCCTATGCCGCCGATGGCGAAGGTCATAGCAGCCATGCCGAGCGTGCAAAGCACGTACGAAGGGTTGCGTATGAGCTGCCCGTAAGCCGTCCACAGACCGATGCGCTTTGGTGGTTCGGCGGTGTATGCAACACCATCAAACTGTCCTACCCTCGGTTCGCGCATGAAGTAGCATGCCGCGGCCAAAATCAGCCCTGGCGGCACAACGACGTAAAACGCCCATTGCCAGCCCCAGGCCGCAGCTACCAGCCCACCAAGAATGAAGCCCAGTGCACTACCTACAGGAATAGCTGCGTAGAACCAGGACAGCACAGCGCTGCGCCGACTCTGCGGAAAGTAGTCAGCGATCAAAGTGGGCGCGATAGGGCCGTAGCCGGCTTCCCCAACGCCCACAAGGGCGCGAGTCAGCAGCAGCACTGCAAACCCTGTGGCCATGCCGCAAAGACCTGTGGCTATGCTCCACAGCGCCCCAGCAACAGCCACAAGCGTCCAACGCTTGATCGGTAATGCGCCGAAGACGGGCGCCATGAACATGTACGAAAGCATGAAAGCCATGGCGAGAAGCCCCATCATGGCGTTTTCTGGATTGTCGGAACCGAGTATGCCACCAAGCCAGGACAGCAAGTTGTTCACCAACCAGCCGTGGTCCTGCCCGGGCGCAAAGAATTCGGTCTTGAGATACGGAATGACTGCTGCCAAAATTTGCCGGTCAATGTAATTGAGCAGGTTCAAAAGCAGCAGTAGAGTCAACGCTAATTTGGCGCCGAACGGATTGTTATTATTCGGGTCGCCTGCCAGCGTTGACTCGGCGGCCGCTGGCCGAGTCTGCATGGAATTATCTCCTAGAAGGCGCACAGCTGTGTCGCCCGGATAAAGGTTGAACGCCATCTGGCGTTCGCTATGACCTAGAAAAGGCGCATTGCTGTGTGCCCGGATTAACGTGGACGCCCGCTGGCGTTGATGATCACTTAGAAAAAAGAGGCACTAACTGGGTGCTATAGCTTTTCTCCTGAAAAACTGTAATTGAATAAATGGACGAAAGAAAACTATCCGCCTGCGATGCTTCTAAACAAGCAAAATGAAGCGATGTTTTTTTAAACTAACAGCAGCGTGGCGCCGAAACCAATTTCCGATTCCGCAAGTGAGTCACAACCACAACAAGGTTGCCTAGAGTGATTAAAGGCATTTCCCATAATTCACCAAGGTACGGTTCGGCGATAAATGTGGCGAACAAAACCAGGCCTAGTCCGACTAGCATGCCAGCCAGAACTTCTTTTTGGTGATGTCGCTTATAGCCCGGGACAATGGCAAAAAGACAGAACACCACCACGAAACCAGCCAAAATGTAGTGCGTCAGGTCCTCATGACCGCTGCCAGCTGTCAGAGCGGGCAGGGCCATAGCCATAACAGGCAAAGCCAGGCAGTGAACTACGCATACTACGGCCGCAAGAATGCCCAGTGAGTCCGCGTTAAACCACTTACCAGCTGAAACGGCTGGAGCAAGTTGTTCAGTTGCGCGGTCTAATGTCGGCATTCAGGCGTTTCCTCTCTGCGATTATAAATGACAATGATTTCCATTCTTCTCTAGATTCAGCCGATGTGAACAAAGTTCCACCCTCTAACGAGCGGACTTTCGCGCAGCCGTGCATGACCAAGCAGAGCCTCACTATATTAACCATAACTTTATTGTTTTCAAGTGGGCACTTTTCATATGGTCTGGTACATCCGCATAACTCACCCCGAGTAGACCCCACTTCAAGCCTCAAAAACAAAGCTCTCCAGCAGTTACCTCTCAGAATCACCCATCACAGGTGATCCGAGATGTTACTGCGCGAGCTTGAGGCTGTACGAGGGACCTGTTGTATCGCCAATGGCATGCAATTCTCTCTCGTGCAGCTGCGGACTCTCTTCTAATTCCCGGTGCCAGCTTGGCATTGGTCAACCTTAACCTGAGGGAGACCCTCACTATGTTTATGAACTTTTTGATCCTCGCCCACGACCACCACGACCACGTTCACAACGCCGCTGGTGCTGTCTCACTTGAAACCTGGATGTGGGCGCTCGCCAGCGTGTCCATCCTGTCTCTCATAGCCCTTGCCGGCGTCTTCCTGCTTTCCCTGCAGAAGACGACCTTCGACAAGATGGTGTCCTACCTGGTTGCCTTGGCTGCAGGCGCCATGCTCGGCAATGCTGCCTTCCACCTGCTGCCGGAAACATTCGAAGAAGCGTCTTCACCCACTACGGCAGGAATGCTGTTGCTGGTTGGATTCGTCGGCTGCTACGTGCTTGAGAAGATGCTCAACCTTCACTGCAACCGCGTCGCCTCCCATGTCGACTGCAGTTTGAAGCCCCTGAAGCATGTGCACGGCGCCCCGCCCATAAAGCACCACCATTTCGGCGGTCACGGGCACGCACACCGAGCCGAGTACATCCATCCCACCGGTTGGATGAGCCTTGTCTCGCACAGCATCCACAACTTCGGTGACGGAGTACTGATTGCTGTGGCGTTCATGAACAGCATCCCGCTGGGCATCGCCTGCACGATTGCCATCGTGCTGCACGAACTGCCGATGGAGTTCGGTGAGTTCGGTGTGCTGCTGAACGCCGGGTTCAAGCGCATGCAAGCCGTTTGGGTAAACATGGTGTCTGGCGTGGTTGCTCTCATGGGCACCGTTTTGACGCTGTGGCTCGGAAGCTCCGTTGACGGGCTCACCGGAATCCTGACGCCTATTGGCGCCGGCACCGTCGTGTACATCGCGGCGTGTGGCTTGATCCCGCAGTTGCAGAAGGAGACCTGTCCGCGCAAGTCGCGCATTCAGTTCGCCATCATGATTGCCGGACTGCTCGCCATGTACGCCGTGTCGTTCATGGAGTAACCCACGGGAACTGGGCGCAACGAATTGTTCGTTGCGCCCTTCGCGGCTCGGGTTCGGCCTTTCCCTCTAAGCTCTGACTGGAGAAGATCATGAATCAACCTGTTGGACAGCTATGCTGGAATCATGGCGTGGCACTAGTTGATGCGTTACCACCAGACCTGGCAGCATTGAACTTGGACTCGCCGGCGGTGCAAGCGGATGACACCGCCGAGGAGTTCGCGCGGACTCTGCATCAGGGCACTTACTTCTCGTACGTGCAAAACAGTTCTCATCCTCACACCATGCACTGCACCAATGCCCGGGACCGCCTGCGGGTTTTCCTGGAAGGTGCTGACCTGCTTGGCGCTCCCTTCCTGGGAAATCGGCACATTCCCGCTCGTCTCTGGGAGATGACGCAGGCACTGTATGCGGTACTGAAAGGTGACGAACCTGTGGACTTTCTGGTGAACGAGATCCTCGCTTACCTCGAGCTGTTGGGGAACTTCAAGCTGGCGACCAAGCTCTGGGGAGCTACCAGACCAGTAGTCACTCACAGCAAAGCCGTGGCAGCGGCCAAGCAACATCCGCAGTTCAATCTGATGACCGGTTACGCCACTCCCACTACACTGCGCAAACTCGCCGGGCAGTTCGACCCAAGCTTGATTGTGCAGACATTCGGAGTGGACAAGGACAATCCGGTTGCGCATCCGCTCGGACATTGGAGCACCGCCAGCACTCCAAACAATCCCCGGATTATCTACGACGATGGCGCAGCGTTTTGCACGCCAGTCCTGGCGTTCGCAGCGGACGGCACAGCCATCCACTTCCACGACGCACTGGTCCAGTACGACTGGTTCTCCAACCTCAAGGGAAAGCTACCCTGGACGCTGGCACCATTCGTGCAACACGTTCGCGAGCAGCTTCCTGCAGATGTGGCTGTCTGCATCGGAGGAGGCAATCTCTACGGCGAAGACGACGCCATCGGTGACGTAGTTCGCGGAGTGAAGCACTGCCTGAACCCGCAACTATTCATCAACTTCACCCAGAAGACTTCGCCGAAGCAAACCGACTTCGGGTTCCAGTACGGCATCTTCAACAAATGCCGCGGCTTCATCTTCATCCCAAAACAGCTCAGCGTCATTGGTATGAACCAGCTGCTGATCGTTGATGAAGACGCCAGCATCGTGTTTCGACACGGCATCGGACCCGACCGAATCATCTGGACTTGAGAAACAAAACCTCGATGTTCAGAAAATCACCAGGAGTTCGGCAGCAGCTCCTGGTAAAGCTCCGTGCTTTCCCGCTGCTTCAAACATCCCTGGAGAAGCCTCGGTACCGTCTTACGGGACGGATAAATACCTTGGGTTCTCCAAACCTTAATTCGCCGGATATCAATCCGGCTAACTCGCTACGACGAGAAGGAAATCAAAATGAAAATCATCGAAACCGCCGCTCCCCAGTGCCCCGAGTGCATCGCCAACCAACAGCGAGCCCAGGAACAACACCTGTTCTTGCTCTCCGAAGGCTGCATTAACCAATGCGCTCTTTGCGGTTGGGCCAGGGTCCACAAAGCAATCCCGGGCACACCGGCAGTAAACGAAATCGAAGTGCCGCCTTTCCTGGAAAGGCTGATCAAATCGCTGGTCATCCGCAACATGTTCACCCTCGATTCTGCCAACGGCAATTCGTTTGTCGCGGCGAACGAGCCAGCCATTTCACCGGGAACGACCATCGGCTTTGAGCATCGTGAAGTGATGATCAGCGGTTGCATGACCTGGTATCAGGTCGCCGCAGGCAGAAACTTCCAGCAGCACGAAACAGACTTCGCCGCCATCGGACGGTTCGCACCACTGCCGTCGGCGCTGATCAGGGAGTTCGTCAAGGCCAATTCGTTCCTGGTCAGCGAAGCTCCTGGCAAAGAAGGGCGCGGCTTGCGCAACGCCGGCATCCGCTTCTTGCGATACGCGGACGTCACGACCGGATCTGGCAAAACGGCGGTCACCAAGACGTATTACATCCGGGCTTACCTCACCTGGGACCTCAACTACCGCCGTTTGCCCGATGGCAGCGTGGAAAAGATCGCCAAGTAAGCAGGCGGATTGTTCTCATGGATAACAGTTTTCGGACTGCCACGTGAAGGTCGGAGATGCAGTGGGAATGTCCAATCGAATGGCATTCCTGCTGCTTCATCCGTCTGCTGTTAGGCTCATCGCCAGCGCTAAGCCCCTGGTTTTGGGCTTAGCGTTTTTGGACACATTTTATTAGTTCATATAGTATATCCAAGCACTAAAAGGAGAACCCCGATTTTAATCGTGGTTCTCCCTTCCTTGAAAAAGCCTGCAGAAGACTACACCACCTTGTTCGCCTGCTTGTAGCGGTGCAAGATCTGAGTCGCCTGGGCGCGCAGGACTCCTAGCGGGCGCAGCGCTTGCTTGACGATTTCTTGCGAAGATTCGCTAATGCCAAGATGAATGTCGACGCCGACACGCGCTCGCGGATCAGCGGACTCGTTGAGCTGTTCGGCATAGAGAACGCAACTTTTCATCGCTGCCAGCGTGTTCAGAGCGCTTTGCACCATGCACTGAGCAGATACAGACAGCGAAGAAACAGCCAACAACAACTGCTCGGCATTCGGAGACTTGTTGTCGACTGCAGCAACCTGCTCAAGCAGCTTGTTGTTCAGATTCTGTTCGCGTAGCACATCGGCGAGCAGTCCGAGAATGCCTCCTTGTGCATAGAGAATGCTGCCGACGGCGTCATTGCGTTGATTCCACTGCTGCACGCCCTGGTTGCATAGCAGAACGCCTTGTTGGCGGGCCTCGGTGACGTCTGTGTACTCAAGATGGAACTGAGAATTGGCCATGATTTTTCCATGAAAAAGTTTTTGTTGATTCGGCGACGGGCTACACTGCCGGCACCATTTTTTTCAACGCTTGCCGCTAGAGTGCCAGAGTGCCCAGGCTGGGCTGCGCTTCTGACACTTCTACTGAAGGTTACTCAGGTCTGCTGGCTGTTCAAGCTTGACCCAGGAGCGATAACTCCCATTGAGATAATCAGCTTGAACCCGTCCTCAGTGCTGTAGTTGGTAAGCGTCGCCTCGTCCGCGTAGATCAAGATCGCAAATCCGCTGGTCGGGTTGGGCACCGTCGGCACGAAGACCCAGTATTGTTTCCTGCCCGAGCCCAATTCGATGACCTCGTTAGTGACAAAGCCAATCACCTTGGAGCTTGGACCAGGCCAATTGATCAACACTACCTTCTGAAACCGAGACTTCCCAGGCTCTCCCACAGCCTCGATAATCTTTCGCGCGGACGCGTAAATCGTATTCACGCCCGGAATAGCGAGGAAAACGTAGTCGATCAGGCGCAAACCCTGTCTACCTACTTGCCGCGAAGCAATTGCACCGAGTCCGACCAGAAGGACCAGGCCTGCAATCAGGCTCAGACCCGGAATCGTTCCGTCGGGAAGCCCGAGCAGATTCAACCAGTCACTGGGCACGATCCAACGCACGATCTGCGAGGTCAGGCCGCCCAGCCAGGCCTCGGTGAGGCCATAGACCATTCCGACCACGAAAAGTGTGAGCCAAATCGGAATAACGAACAGCGCTCCTCGCGTGAGGAAATCGCGCAGATACTTGAATGGGGACGTTGACAGCTTATTCATGATGTTCCTTTCTCAGGATATGCGGGTTTTGCAAAAAACCTTTGAATGGCTCACGACAAGCGAAAGCCAGCTCAATGCAAAGAAAAACGGGGGTTATTTGAACGATGCGGAGAGGCAAGCAGCCGCGAAAATGGCCGCCTTTCGTTTGCATGCAAAGTCGCATACCGCAAAGCAAAGATGTACTGCTTCGCGGTATGCGGCGCCGACCATTTAGACGTCCGACTCTAGGGACTTACTCCGATATGGTTTTGGTTGTTCTGTTTACGGTTTGTTCGTGCTTCTTTGCGGCGCATTGCTACTGTCTAACAAACCTAACGACAGCCTGCTTTCGTGCCTGACGCACAATTTTTCTAACGCTTGCGCTTCGCCAGCGAGTCGCTTTTGCTGCCCTTACTGACGGGTCAACGAGGGACCGGGCTCCTCTACGAAGGCCAGCGCGATTTCATCCGGCTTCATGCCGAGCTCGCCCAGTTTCACATTCACAACGTCCAAGCTGGGATCATGGGCGACAAGCCCATCCTTGCCAGCAGCGACCCATTCATTGACCGGCAGCTCGGCGTAGTGAACCTCTATCCATCGCGAGCCCGGATGTCGCTCCACACGCACCTTTGGCCCCGGACGGGATGCCGTCTCAGACTCGTTGCCCCCTTCCGTCTGTGCTACTTCCGCACCGCCACCATCGTTATCGCTATCTGCAGTTTTGCGCGCGCAGACGGCCCGGATGTCAGACGGACGCTGCCCACCGCGCACGATGCCGCTTAGCCATGTGGAGTCGGTACGCTGGGTTGTAGAACGCTTCGACAGCTCCCGTATGTTCGAGGCAGCGACCACAGCTTTAAGCAAGGTCTCATGCGCCTCAGCGTAAGACGCAAAGAGCGGTCCACGCGTGGTGCGCTCGTTGATGAAGGCGAGGGCGGCGGCAGCCATCTGCGTATCGGCTTCCGCCGTTAGTGCTCGGAAGATCTGCTCCAGTTCGGCAGAAGCAGCGAAGATCGCCTGACTGAGTTCGACTATACGATCTGGGGTCTTGTTGGTAATCATTTCCATTACTCCTCGTTCCTCAACTTAAGGCACCTTATGTCCGCGAACGCGAACTCCGGTGGACACTGGTGGTAGCCTCGCTTCGTGCTTGAGGCACAATTTTTCTTGGCGCTTGCGCTCCTCCTCGCGCTCCTCCAGCCCACGCTCGTAGGCATCACTAGCGGTGGCGCCAGCAATCAACGCTGTACGCTCGGCTTGCATCTGCACCAGCGCGTAGTGCAGCTGCCCAACGGGCATGCCAGCATCTAGCCACATCTCGCCGGCAGGTATCAGCTCAGGATTCATCAAGTCGTGCCCGCCGGGAAAGCCGAAGTTATACGACAGCTTCTGGCGCACCGCCCATCCGTCAACAAGCCAGATGCGAACGCCCTTGCGAGTGCCGTAGTAACCGCGGTAGACGCTGGAAAGCACTTCTACGTGCCGGTGCTCTTGACGGTAAAGACGACTGAGATTGGCTAGAACCAGTACCCGATGGCGATTGCGAATGGTTGTGTCGAGGGAGCGCAATGACTCATGAGCTTTGTCGTAAGTCCAACCGCGTTCGCGCATCAAGTTGCGTTCGAGCACTTCATGGGCCAGAGTGGTTTCCAGCTCATCGACGCACATGTAGTTGTCGAGCCAGATTTCATTCTCTGGATTGAAACGATAGCGTTGATCATTGCCGCCCATCAGGAAAGGTGGGTACAAATCGGCACAGACACGATCGCTATTTACAACCCAGAGAGTGAAACCCTCTCTTTTACCAATACGAGTGAGGTAGATGTTCGACAGCTTGATCTTGCCGAGCTTGACAGGATCAGCTGGAACACAAAGGTGATTTTTCATGACAGTCTCCAAAAGGCGCTAAACAAACGGCACGCGCCTTCAAGTGAGTAAGTTGGAAATTCGAAGCTGGTGAATCAGTCAGAGCTACAGTCCCATACAGCAAGTCGACTCGCTAAATAATTTCGCTGGATTGGTGCATGGCTTGAGCTTTTATGGGCTAGGTTGAACTCATGAAACTGACTGATAGGGAGGCAATCAAACTACAAAAGATCTAGATCCAAAAACCACTTTATGAAGTGAAATTCCTGTCTTGACAAACCACGGCATAACGATTGCAGCCTCAACATAATTAACGGCAGAGATACGCCCGACGCGTCCTGGCGAATCACCTCAATAGTCTGTGTTTTTACCGTCCTGCTGAGAGGGGAAAACTCATGATGGGTACGATGAAGTCAATGATTCGCGTTCTTTGTTCCACCTTGGCTTTTATGATAGCCGTCGCAGCGTTGGTTGCGACGCCATTAGCGTTGGCCAAAACCAATGGAATAGTGCTAGCTCCGCAAACCGAGGAGCAGCGCCAGGCAGCAAACCTGCTCATTCAAGGCGCCACACTTATGAAAGCGAAGAAACCATTTGCTGCTCGCCCATTGATTGAGCGAGCAGCCGGCATGTGGCCTAGCTCTCCGCATATTTTCTTCAATCTCGGGCTGTGCTACAGCGAAATCGGAGACTTTCCAAAAGCGATCGCGTCGTACGAGCAAGCAATCAAGCTCGACAAGAAGCTCACCGAGTGCATCCCTAACATCGCCACCTGTTACCAAATGATGAATCAGCCAAATGAGGCAATCGGCTGGTTTGAAGAGTATCTGAAGCGCGAGCCGCGGGCAGCTGACCGGGGTCAGGTGCAAGGCATGATCAGCGCTTTGAAAAGGCAATCTTCGCGTCAGATCGAGTCTAATCCACAAACAATCGACTACCTCGAGAGCATTTGCCCCGCAGGAAAATTGCAGCGCTGGCAGCGTGGTCGAGTGCCCATAAGAATCTTCATTTCCAATGGCACAGATGAAGCCGGTCAGCGGGTCGGTGGATTCCGAGAGTATTACAACGAAATTCTGATCGATTCTATAGAAGCCTGGATGAAGGCTTCACAGAATAGGCTCGCATACACCGTTGTCGAGAATGTTCAAAATGCAGATATTGTCTGCACTTGGACGGATCGTACCGATTTCCTCAAAGAAAAAGGCAACAGCGTTGAACAGGGAGCCGCACGCATAGCAGCCCGTGGGATAAGCGAGCAGGAAGAGGAAATCGGTCATGTGCGGGTAATCGTCTTGATTACCAATGTTCAGGGGGGCGGCAACATATCGGACGACATGCTA